>CATLCV010000027.1 GCA_949893755.1 uncultured Lachnospiraceae bacterium | reverse complement strand
CCATCCGGAGGGAGCAGGCGCAGTGCCGGAAGAAGTACTTTCTCCCGGATTTCCTTTTCCAGCATCCGCAAATCCTTCTCTTCCTCATGCTGGCAGGAGACCACCACGCTGTCCAGACGGACGGGTTTTCCGTTTTCATATTCCACGGTCACCTGGGCTTTCCCATCTGGCAGGATTCCTTGGATATACCGGCTCTTCCTGCAGGCGGACAATTCCGCCGTGATCCGGTTTGCCAGCACCACTGGCATGGGCATCTTCTGTGGGGTTTCCTCGCAGGCATAACCGATCATGACTCCCTGGTCTCCTGCGCCGTACTCCATTTCAAAAGTCTGTTCCCGCATCCCTTTCCGTTTCTCCCACGGGTATTCCACCGCCCCTGCGATATCCGGACTCTGGTGATGGATCCGGGCATCCATGTGGATCTCTCCGGCTGGGTATCCCACCTTCTCCAGGACTTCCTTTGCCGTCCAGAACACGTAGGGTTCATATCTGCTGGTGATCTCCCCGGCGATCAGGATATTCCCCTTCGTAGCCAGTACCTCACAGGCCACCTTTGCCTCCGGATCCTGCTTCAGGCATTCATCCAGAATGCTGTCCGCGATCAGGTCGCAGAGTTTATCCGGATGCCCTTCCGTCACCGATTCCGCTGTATAAAATCGTCTCATAACCGACACCTTCCTTTCAAAAAAGGCAGGAGAAATTCCTTGTGTAAAAGGACATCTCCTGCCTGGTATTTTTATCGCTGTTTTGTGGCAACATTTTTTAACCAAAAACTAAAATTGATATCTGTTCGCTTCATCTCCACCGCAAGAGTAAACGGAACGTTGCGCTCTGGTTCGGAGATGCGGTTTCGAACACTTTCTCTGAAAAAGAACACTTCTTGTCTCGGATTCTACACTTTTTGGGTGCTTTCGAACACTTCCTCTGGAAGGGGAACACGCCTTGTCTCAGATTCCGCGTTTTTCGGGTACTTTCGAACACACTTCTCTGGGTTCCTGCTCCGAGAAAGAACACGCCTTGTCTCAAATTCTGCACTTTTCCAGTACTTTCAAACACTTCTTCCGGGAAGAAGCTCTCTGTGTTTCAGATTCTGCACTTTTCCCGCACTTTCAGACATCTCCGAATATTCACCCTGCCGAATCTATTCTTCCTCCTGACACTATCTTTTTCTCCTGCGTATCAGCAGCACTGCCAGCACAAGGAATGAGAACAGACCTGCGAAAAGAAATACCGCAAACAAATGCAGCGCATCCCCTGTCTTTGGAGCAGAGGTGTTTCCTGATGCGGAGGTAGTGTCTGACCCTCTGGTATTTTTCATTTCTATGCTTTGGATTTCCTCCGTATCCGTTACCATGAATTTCGCTTCCTTTGAAATCACATAGCCCTTTGGCACAGCGGTTTCCCGCAGGGTCAATTCCTCATTTACCGGAAGCTTCTCCACACGGTACGGTTTACCGTCTGTGACCCATTCCTTCAGGACATTGCCGTCCTGGCCAACGATCTGTAACGTGACGCCCGGAAGTGTTTTCCCTGTGGTCTGGTCTTGAACAGAAAACTCTATTTTAGAGTATTCATCCTTCATCTCCATCTCTGCCACGCTTTCTTCCGATACCTGGAACGTGAGATCGGATGCCGATACATAGCCCTCCTGATAGGGCGCCATTTTTTCATGCAGGATGTACTCTCCCTCCGGCAGCCCATAGATTACATGGGCTTCTTTTGTAGTTGTCCACTCTTCGATCAGGTTTCCTTTTTCATCCGCCAACTGCAGCACAGCACCCTCCAGTGGCTCCCCGGTGACTGCGTCGATCTTGGTGGCATGTATTTCCGTTGGCTTGTTTTCCTGCTCCGTGTTTTCAGGGATATCATAAACCGTCAGTTCGATCTCTTTTTGATTTTCCACATCCACTGGATAAACATTGGAATCCAGCAGGTACTTCTCCGGCGCTTTCCGCTCTTTTACATAAACCTGCTTTAATTCCGTATCAAAATACCCACTGGCTGTTTTTCCGTTTTCCCCGGTCTCCGGCATTTCCATCAGCAGCTCCTTGCATTGGGAATCTTTATAAATGCCATATACTGCCCCCACTACTGGATCGTCTGTATCCTGGTCTTTTTTCAGCAGGCTGATCTTTGCCTGCTCCAGCCAATTCACAGTGAAACGAACCGGCTCTGCGGACGGGGATTCATAAACATCGATCTCCTCTTTTCCCTCTCCGGAGGCCAACGCCAAAAGCTTCCAGCCATCTTTTATGGAACAAATCAACCCCCCGGAATCATACTGCCCGTCTACATCCATTTTGGCGGAAAGGCAGAACGAATCGCCGCCATAGATTTTTATGGTTCCATTGGTGGCCGATTCCTCCCTGGTCACGTTATAACAGGTAATGTCTTCGGGGACGCTGATCTCGATATCATTCCTGCTGTCCCCATCCAACCGGATCTCGGGTGTTTTCTGGAGGTCACCGTCCTGGATGGCATCTACAGAGGTAGCGGAGAGCGACAGCCTGTTACTGGGCGGGTTTTCCTGCTGGGATAGAAAATCAATATAATCCATTACGCCCGCTTTTGCCAGATCCTCCTGCGTACATCCCATAAGCCCAGCGTCACCTATATATGCGTAGTTCGCTGCGATATGGGTATATACATATTTCTCTTCCTCACTTTTTCCGGAAAGGGCTTCCCCGGTTAAATCTCCTTTACCGCCATATCCATAGTATAAAACTTTCTGCAGGTTCTCATTGGAATCCAGTATAGCGGAAACGGTATCTACGGAGAAAGCGGCTGGCTTCTGGTTTTCCAGACAATAGGCAACCCTGCCATTGACCTGGAACCAGCTGGTCTCAGAATCCCCGAGAGGATCCGGATACCGGACAGTATCTCCCTTCTCTAAATTTACAACCGGATCGGTAGATTCGAAAGTGCTTCCGGCTGCGGAAACAATCATCATCTTTCCCTCCGCAAGGTCTTTTTGCAGCTTGGACAGGGATTCTTCCGTATCTTCTTTCCCACTGACCGTGATCTTCACCTTTGCTGTACCCTGCGGCCTGCTCTCCGTTTTTTCCCCGGAGGTTGCATCTTTCTTTGCTTCTGAATCTTGATCAAGCTCCTCATTCTTCTTTGTTTCTGAATCCTGATTCAGTTCTGTATTCTTTTTCGATTCTGAATCTTGATTAGATTCCGGGTCTTTTTTTGACTCTGAATCCTGATCAGATTCCGGGTCTTTTTTTGACTCTGAGTCTTGATTCAGTTCCGAGTCTTTTTTTGCTCCTATATCGGTATCCGACTCCGGCCCGTCCTCTGGGTCGGTATCCGTTTTCTGCTTATCTCCACCATTATCTGATCCATTTGCCATGCCTTCCGTATCCGTCAAAATGATCTTACGGGTGACCACGTAGCACTCCTGCTGGTCTTTGGGCGTGACCAGATAACTGGCGGTATAGGTTCCTGCCTTGTAGGGCTGGTATTCGCTTCCATCATCCCCCACGACCTTATAGAAAGAAACCGCATCCTGTTCCGGGTCAAACCGGATTCCTTCCAGGCTGGTTCCTATCGAAAAAGTTTTGTCATTCACTTTTATTGTAAGATCCTCCGCTACGACACGGTGCTGTGCCTGGATGGTTTTCTGTGCGTTTTCTTCTTCCGTATTCTCTGGTGTCACATTTTCCTGCTGGCCGGCCGGTTCCTCTGCTGCATAGGCAGGGGAAACACTCCCCATCGGGAACAGCCCCATGACCAATGCCAGCCCGAAGGCCGCAAGCCTTGTTCTCATTTTATGAAATGTCATTGTATTCTCCTTTTTCTCAGTTCTAATCGTCTATCTGAATCTTATCTTTCCATATCCCTGTGGCGTTTCTTTGTCTTTGCCGCTTCCTTTTTTGTCCATCTCACTGCGTCCCGGATGGGTTTTACCGGCATCCCATTCTGCCTGCACCCATCTAAAATCCCTTCGAGATATAGGGTTGACGGGCTGGACAGGGTATCCTTGTAGGGTGCGTTCATGACATACGCCATTACATCCATCTGCATTCCTGCTTTATTCCGCACACGGACTGTCTGCTTTCCATATAGATACGGATACCCCTCGTATCCATCCAGGCTCTTTTCACATTCCGGCGTGATCTCCCATAATACACCTTCCACCTGGCTTCCTTCCTCCGGGAAAATGGTCGCCACCCCATTTCCTGCCGGCCTCCCGCAAAACGCAAGGCGGTAATCTTCCAGACGGACAGTTCCCACCACCCTGGCATCCGGACACCGGTATTCCATCTGCTCCAGATTCATGTTACTGCCATAGGCAAAATAAAATTGGTTCTCTATGTTTCGCACCTTCCTTCTGTTGTTTTATTTCTTCACATATTTGTAATTGTTCAGCTCTACCGTTCCACTCCCACATCTTTTTTCTGTAAGCATTTGTATGTACTCTTGTCATACCTCCATGCAGGGTCGCCCTCCAGGTTTTCCAGCAGGTGCTCCCGGACATTTTTATATTCCGGCCCGATGAGCCCCAGCCGGAGCAGGAAGGTACGGAACGTAAAACACGGGTTTTCCGTGATCTCTGTTTTTTTCATATGGGTACATTTCTGGTTGATCGCCTGGGCGGAAATGGCAAGCGCGAGCGTGATGTTCGCCCGCACTTTCCCTGCGTGGAGGGTACTCTCAAAACACCGCCATTCCAGGGTGCCTTTTGAAAACACCGCATGGAGATTTAGCGCATAATACCTCGACCAATTATAATGCTGGCCGCTGTAATCCCCGCCCTCATACCATGCCCGTTTCAGCTTTTCCATTGAAATGTTGCTGTTTGGCATCCTCCGGATCTTCTCCAATACCGCCGGGCGTACTTTCCGGCAGTATTCTTCTTCTCTTTCCGTCTGCACCTTCAATGCTTTAAACAGGATATCTTCCTTGGAATACATGATCGTCAATGCGTTTTTGAGGCTCCTTGCCGTATGGTTGGAGGCATCCACATGCACGTGTTGGCCACAGGAGGAATTTACCCTGGCTCCATTTCTTCGCAAACAGCGCACCACTTCCTGCAGCTTTCCCATTTCCTCATAGGCCAGCTTGGGGCTTACCATTTCCGTGCAGTATTCCAAACCTGCCGGAACCATCTGTCTACCGGCTCTCCGCTCCGGATTGATGCTGCTGTCAGACACGAATTTCCATTCTTTTCCTTCCCGGTCTAACAGACACCAGGAATCATAGGAGCTCCTGTGGTAAATGGAAGTACCGAACATTTCCGAGACCACCTCAGCGGCATGCTTCCTCGTGATCCCTGTCATCTCGATCTCCGTTCCATAGAATTGCTCTTTGAGATCCATCCTGTCCCTCCTTGCTTCTATGCAGAAAAAAACGGTATGGCGTTCATTCCATACCGTTTCTTCTTTATGATTATACTGCTTTCACTTTAGCCCCTTGATCCGATTCCTATTCTTCTGTGGCCGTATCGTCTGCTTCCCACTCCGATTCGTCTGTGTTATCCGTTTCCGAGTCGGGTGCTTCGCTATTTTCAGATTCCTCGGGTTCTTCCGCATCCGCTGACTCTTCGGATTCCCCTTCCGGAGCGTCCTCTGCTCCTTCGGCTTCTGACTCTGCCAGTTCCTCTGATTCTTCAGTTTCTCCTGCGTCCGGCTCTACCGTTTCTCCTGCTTCCCCAATCTCATCTTCCTCCGGTTCTTCTGCTTCTTCGGTCTCTGCTTCTCCGGATTCCTCTTCCTGCTCCGCAGGTGGCTCTTCCATCTGCGTCTCTTCCTCCGATTCCGCAGGATGCTGTTCTTCCCCGAATTCCGCCTCGATCTCTTCAATCGCCTTTTCGATCAATGCGATCAAAAAGTCCTTCTGTTTGCATCCCTTCTTTGCTACCGCCGCCTTAAATCTTGCGAAGAGTTCCTCTGATACCTGTACCGCCACTGTCCTTACTGCCATGCTGACCTGTCCTCCTTTTTCTGTGAAATGTTCTTCAATGACCTGTTGTATGAATTGCTGTGTGCTGATCTCCCTCTGTTCAATTTCCTGCCTTACTTTTGTATGCAGTTCCAGCGGGATCTTCCCGCAGATGTTCTTCATCTCTGCCATGTGGGTTCCTCCTTTTCTTTTAAATAATGTAGCGCCCCCTTACCGTTGGTTCGGCGGCATATCGTCGGAAGGCATTTAAAAAATGCTTCGCATTTGCCTCCCTCCTGTTATATACAGGATACTTGAAACCCTCATGGATATCCATTCACAATACCCAACAAATATGATGGTCGGAAATGCAGCATACCTGGCAATGGCATATTTTTTAATCTTCCCTCAAAACGGCACCACCTCCCTTCCCCGTCCTTATTCTATCCGGGACAGAAAATCCAGCATCTGATCCGGTATCTCCGGTTCTGGGATCTCTACCCCCGGGGGATCCTGCTCTACCGGTATGGATTTCTTTTCCAGCCGGACTTCCTCCAGTCCTTCCCGGACAGCTTTCCGTATCATTTCTTCCAGATGCCGCGCCTGATCCTTCTGCAGGATCGCCCGCACAAGGAACAGGTTCTTCTGCCCTTCCGGGACATTTTTTAGGATTTCCCATGCTTTCCGATGTTCCGGGTTCTCCGGATTGGGCCGGAAAGAGAACACCGGCCGGCTCATGTTTTTTGCATCTGCTCAGCGATCCGTTCATACCCGGCAGCATTGGCATGGACATCTGTCAGGAATACCGCCCGGCACAGCCCGTCCTGGGGCTTGATATGGCGTTCTATGATGGAAGCGCCGCCTCCCATAAAGACCACAGGGATTGCTTTGAAATCAAACCCCGCCTCCAGGATGGAGGACAAGATCCGCTCCGTGTAGATCCGGCCATGTCTTTGGATCATCTCTTTTGCGGTCTGGTCCATGCTGCAGGCGCTCCCGTTTAGGACACGCTCGATCTGGATATCTGTTACGGACAGCCCTGTCCTCCGGCGGACCTGCTCCATGGCTTCGTCCATGCACCGGATGACTCCCAGCTCCAGGCTGCGGCATGTGGCCGCATTGGGAACCGCATTGTCCAGACGCATCAGGTCTACCGTCCATCCCCCGATATCGGCAAGCAGGACAGAAGGCTCTTCCTTCACATACTCCGGATGCAGGGCAATGGCGGAATAACCTTGTGGGAACAGCTTTACATCCCGGATCCATAACCGGTATTTTTCATCATCATACCGGAAGCACATCGGCTGGTGGTCACGCAGCAGATAATTCCGGAACGCCTGCTTCTCCCTCCCGAAACCAGCCAGGGGCAGACCTGCCGCAAGGACGATCTCCGTCTGGTTCTTTGCTTTCCGGCACCGGATCTCCTGTGCCAGCGCCGCCATGGTCAGAAGATAGTAATTGTCATTGACCGTCTTGTCCTTCAATAACGCCTGCCGTCCGGTACCGCAGACATAATATTTTCCCTCGTACTGGAGGACATTCTGCATGGTGTACGGCTCATAATCATAAGCGGTAAGCCCGCTGGGGAACACCACATGGGATCCCTTGATGGCATAAAAACCATGGTCGATTCCAATTACCATGGGCATCACTTCCTTTCTACTACAATATATTTATGGTCAATATCCCTTACAGCCAGTAAGGAATTACCCATCTTGTTGCTATATTTATTTGTAATCCTATCTTTGTGGAATGTGATCAGAAATATTTTTTGAACTTGAAGCGCAGTGTCAGGCAGGCTCCCACCTGCGGTTCCCGAACACTTTTTATGAAATACCCGGTGTGAGAGAGCTGGAGACAGGGAGAAAAGCGGCGATTCCGAACACTTTTTCTTTCCAGCCGGTAGGGGTTACTTCCCCCTGGAAGCCGGCTGCCCTGCAGCCGGCCCATATGCGAGGGTGTTTTCCCTGACCCTTGCGTAGCGGATGATCCGTATTTTCTTCTGCCGTTCCTTTTCCCGCATCTGGCGGTACGCTTCTCCCGTCAAAAACAGGCGGCAGTAATCTCCTGACTTTCCATAGGGTTCCTGGCCGCTCAATATCCGAAATTCCAGCATATGTTCCGTATCCTCGGCATACCGCTTTTTACATAAGATATGGTCTCCCTTGACATAGTCCGCGCCTGCCGTCTCCCGTGCGATCGCCAGAAGCTCAAACACACTCATTTCCAAACCTGTCAACCTCCTTCTAAATTTAAAGAAAACCTGCCAGTGACTTTTACGCAACAATACTAAGTTATGAAAGCAGGATATCTCCTGTGCGAAATTCCTGCCTGCTCTGATTCATTTAATTTCTATGTTTTTGCGGAATTTTTCTTTGATTTCCAATTATTTTACAATCTTCCTCTCTCTGTCTTCTATATAAAATATATCTCCTGTTCCGCTTGTCTCACTTTTGTAACCTTCATTCCGTTTCCCAGCAGTTAAAATCTATAGGAAGTGCGAAAAATGAGACAAGTCTAGCCAGAAGGCAAATGCGTAGCACTTTTTTCATGCCTTCCGGCAACATGCCCTCGAACGACAGTAAGGGGGCGCTACCAATACGAGGAGGAACGATCATGCCAAAACCAAGAACAAAGACCGGTGAGAAAAACCTCATCAGCCATCAGTTAATTGAACTCCGCAAACAACACAATTATTCCCAAAGGTATCTGTCTTACCTGCTCCAGCTTGCTGGCTATGATATGGATAAGAATGTGATCACTCGGATCGAAACAAACCAGCGGTACGTCACAGACCTGGAGCTGCAGGCTCTTTCCCAGATCTTCCATGTGTCCTATGATTACCTCATTGATGGAAAAGAAAGGGAAGAACAGACATGAATCCGGAACTTACCGCTCCGGATCCTTCTTTTTGCGTTCCTTATTCCCCTGCTTTTTCACCGCAGCTTTCGGCAACATTTGTTCTCCGGGATGCCCTGTCCCCTGTGTTTCTGCTTTCCGCAGTTCCTGAAGGGCTCCCCGTACGGAAATATGCCCTGCCATTTTGCCGTTTTTTTCTTTCCCGGGCAGTTTCTCTTTCAGCGGTACGGGATGTACCTCTTCAAAAAGCGAATACACCAGGCTTCTCATCCCTTCAAATGTTTCATCATCCGGCACCACAAGGAGGATCAACGCTGCTTCCGTCTTACGCGCGTTTCCCTCATGGCTGTAAAATTCCTGGTACTGGCTCCAGATCCCGTCTGCCTCTGTTTTCACAGTTTCCTGCCTTTCATCCACCGTGACCATATAGCTGGCGCTCCTGGTTTCCGCCCACCTCTGGGAAAGCCCCCGGCACCTGGGCGCTTCGTGGTTCATACAGGCATCCAGAGATTGTTCCGGGGCAAAATAAAGGCCCACCCCATACCTGGTGCAGTCCTTTTCAAAGGGAGCCTGAAATTGTTCCAGCAGGATTCCCATTTGAAACTCTGATGGCGGCTGGTAATCAATAGCCTCATATTCCTTCTTGCCCTTCCCATCATTGTCCAAATATGCTGCGTCCGCAATCCGGATATGCCTGGGACATTTTGCGTGATACTGTTCTTCTTTCATACACAACCTCCGTTTCGTATGCCATCGCAGAAAAGCTGCCGCTGGCGGCCTTCTGCATACTATAAATGATAAAGCCCCGCATAAGCAAGCTGCCCCAAAATGGCCGTGCTGCTTATGCAGGGCTGCGGATCAGGAAAAGTCTACCATCATGCTTGATTTGCATATCTTTTTGTAATCCGAATTCTGCAGAAGTACCTTAGATTTACGCCTCACTTTTCGGTTCAGTATCTTTTTGTTTCTCGAAATCCCGGCGCGGAGCTCCCCCCTGGAGCTGTAGGATCCGTTTCCTCTGCGCCATGAGTTTCGTTTGATCCTGGCTGTTCCCTTTAGTGGTTCCTGTAATGCCATATTTTTTTCTCCCTTCTTCAAGAATTCCCCTGTTCTTTGGCTTCCCTTGATGAGTTTAAAATTTCTTCCACTGCATACTGATAGAAAAGTTTCGTGAACAGGAGCCAGCGTCCATGGATGGCATCCACATAGTTGTCAATAGCATGTTTCAATTTCTCCGATTTTCGCAGGTTGCTGACCACTTTCTGTGCCTCCGATTCCATCTCCGCCCTCATCCGGTACTCCGGATTGTAGGAACGGAACATCTGGTCCGCTTCCTCAATCCGGTTCCCGGCCAGAAGATCCAAAAGCTTGCTTGTCCTGTTTTTTCCTGCTTCCTGTTTCCCATCCCGATGGATGCCAAACTCCTCCAGCCCCGGAATATTCATGGCCTGACCTAAATAGTAGTGATATTCCCGGATCAAAAGTTCTGAATCTTCCCGCAGGTTCAGGTATCCTTTGACCGCCTGATGTTCTTCAGCCGTCAGTTCCATGGCTCCTTCCCCATCCAGAAACGGAGTGATCACAGGATACTTTTCAGCCAGTTGGCTCTGCTCACTCAGGATTGCTTCAAACCGGGAATGGTTTTCTTTCAGATACGTGACTACTTTCCGGTCTACCCATAGTGACAGCACTTCCCTCCACTGTTCATCTCTGTCGCATTCCAGCATTTCATTTTCCTCCTTCAAGGTATTGCCCCCTCACTGCGTTCGGCGGCATGTCGTCAGAAGGCATCTAAAAAAACGCTCCGCGTTTTGCCTTCTTCCTTCAAGGTATCGCCCCCTCACTGCGTTCGGCGGCATGTCGTCGGAAGGCATCTTAAAAAACGCTCCGCGTTTTGCCTTCCTCCTCTTTTCCAAATCTTCTCTGCTTCAAGTACGACATGATACCAGGATCTAAAAGGAAAAGCCATTCACAGAACCTACCAATCCTTCCCTTCTGGAACTGTGCAGATGGCACAAAAGCCTGGTCCATTCCATGGAAAACAAAAAGCAGATACAGTTCCTCTGGCCGGAAGGCCGCACTGTATCTGCTGTCTTTGACATGCTTTTCCCTATCCACTTTTCTATATTTCGGTCTGCTTCAATATCGGATAAAATAATCTTTGAATGGAATACTGCACTCATCCTGGGCTGGGACAAAATACAGCCCCTTAAGTACACTTCTCCGGATCCATGCGTCCTCCTGCGCTTTCATGATCACGGAACGGACATGGAAATCTTCATACACATGGGCCAGGAGCAATTCCATCAGTTCCTGGATCTCTTCCCTGTCCTCGTATTCCGGCAGAAGATCCAGCCGCAGGATCCCCATGCAGGAACCATCGGCCGAATATTTATAAGAGGGACAGACCTCCGCCATCCCCGCAATCTTCCCTGTGCTTTGATGGACGACTGTAAAACGGACAAAATCCTTTTCCTGGTATCGGCTCTCCCAGAATTCCATGCATTTCACAAACCGGCTGAAATCCGTATAGTAAAAATCATCGCCGCAGCAGTCACCGTTAAAATACTTTGCGGCCTCCAGGTTGCTGTAGCATTGGAAAAGCCCCTCCGCATCCTCCATCCTCATTTTTCTTAAGCAGAAACGTCCCGACTGGTAAACAGGGCATTCTTCAAATACATTCCTTTCACTCATGTTCCTCTTCCCCAACTTTCCATTGATGTACTATATCATAGCAGAACTTATGTTTGTATTCAAGAATTATTTTCCTGCTTTCGATACACAGCTATCTGGATTGCCCATCCTGTTTTTTCTTCTTATCACGGGTTTTCCGTTGTTGTTTCCTCCGAAATTTCCGCGCCTCATCCGCCCCTTTTTCTACCAGCTCCTTCATCCCCGGCAGAGACGTATTCCACGTGGAGCCCATAAAGAAGCACTGGATACCATATCTTGTTACAAACCTGCCGCCAAGCTTCGGATACACGGCCACCGCATCCCGTATTTCCAGCGGATATTCAATCATTGGATGGTACTTGATCTCCCCGGATACTTCTGCCAGCATCTGGTCCCTCATTTCAGCCGTATAATCCTCATAGACGTCCCGCCCGGTCAGTTCCGTATAGGCATCATTTCCAACATAGCTTAACATTTCGAATTCACAATCCCCATACTGCTCTACTTCCGCAAGCGAGTCCGGATTCTCTAAAGCGGCCATATAAACCGCTTTCCCCTGGGCGATCAGCCATGCCCTGAAATCAATAAACAGGTCATCCGTGCAGCCATCCATCAAAAGCGAGGCTGCGGTCCAGAGCCCATATTTGTAAGCCGCATCCCGATACCCATGCAGGACTGTATGGAACTTCAGAACCTGTTCCGGCTGCATGCTTAATAGCCGTCCTTCTAGCCAGGAAACCATTGCATCCATATCCTTCCCGCACTGCTCCTTTGCTTCTTCAATGAAGTGCCAGAAGGTATCCTTGTTTATCGCTGTAATCTCTTTTCCCATATCAAACCACCTTTCTTATCTTTTTTTATTTTTCTATAGCCTCCCTCCGCCATGCTTTCTGCCCAGCAAAAAAACCGGCATCCGGCACCAGTTTAGTACATAGAATATACTTCTCCATGCCCGCATCAAACATAACACTATACCACTCTTCTATTTTTACAAATCCTTTCGCCGTTTAACATCCCGTCGTAAAATATGCATTTCTCATAACTTTAGCATGGATTACCTCCCGGCTTCTCTTTTTCTGCTTTTCGGTTTTCTCCCAAACAGTTCTTCGCATCTGCGCAGGATATCCATGCTGTCTCTTTCAAAATCAAATTCCTGCAGCTTCGGGTATCTTGGAATTCCTTCCTTTATATAGGGGAGCGCTTTGATTTCTTCATAGGAATAATGCATCTTCCATGCCTGCGTATATGTCAAAAGACCGTATTCCGTTCTATATGCCGGGATACGGTCTTTCTGCATTTTTTGTAAAGTTTCGATCAGGTCGTAACAGTTGTGTTTGGATTTATAAGTAGTGATCGGCGCGTCTGTCATCCCGATGGTTCTTGAGAAATCAGAAAGTTTTTTATAGAATACTCCTTCAATCTTACAGCGTGGTATGAAAGAAAACATTTGATCTTTTGGCCAGCCGGACTCATCCCGCAGCTGCTTAACCAGCCGGAAACATTCCAGAAATGATTTTCCCTCTGCGTAACGCTTCTGTCCGGCTACCAGTATTTTTGAGATATAGTATTCCCTGCACAGGATTGCCGCATTCTGGAATATCCTGCCCTCATACTCCATCTCATTTACTTTCCCATTATTCCTCACAGGCTGGTAGACAGCCTCATATAAAGTTTTTCCTTGGGAAAGACGCTCCATCACATTGCAGGGCTGTACCTGGTAATTGGCACACAGTTCTACGATCGTCTGGTATGTCTGTCCTTCAAATTGGATGGGTTCCCTTTTTAACAGTTCCCGTACTACCTCTTCCAGGCTCATTTTTTTACAGTTCATCCCATAGGAAATGGAGGCATAACTCAGGCCGAACATTTCAGCCAGTTCATATCTGCTCTGATATTCCCTCCCCCACAGTATGACTCTGTTTTCCTGCTGTTCCCTGCATCTTTGGACTGCTTCTTCCACGGAATCACACCGGACTAAAAAGTGCGATAAAGAGTTCCAGGGCAGCCCATTCTCTTCAGCCAGCAGTTTTGGTGAACGGTAGTATTTTCCTTTGTATTCATATAGCCTTCCCTTGCCTGGGATTCTGTCCCTACAGATCTTCATGGCATCTTCCACAGGCCACTTTTCTTTCAGCAGTTTCCTTAAATGTGCATAATCCACCTGATAGGCTTCTGCTAACGACTTAATAGTCTGATATGTTTCTCCCTGATATGTGACTGTCATATTCCTTCCTCTACCTGAATCTTTATATATGTATTTTTCTTTTTAAAGATACATCCTACATCAAGCATCATACGATACCACTTTCCTGCTGGAAAGCAATCCATAAAATGTACCAATAATCTGTGTTTAAAACTGTGCATTCCTACCTACCCTATGATTTCTCTCCAACAAAAAAACCAGCATCCGAAGTCTATTCCTCCCTGCCAGTCATTACATTTATTCCCTCTACTTCATACACATTTTTCCCTATGCCTTGTGTATCAAGTAGCTATATTCCATCATTTTAAACACAATATACGCTATATACAGTCAAAAACCATAGTCCAGTTTACATCGGCCAGGATGAGGGCCGGCTTGTTAGCCAGCGCCCGGGCGATCGCCACCCTCTGCTGCTGACCCCCGGACAGCTCATTGGGAAAACGCTTCCGCTTCTCCCACAGCCCCAATTCCCGGAGCAGACCTTCAATATAAGGGTGATCCACATATTTTCCCTTGTCAAAGGTCACCGGGAGGGCCACATTGTCATACACGTTGAGGACCGGCATCAGACTGTAATTCTGGAACACAAATCCGATATTTCTCCGCCGGAAGATGGTCAGCTCCTTTCGTTTCAAGCCCGCGATATTGTGCTTCCTTATGATGATCTCTCCCCCGGAAGGCACATCCAGACCGCCGATCAGATTCAGCAGCGTGGACTTTCCGGAGCCGGAAGTCCCTACGATGGCGGCAAACTCTCCCTGTCCGATGCGGAAGGAAACGTCTCTCAATGCATGGACCGCATTCTCTTTTTCTCCATATTGTTTGCTTACATGATTCACCTGCAATACATCCATTTTTTCACCCCATTTTTTGTGGAGCACTCTCGTAAACTCCCTTGCACCCATCTTTATGGCTGATTTTCCGCCAGGAGCGCCCAAATTTAATCAACGTACGCTCCACGTACGCCTCATAAATTTGTGCACTCCTGACAAAAAATCATCTCACAAATCTGGGTACAAAGAGTTTCCGAGAATGCTCTTCTGGAACATCTATTTCCTACAGTTCCTTATCAGAATAACAGGCAAATCTTTCATTGTACTGACAAAATCCCCACTCAATTCTGACAGTTTTGTAAGAATACGGAAATACAGCTTCCCTTTCCGTATTCCGACGCGACCGTCATGTAGCCCTTTTCCTTATCCAGAATCATTCGGGACAGATACAGGCCGATCCCTGACCCTTCCCGGTTCTCTACATCCCGGCTCCGGTAAAAGCGCTGGAAGATCCGGTTTTGCTCCTCCTTCCGGATCCCGATCCCGTGATCCCGAAACCGGATCTCCGTAAACAATTCCAGCGGCCTGACCTGAATCTCGATCTGGCTTCCGTTCTTGGAATACTTGACTGCATTTTCTAAAATATTGACAAATACCTCGGCGGTCCATTTTGGATTGTGCTCAAGCAGGCAGTCCGGAAACGGCTCCGTCACGATGCGGATCTCCTTTTTCTCCGCTTTTTCATATACGCTGTTGAGGGCGCTCACGAGGGTTTCCTTCAAGGATGCCTGCTCCGTCTCGAACCGGATCACGTCCTGCTCCAGCTTCACCATTTTGAACAGAGACTGCAGGATCCAGTCGATCTTGTCCAGCTGCAGCCGCATCCGTTCCAGAAAATCCGCCCTCCGCTCCGCATCCGGTTCCGTTTCCAGCAGCTCCCGGTACATGACCGCATTGCTCAGCGGCGTTTTCAGCTGATGGGACATGTTGGAGATCAGGCTCTTCACCTGTTCTTTTTCCTTCTGCGCCTGGTCCACCTCGTATTCCAAAGTTTCCTGCACCCGGATCATTTTCCCGGCAAGGGCGGACAGCCCTCCCTCCCGGATATCGGAGATCTCAATCCGCTCCCGGTTGAGCACCTGCTCCAGCATCCGGCTGACCATCCGGTACATCCTTCTTCTCCGGAAGCGCTCCGCCGCCGCAATCCCTGCTGTGATCAATAGCATTCCTGCCAAGATTCCCGTCATTTTTCTACACTTCCTTCCAGGGAAATATCCTGCGCAATCTGCACAAGTCATCTCCAACTGTACGGCTGGATGCTCCAAGGAGCTTGCAAACGTAGAGTTGGAGCTATTTCCAGATATATCCGATTCCATACACATTGACCAGGTGCTTCGGATGCTTCGGGTCATCCTCGAGCTTGCTCCGGAGCCTGCGGATGTTCACGGAAACCGTGTTCTCGTCCACATAGTTTCCCTGGCTGTCCCACACCGAATCCAGGATCTGCTCCTTGGATAGGACACGCCCCGCATGCTCTGCAAAATACAGCAAAAGCTGATATTCGGTCCTGCTGCAGTGGATTTCCGTCTGGTTCTTATAGACCTTGCAGGTATTCCGGTCGATCCGGATGTCGCCGGAGGAGAGCGGAACCTGCAGCGTGTCCCTGCGCAGCAGCTTTTTGATCCTTGCTTTCAGGACCGCGAGGGAAAAGGGCTTGCTCATAAAATCATCCATGCCGGTCTCCAGCGCCTTCACCTCGTCCATCTCCGTGTCCCTTGCGGTGAGCATGAAAATGGGGATATCGCGTTCCCCTTTGATCCGGGCGCACAGGTCAAATCCATTGCCGTCCGGCAGGTTGCAGTCTAACAGGAGCAGATCGCACCCCTCCTCGTGAAAGATCCGCAGTCCCTCTTTTACAGTGGACGCGGTTCTGGTCTGATACCCCTCGGACTGCAGGGAAAAGCTTAAGCCATCCTGGAGGTCTGTATCGTCTTCGATGATCAAGATTGTTTTTTTGTCCATATTGCAGCAACTCCCTTTCCTGAGCTTTCAAAATCATTCCCATTAATCAAAAATTTATAATTATTATAAAAATTCTCCGAAAAGCTGTCAATATTGCATTTCTAGACTTAAGATCAAAGGATAAAGAGCATAATTGTATCCATAATAAATATAAATCAACAGCAAAAAGTAATATAGTCTATAAATGTTTCCGATTTATTGACAAAAATACAAGAAAGAAATATAATGAAATGAAAAGAGGAAAGAAGGGTTATGGATCATGACAGATATGAATGCAGTGATTGCAAATAACATCAGCATTCACCTTGAAAAGAAGCAAAAGAAACAGGTGGAACTGGCAGAATACCTTGCCGTTTCCAGACAAACCGTTAGTAAAATGTTGAATGGAATACGGACGATCACGGCAGGAGAACTAAAACAAATTGCAGAGTTTCTTTGCACAAGCATGGAAGATCTGACTTCTATTCCGCAGAATTACGAAGAAATAAATGTATTCCATGCATTTATGGGACAGGTGAAAACCAGGGAAGCCCGGCAGTCTATACAGGATATCGATACCCTGGCAGGTTTAATACTTTTCCATGACAATGTCAGAAAAAATGGGATCACAATGAGGGAGGAGTGGACAGATTTCTAATGAGCAGCGTATTGGACAGCAGTCTTTTTGTATCAGACTCAAAGAGATTTATGGAATTATCTCACTCGGTGATACAGTTTAATAGTTTGTACAATGGCAGCAATATCATTCAGGATGATATTTTTTCCGTCCTGGCCAATTATGCGCGGCAAAATCAAAAAGTATTAGATTTATTCCGTTTTCCTACAAGGGATGATGATTTTTGTGCGCTTACCTGTGTTCAGAAAGAAAGACTATTTGTATATATAAACTCCTGGCTCCCATTGTGTGATCAAATTTTTGCAGCAGCGCATGAATTATATCATATCTGGTGCTTTATTGAAGAAAAGGATGAAAGTATTTTAAGAAAAGGCTCTTTTTTAAATGCGGCAGCTATGGATGAAGAGGCAAAAAGTAAAGAGGATAAAGAAGCAAATGCATTTGCAGGACTGTTCCTTGTTCCTGCAAATGCGCTTTATGAGCAGATGCAGATTTATGGTATTCCCAGAGAACATCAGAGTCTGGAGGATATTATAAGACTAATGGCAATTTTTTCAGTACCATATAAAGCGATCCTGCTTCGCCTTTATGAGGAAAAATATATGAATGTCAGCAGTGTACGTAAATTCCTGGCTATAGAAAAAAATGTATTGAAAAAAGAAATCGGGTACATGCCGGATGCAGACAGATGGCAGAAACGGACTCCTGAGATCCTCCAAATGGGAAGCTTAAAGCAATTAATGGAAAATAATATAGAATTTGAGCTGCTGACGGATTCTCGGGCAAAGAGCGATAAAGAACTCTTCCAACAGATTATGCAGAGATACGCAAATGTCAGAGGATAGCGCCTATGATAAAGAAAAAATGCGCGTTATTGGATACAGATTTTATATCCAAACTCCATATTACGCGAAAAGATGATCAGAACAGGCTAATAGACAGGATCCTTGAACTTCCCGGTTACAGGTTTGTCTGCCATGAGCAGATCACCACTGAATTAGGACGGCATAATACAACGGCCATTGACTGGCTGCGGAGAAAAATAGCAGAGGGAATGATACAAAAATTTTCTGATTTAGATTTGATTACTTTATTGCATTCATTCTATGGTAAAAATGCAATTTCTATGTATTTATTTTATTTAAGTAATGCTTGCGCATTGTTCGAAATCGGCTTTTATGGAAAATACTACGCTCTTCTTGAACAGAATTGTGAATTGCCGGACGCTGTTTTTGCCCAAAAGATTACCCTCTGTGATGAGATGGTAGGATGTGATAATAATTTGGGTGAGATTAAGACTTATTTGTTGCAGCAGGTTCTTCAGATACAGGAGGAAGTACAGCTTTATATTTTCTGTTCAGATGATAAAAATGCCAGAGAAGGCCTGGCATATGGAGGGAATATTCCATGTATCAGTGCGCTTTCTTCGTTTTATATATTGAAGGAGCGGCTGAAAATGGAGCGTGATGAAGCCAAGCTATATTTTGATTCATGGATGCAGTTTCATCGGAAGAATCATCAATGTTACTTTAAAGTACATAAAGATACCAAAGAAATGCAGTTCATGAAAATGGAAGGGTATGAAGTTTTTAATCGAATCTATGATGGAACATTGACCATTATGAAAAATGGAAATTTAAAAATACGCAGCGGCGCTTAATGAGATTCTGTTCAAAAGAGCTGCAAAACCACTTCATACCTCCAGCCATTTTTCCCGGAACAGCCGAATCAGAAACAAGATTCCCCGTATGCAAAGCTCCGCGCACATGGCGATCCATACCCCGGTCAGCCCGATGCGGGGCGCCAGAAATGCCGCCATGGTGATCCGGATCCCCCACATGCTCAGCAGGTTCATGATACTCGGCACCAGCGTATCCCCGGCGCCTCTCAGGGCCCCGGCCGCCACGATGGAGCATGCAAACAGCGGCTCCGCAAATGCTTCGATCCGCAGCACCTTCACCCCCAGGCTCCGGACCGCCTCATCCGGCGTGAGCATGGCGAACATCTCCGGCGCAATCCAAAACATCAGAAATGCGGTCACGGTCATGATGGCTGCCCCAAGCAAAACGGACAGCCTTGCGAAGCCCCTGGCCTGTTCCTTTCTCTTTGCCCCGATGCTCTGCCCCACCAGCGTAGTGGCCGCCGCCGCGATCCCATACCCCGGCATATAGCACAGGCTTTCCGCCGTCACCGCCAGGGAATTGGCGGCCACGGACACGGTTCCAAGAGGCGACACGATCCTGGTGGAAATGATCTGCGCTCCGCTGAGCACTCCATGCTCAAATGCCATGGGAAGAGAAATGCGGACCGCCTTTTTCATGCAGCCGCCGGTCAGAGCCCAATTGCCCTTCTTCGTCACTCTCATGGTCTCGGAGCGGAAGCACAGCATATACAGCATGGCTGCCGCCGTCACCAGCTCCGAGAGCGCAGTCCCCAGCGCCGCCCCCGCCACGCCCAGTCCTGCCCCGTATACGGGAAGCGCTGCTCCGCCAAGGCGGATCATCCTGGCAGGGAAGATCAGGAAAAAGTTGAATATCACATCCAGAATACACATGGTTCCGTTCAGCAGGCTGGGGGTTTTCATATCACCGCTGCACTGCAGCATGCTTCCTCCCAGCTGCCGGAACTGCACCGCAGGCAGCGCGCAGGCGTAGACCAGAAAATACCTGGATGCGCCTGTACACACCTCCGGTGTCCCCCCGAGCCACCTGGGCAGGGCGCCGCTGATCGAGATACAGGCTGCCGAGAGCAGAAGGACAAATGCCCCGGAAACAAGCAAAGACTGCCGCAGCACATCTCTGGCCGCGGCTTCTTCCTTTGCTCCGATATCCTGTGCCACCTGCACCGAAAATCCCATGGCTGTACTGATGCATAATCCTCCCACAAACCAGGTGGTACTGGTGACCAGCCCGATGGACGCCGTCGCGTTCTTTCCCAGGCTTCCTACCATTGCCGCATCGATATACTGCATCACGATGGAGCTGATCTCCGCCAGGATCGCCGGGATACTCAGGCGGATCACCAGGCGGACCTGCTGCCGATGGGACAATGCCTCTTCCATGATCATTTCTCCCTCTTCCTCCTGTCTATCGAATAAAACCGCCTGCTAGAGCGTGTTTGAAACTTCATTCCTGCAATCTGCCGCAAATTGGGACAACATCTTGCAGAACGCAATTTTCAAACACGCTCTAATCCGAACCCCCTGCCATACTTCTCTCCGCAAGCCGCAGCGCCGAGATCACCGGCACGATCAGGATCCCGCAGAAAAAATTACTGACGCCATGGATCAGATCGAATGGCAGGCCCGCGATGATCCAGGAGACCATCCCCTGAAAGCTCATTCCAAATAAAACAGCCTGTGCCGGCGCATACAGCGTCCCAAACAGGAAGCCATGGGCCGCACAGACTGTCATGTATACAAAAGGCCGGAGCTTTTTCGGAAGATGTTCCGGAAGGAGCATGACAACGCCCCACAGAACGGTCCATACATAAAGGTAAGGAACCCACCACGCCGCAAAACCGCAGAAGATCCCGTTTAAAATCACATATATATAAATAGGATATAGTGCTTTTTTCCGGTAGACCACTGTAAATGCAATGGTGAATACGCCCAGCAGGTGGATATTGGGCGCCACCTCCATCAGGAGCTTGGACGCGTACATAACCGCGCCCAGCATCGCAAATATCGTAATCTCCCTTGTTGTCGGCTTCACGCTTATTCCACCTTGAAGGCGTAGGTGTCTCCTTCCGTGATCTTCGTGGAATCCACACCCTCCGCAGCATACTCGTCATTGACGTAGAATGCCCAGTAAACGCCGTCTTTATCATAATCCGCAGTGATGCCGTTGACTGTCTTTACGAAAAGGCCGTACTCCCCTTCCTCTCCTTCGATCAGTCCCACATCCTGCAGCGCTTCCCCGACCGTTTCTTTGTCTGTATGGATCTCAAACAGAGTTTCCTCCCCATCCTGGTCCACCACGGTGAAGTCAAATTTGGTATCGCCTTCTCCCAGTACACTGCCTTCGGTGTCTGTCTGGGAATCGTTCTGCGCATCTGACTCTGTGTCTGTCTGGGAATCGCTCTGCGTATCCGTTCCGGCTTCTTCCTGGGCATCCGCCTCATTTTCTGCCTGAGAATCACTCTGCGCATCCGTCTGCTCCTGTCCGGACGATGCCTTGTCTCCTCCGTTTTCGCTGCTGCCATTACAACCCGATGCAGACAGTGCCATAGCCACGATCAGCACGATGCAAAGGAAGAATGACCATTGTTTTTTCATGCATTTCTTTCGCATAACTTCTATTCTCCTTCGATATTGTATTTCCTCCGTCAGCCGGCGCCCGCGGCTGGATGTTGCGGGAGGATCTGTCCTGTCCGGATATTCCGACTCGGCATGAATGCTTGCCGGCCTTCTCAGATCTGTGATTCGGCTGCCGGAAGATCTCGTTTTTCTTCCGGCTGATATTCCAATCCTAGATTCCAATGGCTTTTCCCTGAATTGTGGCGTTTGGGTCACTCTTTCAGACAGGAGCGCAGATTTCCCGCGCGATCCGGCCGGACAGATCCCATTCAGGTATGCATAGCAGTGAGTATATTTTATGCCTTACGGAGACGGGCTCGTACAGGATTTTCACCTGTTTCCCCGGGCAGTCCTTTATTAAGATAATATATTCCAGACATTTCGTCAATATCATTTCCGATATAACAAAAAATCCGGATACAGAATTTTATATCCGGATTTTTTGGCAGATGTTCCTTTTCATTTTTCACTGCACCGACAGATTCGTATACCCCATCAAACTCAGATCCACCTCCCGCGCGGCCTCTCTCCCTTCCCGGATGGCCCACACGACGAGGGACTGTCCCCGGTGCATATCCCCGGCGGCAAACACATTTTTCACATTGGTCTGATAGGCTCCCGGCGCGGTCTTCACGTTGGTCCGGTCGTTTAGCTCCACGCCGAAGGCCTTTGCCACGTAATTTTCGCTGCCCAGAAAGCCTGCCGCGATGAGCACCAGATCTACTTCCACCGTATACTCGCTCCCGGCGATCTCCGCCATCATCATACGCCCGGTCTTTTCGTCCTTCTTCGATTCCAGCTTCACCAGCACCGCCTTACAGACATTTCCCTTCTTGTCCTTGACAAACTCCTTCACCGTGGTGGTGTACACCCGGGGATCGCGGCCGAACAGGGCGATAGCCTCCTGCTGCCCGTAATCCGTCTTGCACACCTTCGGCCACTCCGGCCAGGGGTTGTTTTCCGCCCGCTGATCCGGCGCCTTGGGCATCATCTCCAACTGCAGCACCGACTTCGCGCCGTGGCGGATGGCCGTGCCCACGCAGTCATTGCCCGTGTCCCCGCCGCCGATCACCATGACCTTCTTCCCTTTCGCGGAAATGTACTGGCCGTCTTTTAATCTCATCTCATTGGCCCAGAGCGCCTTGGTAGTGGACTTCAGGAAATCCACCGCAAAATGGATCCCTGCCGCGTCCCTGCCGGGCACCTTGATGTCCCTGGGATTGGAGGCCCCGCAGGCCAGCACCACCCGGTCATATTCCTTCAATATGGCCGCGGCCTTCACGTCCTTCCCCACGTTGCAGCCGGTCCGGAATACCACGCCTTCCTCTTCTAATATGGAAAGCTTCCGGTCAATGATCTGCTTCTCCAGCTTCATGTTGGGGATGCCGTACCGGAGCAGCCCTCCAGCCTTGTCCTCCCGCTCGTAGACTGTCACCAGATGTCCCCGGCGGTTTAACTGGTCCGCCGCGGCCAGCCCGGAAGGGCCGGAGCCGATGACCGCCACCTTCTTCCCGGTCCGCACCTTGGGCGGGCGGGCCTTGGCATATCCCTTTTCGTAAGCATTTTCAATGATGCCGTACTCATTGGCCTTGGTGGACACCGGATCTTCATGAAGCCCGCAGGTGCAGGCATTTTCACACAATGCGGGGCACACCCGGGAGGTAAATTCCGGGAAATTGTTGGTTTTCGCCAGCCGGTAATAAGCCTCCTCCCAGTTTCCGTTGTAGATCAGGTCATTCCATTCGGGCACCAGGTTGTGCAATGGACACCCGCTTGCCATGCCGTTTAACATCTGGCCGGACTGGCAGAAGGGCACGCCGCAGGCCATACACCGGGCGCCCTGGAGCTCCTGCTCTTCGTTAGAGAGAGGCGTGTGGAATTCCTGAAAATGCCGGATCCTGCTCTCCGGCGCTTCTGCTATTTTGTCCTGTCTTTTATAATCCATAAATCCTGTTGGTTTTCCCACTGTTTCCGCCTCCTATCTTCCATTCTTGATCTGGTTGAACGCTTCGATCTTCGCCTGCTCCGCGCTTAAGCCCTTTTCCTCCATCTGCAGGATGGCGGACATCATCTTCTCGTAATCCTCGGGGATGATCTTCTTGAACTTCGGCAGATAATCCTTAAAATGATCCAGGATTTCTTTTCCGATCTCGGAGTTGGTATACGCCACATGCTCCTTGATCATGCCTTTCAGCTCCTGCACGTCGTATTTGTCGGACACCCGCTCGATCTTCACCATGGACTTGTTGACCTTCTTGTACAGGTCGCTGTCCAGATCCAGCACATAGGCGATCCCGCCGCTCATGCCGGCAGCGAAGTTCTTGCCCGTGGTGCCTAAGATCACCACACGGCCTCCGGTCATGTACTCGCAGCCGTGGTCTCCCACGCCTTCCACCACGGCCATGGCGCCGGAGTTGCGGACACAGAACCGCTCTCCCGCCACACCGTTGATGAATGCCTTTCCGCTGGTGGCTCCGTAGAAGGCCACATTTCCGATGATGATATTTTCATTTGGCTTAAACTGAATCCCCTGGGGCGGGCATACGATCAGCTTGCCTCCGGAGAGTCCTTTTCCAAAGTAGTCGTTGCTGTCCCCGGTCAGCTCCAATGTGAGTCCCTGGGGGATAAACGCGCCGAAGCTCTGTCCGCCCGCGCCCCTGCACTTGATCACATAGGTATCCTCGGGCAGGCCCTCCGGGTATCTCCGGGTGATCTCCGAGCCGAAGATGGTGCCGAAGGTCCGGTTGATGTTGGTCACGTCCAGCTCCATGCTCTTCTTCTGCTTCTTTTCCAGGGCCGGAAGGAGGTTCTTCACCAGCACCCGCTCGTCCAATGTCTTTTCCAGTTCAAAGTCAAAAACCTTCTTGGGGTTGAAGATCATGCCCTTCTTTTTCCCGGCATAGGGGTTGTACAGGACGTTTTTCAGATCCAGCGTGGCCGCGCGGTCGGAAACCGGCACGTCCTTGACTTTCAGAAGGTCGGTTCTTCCCACCAGCTCATCCACGGTGCGCACGCCCAATTTTGCCATGTACTCCCGCAGCTCCTGGGCGATAAATTTCATGAAATTCACCACGTATTCGGGTTTTCCGGCAAAACGCTTCCGAAGCTCCGGATTCTGGGTCGCCACGCCCACCGGGCAGGTATCCAGGTTGCACACCCGCATCATGACGCAGCCCATGGTCACCAGCGGAGCCGTGGCAAATCCAAATTCCTCGGCGCCCAGGATAGCCGCAATGGCCACGTCCCGGCCGCTCATCAGCTTTCCGTCGGTCTCAATGCGCACCCGCTCCCTCAGGCCGTTCTGGATCAGGGTCTGGTGGGTCTCCGCCAGCCCCAGCTCCCAGGGAAGCCCGGCGTTCTGGATGGAACTTCTGGGCGCCGCTCCGGTGCCGCCGTCATATCCGGAGATCAGGATGACCCCGGCCCCGGCCTTTGCCACGCCTGCCGCCACCGTGCCGACCCCGGCCTCGGACACCAGCTTGACGGAAATCCTGGCGTCTTTGTTTGCATTTTTGCAGTCATAGATGAGCTGGGCCAGATCTTCAATGGAATAAATGTCGTGGTGGGGCGGCGGGGAGATCAGGCTTACCCCCGGCGTGGAATGGCGGGTCTTCGCAATCCACGGATACACCTTTCCGCCGGGCAGATGGCCGCCCTCTCCGGGCTTCGCGCCCTGGGCCATCTTGATCTGGATCTCCCGGGCGCTGACCAGATACCGGGAGGTCACGCCGAACCGTCCGGAGGCCACCTGCTTGATGGCGGAGCACCGGTTGGTGTCCAGCCGCTCCATGTCCTCGCCGCCCTCGCCGCTGTTGGATTTTCCATGGATCTGGTTCATGGCGACGGCCAGCGTCTCATGGGCCTCCTGGGAAATGGATCCGTAGGACATGGCGCCGGTCTTGAACCGGGTCACGATGGAATCTACAGGCTCCACCTCCTCGATGGGAATGCATTTCTCGGGCCATACAAAATCCAGCTGGCCCCGGAGGTTGATCTTCTCCCCCTCCGCATCCACCATCCGGGTATACTGCTTGAACATGTCGTAGCTGCCCCGCCTGGTGGACTGCTGCAGCATGTGGATGGTCTGAGGATTGTACAGATGCTCCTCGCCGCCGCTCTTGGACTTGTGTTTTCCCACGCTGTCCAGCGTCATATCCACCTCCAGCCCCAGCGGATCAAATGCCTGGGAATGGAACGCAATGTAGTCCTTCGCGATCTCCTCGATGCCGATGCCGCCCACCCGGCTCACCGTATCGGTAAAATACTGGTCGATAAATTCGGTTTTCAGCCCGATGGCCTCAAAAATCTTCGCCCCCTGGTAGGACTGGATCGTAGAGATCCCCATCTTGGACGCGATCTTGATGATCCCGTGGAGGGCCGCATCGTTGTAGTCGTTGACCGCCGCGTAATAGTCCTTGTGCAGGAGCCGGGAATCGATCAGCTGGCGGATGGACTCATGGGCCAGGTAGGGGTTGATGGCGCAGGCGCCGTACCCCAAAAGGGTGGCAAAATGATGCACCTCCCTGGGCTCCCCGGATTCCAGGATCATGGCAACCGAGGTCCGCTTCTTGGTCCGCACCAGATGCTGCTGCAGGCCGGAGATGGCAAGCAATGACGGGATCGCCACATGGTACTCATCCACCTCCCGGTCGGACAGGATCAGGATGTTGGCCCCCTCCCGGATGACACGGTCCACTTCAATGAACAGGTATTCCATGGATTTTTCCAGGCTGGCATTTTTGTAATAGGTGATCGGAATCTCCGCCACCTGGAAGCCGTCCACCTTCATGTTTTTGATCTTCAGCAGGTCCGTATTGGTCAGGATGGGATTGCTCACCTCCAGCATCTTGCAGTTTTCTTCCTTCTTTTCCAGGAGATTGCCGTCCCTTCCCACGTAAATGGTCGTGGAGGTCACCACCTCTTCCCGGATGGCGTCAATAGGCGGATTGGTCACCTGGGCAAAACGCTGCTTGAAATACCCGAACAGCGGCTGATTTTTCTGAGAAAGCACAGCCAGCGGCATGTCGATTCCCATGGCAGAGATCCCTTCCGCCCCGGTTTTCGCCATATTTAATATAGAGGTCTTGACGTCCTCGTAGGTGTAGCCAAAGGCCTTCTGCATACGGGTGCATTCCTCTCTGGAATAAACGGGCACCTGCTGGTTCGGGATCTTTAAGTCTTTTAAATGAATCAGGTTGCTGTCCAGCCACTCCCCGTAGGGCTCTTCATTTGCATAGCGGGCCTTTAGCTCCTCATCGTCGATGACCTTGCCGACAATGGTATCCACCAGCAGCATTTTGCCCGGATGGATCCGCTCCTTGACCACGATCTTCGTGGGGTCGATGTCCAGCACGCCCACCTCGGAGGAGAGGATCAGCTGGTCGTCGTCCGTGATATAGTACCGGGACGGACGCAGGCCGTTCCGATCCAGCACCGCCCCCATGCAGTCCCCGTCGGAAAAGAGGATGGAGGCCGGGCCGTCCCATGGCTCCATCATGGTCGCGTAATAGTGGTAAAAATCTTTCTTGTCCTGGCTCATGCTGCGGTTGTTCTCCCATGGCTCCGGGATAGAGATCATCACGGCCAGGGGCAGCTCCATGCCGCTCATCACCATAAATTCCAGCGCGTTGTCCAGCATGGCCGAATCGGAGCCGGAGGTGTTGATAGCCGGAAGGACCTTGTGCAGCTCTCCCTTTAAATATTCGGAGGACATGGTCTCTTCCCTTGCCCGCATCTTGTCCGCATTTCCCAGGATGGTATTGATCTCCCCGTTGTGCACCATGAACCGGTTGGGATGGGCCCGCTCCCAGCTGGGATTGGTGTTGGTGCTGAACCGGGAATGCACCATGGCGATGGCGGATTCGTAGTCCTGATCCTGCAGGTCCTCGAAGAAGAGCCGCAATTGTCCCACCAGGAACATGCCCTTGTAGACAATGGTCCGGCTGGAAAGGGAGACCACATAGGTGTTGTCGCTGCTCTGCTCAAAGATCCGGCGGGCCACATACAGCCGGCGGTCAAAGGGCAGCCCCTGCTCTACCTTGCGGGGACGCTCGATAAATGCCTGCATGATACAGGGCATGCACTCCACCGCTTTTTTCCCGAGCACCTCCGGATGGATGGGGACCTCGCGCCAGCCCAGGAACCGCAGACCCTCTTTTGCCACGATGACCTCGAAGATCTTTTTCGCCTGGTTCCGTTTCAGTTCGTCCTGGGGGAAGAAGAACATCCCCACTCCGTAATCCCGTTCTCCGGGCAAAGAAAAACCGAGGGGTGTACAGACCTTGGAGAAAAACCGGTGTGAAATCTGTAACAAGATTCCAACTCCGTCTCCTGTCTTACCCTCGGCGTCCTTGCCAGCTCTATGTTCAAGATTTTCTACGATCTTCAGGGCGTTTGCCACGGTGTCATGGCTCTTGATGCCCTTGATGTTCACCACCGCACCGATTCCGCAGTTGTCATGCTCAAACTGAGGATGGTACAGCCCGGCCCGGCGGCCTGCTGATTGATTGTTCATGATGGATGTCCTTTCTTTCCTAATTGAGATTCAGAGTATATTTTGCTGCCTTGATGTTCTGCTGCTCTGTTGCTCTGCTGTTTTAAAGTACTGTATTGCAGTTCTTAATATACAACATTTTGGGGGATTTGTAAATATAGAATTTTTAGGGAATTGTCAGATAGTTTGATAATTTATATTTTTTAGTAGAATTATCAAAAATTTATAGAACTCCAAGAAAATATAGATGATGAATGCCCTTCTTATTCCTAAGGTTACAGGTAACTGTTTGACCTGTAACCTTAGGAACATTCTATTCTTTTAATTTTTGTTTTAATGCTGATAAAATATCTTCGTACCGTATCTTCGAAAAATCCGTTGTATCTACATAAATTACGGACTCCCCAATTTTGAAATCCATCATCCCGCGTTCCTGAAATCCCTGACAAAATTCCTTAAAAGCAATCGGTTCCGGGATGTGCCCCAGATTCTTTTTTTCCGGATATTCCGTGGAAAGTACATGCCCGCGATGCCTGGATGGATCTCTGTTGCGCCTTATATAACGCTCATATATCGTCTTCGTATCCCCTCCTACAGATATTGTAATACAGTGTACATCATTATGCTCTAATAGCATTTCAAAATACGGATAAGCATCATTTTCAAAATTATTTTCTAAAATAACGTTCTGTCCGGTTCTGATAATCTGTTCGCCGACATAAAACATAATTTTCAGCGCAGCCCTGTTTAATGTAGTTTTTTCCTGCCTGCTATGAAATCCAACTGTATCAAACAATGCCTCTTTTATAGAATCCTTACAAATCAAAGGAAGATGCGCCTCCCTCGCCAGATATTCCGCTAATGAAGATTTCCCAGAAGCCGGAAGACCTGCCACTGCTATCACATATGACATTTACTGTTCCACCGCCTTTCCGTTATAAATCACCTCCGCCATGTGCTTTTCCAGCGCCTTGATCTGCTCTTTCCCTTCCAGCACTCCAATCTCTATATCCATTACTTTTGATTCCGCAGGTTTGAGAATCGGCAGCAGACCTTTTTCCCGCAGAACACTTCGATTTTCACATTTGACATTACTTGGTTCTATTGCCACTATATAATCCCTTTCATCCAGCATTTTCCACTCACAAAAGTAAGGTAAGGTACCAACCGAAGACTTGATATAAACTCCAATGCCAGACATCAGACTGTCATTCACCATCAAGGCATATCCATTTCCATTTTTATCTGCTGCAGCCGGGCATAGATAATTTTCCTCCAATGTCCCGGCCTTTGGATGTTCTACTTGAAGCCGTCTCTCCATCTTTGATTCTGAATACGCGTCAAAGGGAATGGAATCTCTGCTCTGTATCAGGATTCGTGTACCGACATCTAACAGCGGAAAACCGAAATTTATATGGTACAATATTGTAAACGGTGCTTCTGAGGTTCCTGTATTTGTAACCACATCGTGAATATGGATTACCGCTTCACCTGCACTGCTTTTTATACTTCTCTCCAGACGCATTTTTGTTCCCATCTGCACGGTTTCATCTATTTGCCCCTGAAGAATGATCGCATACTCGTCCCCGTCCCACTCCGATAAATCCCGTACCCGCCGGGCAGGAATGGCAGAATAACGGCCATGCAGTCCCAATTCTTCGCATCCATCCATTCCCGCTGGCCCCAAATATGTAAGGCCGCATGTAGTCAGCATGCCCCCAAAGAATATCCTGGCCCATTCATTTGCACGAGACTCATAAAAGGCTGGATGGATCTCCCCGTTTTCCGTGAGATGCGTCAGATTCATTCCCTTATATTTTGTTAACGAAATGTCCATCCCTCGATCCAGTACCACACTATAGCGAAGAATCCCTGTATCCACATCCACCACACGGGTTCCCCTTGCGGCTCCCTCCGTCAGTTCATAAGGACGGGTCCCGCAAATCTGGAGAATATCCGGAACCCTTGCTTCAATTTCTTTACGAGTCAGATTCTTTCCATAAAGTCTCAAAGCTCCCACCTCATTCTTATAATTCTCTGAATGCCATATGTTTTAGCCTCTGCCTGCACAGCCAAATATGTCTATCTTTCTCTGAACGACCTCGCTGCAGTCCTGTTTTACACTGCACATGTACTTTCTGGGATCCCCCTCCCCTGGATTCTTGGCTGTCACGTCCCGTATGGCAGAAACATATGTCGCTTTCAATTCTGTACCCACATTTACTTTGCTGATGCCATTTCGGATCGCTTTTCTGAACCCTTCCTCTGACACCCCGGTTCCCCCATGCATTACCAGAGGAATCTCTGTAATTTCTGCAATTGCCGCAATACGCTCATAGTCAAGCTTCGGTTCTTTTTTATAAAAACCGTGCGCTGTCCCAAATGCAATCGCAAGCGCGTCTATCCCCGTTCTTTTTACAAAATCAGGCACATCCTCAGGATTCGTAAATGCCGCTGAAGCTTCATCAACGATCACTTCCTCTTCTCTTCCACCGACTCTTCCCAATTCAGCCTCCACCGAGCATCCCATCTTCTTTGCATAAGCAACGATAGACGCGGTCTCCTGTATGTTTTCCTCGTAAGACTTCATAGACGCATCAATCATGACAGAAGTAAATCCCACATCAATACACTTCCGAATCAAGTCCAAATCTGTCGCATGATCCAAATGCAGACAGACCGGAATCTCCGCCGATTCCGCAATTCCGCGAACCATATATGCCGTAGCCTTCAGTCCGATATACTTCACCGCTCCCATACTTGCCATTACTATGACAGGGGCATTCTTAGCGACTGCGCCATTGATGATTCCCTGTACATCCTCATAGCTGTTAAAATTAAATGCGCCGACTGCATAACCATTTTCTCTTGTTCCTCTCAAAATCTCTTTTAATGTAACAAATGACATGATTTTTCTCCTTTCTCCACTGCCTCACGAATCAAAGAACAGGCTCCGTAAAGTACCACCTTGTCGCACATACTTGAGTACGCAATCTGTCCATCCTGAACGTATCCGATCGCACGGCTTTTCAATGCCCGGAGCAATGCCTCCTCAAAAAATTGATGGCTCTTCGAAACACCGCCTCCTATAACCACCATATCCGGGTCAAAAAGGTTAAATAAATTTGACAGACCATATCCCAGTCTTTCTCCGATTCTTTCGAATAAAGCCAAAGAAAACGCATCCCCTTGCTCCGCCGCCTCTGCAAGCAATTTTGCATCCAGCTTTCCTTCATTGCCTGCCGCCAGGTCGAACACCAGTCCCTTTGTTCCTTTTCGTGATTCCTGTACAAGGATATCCTTGATTGCCGTCCCTGAACAGTACAATTCCAGACATCCCCTGTTGCCGCAAGGACATAACTTGCCATTCTCTTCTATCGAGAGATGGCCGAATTCACCTGCTCCTCCTGTCTTTCCATGGTAAATCTGTCCGTCAATTAAAATTCCTGCCCCTACTCCCGTACTGACCGTAACATAAATCACATTTTTCAATCCCATCGCACAGCCCTGACGCTGCTCTGCCAAAGCCCCCAGATTACAGTCATTATCAACTCTAACCGGAATCTGAAAATCCTGGGTCAGCCTGTCCTTTAACGGGAAATTTTTCCATCCCATTAGGGGCGCATTTAAAATAATTCCACGATCCGCATCCAACGGCCCGGGACATCCAACCCCCATTCCCAAAACCTCTGACATATCCACTTTAAACTGATCCAAGATATGTTCCAATGCTTTTTTTGAATTTTCATATACCGCTGATTCCCCATGAAAGGTTTTAGATGCTACAGTATATACATAATTCTCTGCCATGACGCCTTCCTGCGTAAACAATGCGGCAGATGTCTTTGTTCCTCCTAAATCCAATGCCAAAAAATATTTCATATGCTTTCTCCAATATAACTATACTCTGATGTTTTCTCTTTTCATCAGATAAAATCCGAACACAACTACAGCAGAAATCGCCAATACAAGCAGCACCCCGGCCGCATATCTGATATCTCCCAATAAATCAGCCGCACTTCCCATTAACAGCGGAAACACACTTGCTCCAATACTGCTGCCTGCTGCCATCCAGCTTGTTATCGTTCCTGAATATGCCGGTGCCTCCCGAACCGAAAAGCTGATCAGCATTGGCCAGACAGGGCCAAATGCTGCGCCAAACAGGACACAGATAAGCATTGCAGACATACTTGCCTTTGCGAGAATCAGACCGATGGAAAGGAAAATTAATATAGTCAGAGACCACAAAACTACACATTCGTGTTTTCCTTTAGAAGAAGCGCAGATCAGCCTTGATAAAAACATTGCCAGCCACATTCCCGATAATGCAAATGTGGATAGCTGTGCCGCATCATACTGATGTACAAAAAATGTATCTATAAAATATCCCAAACCATTTTCCATTCCAGAATATAAAAGCATCGCGCAAAATAAAACTCCAATAATTTTTACAGGAATCCCGCCAAACGCCTTTTTTTCATTTTCCTTCCGCACAGCCTTCTCTGCTGCCTGTACATATCCAGGCACAGGAACCACCAGCAGCAGAACAAATAATACAGCCATAAGAACAGCAAGTATATAAAACTCCCTGCGCCAATCTACTCCGGCACCGCGCATAACAGCCGTAACCAGCAGCGGACCCGAAACTGCCCCTGCGCTGAACAGCCCCTGCGAAAGATTCAGCATGCGTTCCCTCTGATCAGGGAACGCATCAGCCAAAACGGCGGATGATAAACCTTCACATATACCAAAAGCCATCCCTATCACTATAATCGCAGTCGCCGTAAACAAAAATGTATGCGTACATGCGGCAAGTATACAGCCTCCGGAAAAAATCCCCGAAGCACATAAAAGAATGTATTTCTTCCCTATTCTGTCTGAAATCGGCCCAAATACAAGAATACAAAGGAAATTAGATATACATTTTACTGTCACCAGACCACTCATCCGTGAATAACTCAATTCATACTCTTGTGCAATTTTTAATATAATCTGCTGAAAGCCCCCGGTATCTAATCCGAGCACAAAAAGAAAGCCTAACATCGTGATAAGCAATAATCGTTGTTTTTTCATTTTTCCTATAGAATGCTGGCCAGAATTTTTTGAATGCCAAACAGAGCCGAACTATATAAAATGCTCGTTGTCGATATTCGATGCTGCATTCATGATCGACATACGCAATGCGCCATACAGTCCTGCCTGATTGCCTGTATATTTTGATATTTCTATATGCGGAAGGAACGGAACATGTGCTCTCACCAATTCCGTGATAACATCAAGATACCGCCGTCCAATCTGTATCCCATTTATGCCCGACAGAATCACGACCTCAGGATTCAATACTGCCACTGTATTGATGATCATTGCCGCAATATGGCGGACAACATGGTCTATCATTTCTCCGGCCCGGTCATTTCCGTTATCACTGAGTAAAATTAATGGTTCAATATCAAAATGTTCTTCGCTTAAGTCGTTGATATCATTTAAAACATTTGACAGGGCAATTCCTGAAATCAATTCCTCCAGCGCGCCTTCGTCAGAAAATGTTTTTGCCATCTGTCTGGGGTCGAGGACTATGTAGCCTACTTCTCCTGCAAGACCGTTTGGCCCGCAATATAGTTCCCCGTTTAAAATCAACCCCGCAGAAATGCCAACATCATATTCTATATATACGACGTTCTGATAATTCTGCGCATTTCCTCTCCATTTTTCCCCGATGACACCTAAATTTACGACATTTTCAGCTACTACATTTTCAACAAAGTCATGCTTTAACCGATCGACAATCTGAATATCCTCCCAGGAATCCAGATAAGGAACAAATCGATTCTTTTGGCTGTTTTCATCAAATATGCCAGGAATGCCCACGCAAATGCACTCCAGTTTTTCAAGCGAAACAGAGCTTTTATTAAGTACTTCATTTATGGAATCACGAATCAACGTATAAGCGTATTCCCCATCCTTCGTTAAATCCATATTTTTTTCCACAACACTTAATGGATTGCCCAAAAGATCTGCGCATGCAGTTATGATCTTATTGATATTAAAGCAGACTCCGACCACAAATCCCCGTTTTTCATTAAAAGCAAGCAAGACTGAACGACGTCCAAGGCCGTCTTTTCCGGCTGAAACGCCATATTCAATAATATAGTTATCTTCTAATAGCTGCTTTGTATTTGATGATACAGACGGGAAGCTCATATGAAGCATCCTGGTCAAATCAGCTCTGGACAGCCTTTCATGCTGTTTCAGCAGCCGGACGATCGCCGACTTATTCATCTGCGCAATAACTTCTGGTTTTCCTGTTTCCATAAATATTCTCCGCCGTTCTTCCTGTTTATCTATTTTGCATTACAATACTTTCACAATCTCAGCCAGTTATGAAATCTAAATTTTCGGTTTTCATGATTGATAACACTCGAGAGCCCTCTCTCTTTCGCCTGCCCTCTGCATCGCTTCATATACAAACACCAACGCACGCAATACATGAAACGCACATTTCCATCTGGAACCTTTCTCAGAAGATTTGACGGAACCGTCACGGTTCAGGAAGCTGTACCATTCACCAAACTCCGGGTCATAAAAATAATCCCGGCAAAAAGCGTGCTGCTTTTCGAACATCTCGCCATACTTTTCATCGCCAGTGTCCGCAAATGCCATTGCAAATGCACAAAGTGCTTCTGAATTCGGCCACCACACTTTGTCGTTCCATTCACAATTACATTCTACATACCAGTCAAGAGCCTCCTTCGGCTTCCCTCCTGAAACATCGACAAACGCATATAATCCATTGTACTCTTTATCATAACCGATGTCAAATGCCCAATCAATTACATCCAGAATTCGTTTTTGCATCTTCGGATCTTTTAATCTGCGGTTGGTATCCAGACAGAACCACATACTTTCTACCATATGTCCGGGATTTACAAACCGTCCTTGCAGGTCATCCAAATCCGGTGTATTATCACGCCGAATCGCTTCCAATACCACATGATACTCCTCACGGGTAAACCAGTACAAAATTTTGTCCAGACTTTCCTCCAGCAGCCGGCTGGTCCGCCTTTCTCCCAAGATAGGAGTACATGCCTCCGCTACGCTCAATGCAGTCAAATACATATCATGCCAGATAAATTTTTCACTCCATGTATTTTCAAAAATCTCTTTAAAAAATGGATCAAACATATTTTTTTCAAGCGTATCATAGCTGTCGTTCAGAATCTGCATCCCTTCTTTGATGGTGCCCTGTGTCGCAAGCATAAACTCTGCCAGTCCCTGTATACAATGCAGATCCGCGTAAATGGCAATCGTACCGACAAGCACTTCCCCTGCCTGATTGAGACGCAGGTTCCAACGGCCATTGCCAGCATAACAATGTTCGACTAAAAATTTGTATCCATGATACGCTTTATCCAGCCATTCCTGACGTTTTTCAATCCGGTTATATAACAATGCATACGTATAAACCTGTCTTCCCTGGAACCAGACATATTTATTACTGTCTGTCAGATTACCCTCCCTGTCAAAGCAGGTGAAATATCCGCCATATTCTCTGTCTATACAGCGGTCCCAAAACGGCAGGCATTCCTCCACAAGATGTTTCTTATAATACTCCGCATAATCTTTTGCTTTCAGCTTCATTTTCTACCTCCGCTATCTGCGCGGCTGTATGCGTTCTTCTTCCATACAGCCGCTGTTCATTATGAATTACTTTCCCCGCGCCCTTGATCAGATAAGTACTTTCCGGATTCCTGTCAGATCGCAGAATGCCGCCATTTGCTCATAGAGTTCATCTCCACCGTAGCCAAGACATGCATATTCATTATTCCATCCCTCAATAAACGCATCCAAATCTCCATGAATCCTGCAGAATGCATGGGGCCACATCGGCGATCCGCATTCCAGTTTTTTGCTCTCCAGTTCCTCCGGTTTTGGCTCGATTACAGTGCAGCGCGCAATCGTCATCGCGTATTCGCCATTAATACGGCAGAGTCTCGCAATCACGCCCTCACCTGGCTTGCAGGTAAGCTGTACAGACAGGCCATCCATTTTCCCCTCATAGGGAACTCCATGATGGGCATACGCGGGAGGATCCAATTCTCCTGCAAGCGACGGCGGGCAGGCCCCGTCTCCAATAATACGGATTTCATTTTCTTCACGTACAATTGCCTGCAGATCACCATAGTAGACACTTTGTCCGCTCAATTCCGTAAGTGCGATTGTCGTCATCAGTGTATTGAAGTCGCCAAGCGTGGATGTTCCTATTCCATCATCAAGCATCAGGCTCTGCGCAAAACAGGTTGCCGTATAATCATCGCCAATGCCTGGAAATGACTGAATCGTATAATAATCAAATTTCAGTTCTTTCATCTTTTTCTTCAGCGCAAGATAAATCCGCAAAGAGCGGTCTGTCACAGCATCATCCTCCGGCAATCCTCCAAACAGTTTGATCAGACGGGGTTCCAGAGCCTTCACTTCTTCCTCCGGAATACTTTTCGCGCATTCAATAAGCTGTGTCGTATCACGGGAATCAATATCTATGCCGAACATCCGCATAACCTGAGAAGGATCGGCCACACCCACGGTCTGCCCCATTCCTCTTCCTCCAAAGGAACCAACGGTAGCCATATTCAGTTTATTTTTCAGTGCCGCTGCGCGGCAATAATCTGCAATCTTACGCAATTGCTCCGGCTCATCATAATTGCCGTATACAAACCTGTGCTCAATCCCGATCTCATTAAAGGCCCCATGCATAACCAGCCCTCCTACTGTACGCCAGCCCTCCGAACCCGGTATTGTCCATAGGACAATTCCTTTGCCTGTTTTGGCAAATTCCCGGACTGCCGCGATCAAATTGGATGACCACACCCATGTGCCGGAAAACAGGATGACACCATCCAGGTCATCGTCTATGCGGAATTTCCTCAATGCCGCTTTTGCCTCGTCCTTATCGCGGATTACCACCTCTTCGCAGACCAGTTCAATACCGTAAGACCTTACAGCGTCCTTACACTTGTCAAACAAAAGATAATCCATGTGCGGTCCGCCTACATGGGTATGAGTCCCGTCCTTGTGCTGACCGAAAATCAAAAATCCAATCCTAGGTTTTATCATTTTTTCTCCTCCTTGTAATATATATATCCTCTAAACTCCAGGCCTTTCTATGCCTGAAAAAGAGTTCTTAGATTAAAACTGTATCCATTTATAAATCAGTACATTTTTCTTTCCTGAGCATAACTAAAGCTATTCTTCATACTGTGCACATTGCTTCTGGATGTTTTCAACACACTGCTCTGCCGTAATATTACCTAAAAGCAGACTCTGAAGCTCTGACTGAAATACGTTAGAATATTCATCGTACCATGTAAAATCATCCAGACCTCTCGCATATTCTACCTGAGTGCTCATTTCTGCAAATTCCGGATGCGCATTTAACACCTCTTCCTCTTCAAAAACAGCTTCGTATACAGGCAGCGCGCCTAATTCTACAGCCTTAACCTTATCAAATTCAACAGAGGCCATATATTTTATAAATTCCCATGCCGCCTCTTTATGCTGGCTGTTCTTTGGTATTGCATAAGCTTCCGGCACGGTAAGCACAACATTGGTATCCTTGCTGTTTGTTATTGTATAGGGTGCCGCCTTAATTTCACCTGCTACCTGAGATTGTTCCGGGTCGTTTGCAGTTGTGTACAATCCCGGCATGGCTTGGATAAAAAATGCGCTGTCGCCATTCAAAAAGACATTTGCCGCCGCTTCATAGTCATAGGATAAGGAAGCCGGATCAATCAAGCCCTCATCCAACATGGATGCCAGAGTTTTAAATGCTTCCAATGCCCCCTCATCGGAACCTATACATAGCTTCCCATCCTGGAAAACATTTCCGCCAAAGGAATATATCGCACAAGTCACTTCATTCACTGCTCCATTACCGGAAAAGCACATGGGCATTCCATATTTACATATTCCCTTGTCAATTAAAGTCCTGCTTGCCGCAATCAATTCCTCCCAAGTCTTCGGTGGTTCTGCAATCCCTGCATCATTCAGCATTTTTTCATTATATAAATAGACATGTGTATCGTTATTCCAGACCACTCCATAGAAAGAATCATCCACTGTAAATTTGTCAACCAGCCCTTCGACCAGAGTTTTCTTCATCTCTTCCGCCCCGTCATACTGATCTAGAGGCTCCAGCCAGTCATTCTCAATGTACATTGCAACCAATGAGTTATCAAAATCTACTACATCATAGGACGATCCGCCAACGGAAAGCTCTGTCCTGATTTTATCTGTGCATACATCCCATGCTGCATTGATCAATTCTACCTCTATGCCATTTTTCTCCTCAAACTCTCGTACGTACTCCTCAACCAGACCTACGGTATCTAATTCCTGACGAGGAACAACTACTGTGATTTTCTCTTTTTCTCCCTTTTCTGTATGACCTTCCTGTCCCTCCGCAGCGCTGCAGCCAACCACAAGACATAACGCCATAGCCAATATTGCCGCCTGTAATCTTTTGCTTCTTTTCATCTTTTTTCCTCCTTGTTCTTCTCTTTTGTTTAGTAAAATCACACCTCACGATGCGAAATCCTTTCCAGAACCGTACGTGCGGCTTTCCCGCATACGGCTCTTCATAATAACATTCACAGTTACAAGCTACGCATAGAGATTTACATATCTCTTG
>CATLCV010000026.1 GCA_949893755.1 uncultured Lachnospiraceae bacterium | reverse complement strand
TGCTCACCTGCGGAACCGCGGTCCTTCTGGCAATTACGGCGTTCTATGTATTTCCTGTGATCGCCGCGTTCAAAGGCACCTGGAAAATGCAGTTAAAAAATGCCCTGCTCTTTGCGTTCTCTCATCTGCCTTCCACCCTGCTGATCATTCTGATCTCGACCCTGCCTATGGTGATGACCTGGCTGGACACCGGCCTGCTTCCGCTCTACGCATGCTGCTGGTTTTTCTTCGGCTTCGGACTGACTGCATATCTGAATTCGCTGCTGTTCTACCGCATGTTCAGGCCGTATCTCGAACAAGAAGCACAGGAGGTGGCTGATCATGGATGACAAGCTTGTCATGCACCGCAAAACCAACTCTGAAGAGCTGTTTCTCGTTTCCTGCGGATACGAAAACTGTGAGCCTGCCCAGTTTTTCGGTCCCTCCATCCGAAGGTATTACATCATCCATTTCATTCTGGAAGGACAGGGACATTATTTCATCAATGACCGCCACTATGTACTCCGGAAGAACCAGTGTTTTCTCGTGCCCCCTGATGTTGTCACCTATTACAAGGCCGAGCCCTCAGACCCGTGGACCTATGTCTGGATCTGTTTTAACGGAACAGTTGCGCCAACCCTGCTGCAGCACTGCCGCTTTACCGAATCCTCCCCGCTCCTTGCCGTAGCCGACGCAGAGCCCTACCGGGAGGCCATATTTGAAATGATGGAACACGCCCCGCTGACTCCGGCTGACGAATGCTACATCCAGAGTATCCTTTATCGGATCCTTGCCATGCTCGGGCAGCAGACCGAAGCCTCTTACGGGGATACGGACTCCCTTGACAACTTTTACATTTCCAGGGCCATCGACTACATCAACAAAAGCACCATCCTGGATATCACGGTGTCCGATGTCGCCGAGTACCTCCATATCAGCCGCAGCTACCTGTTCGGGCTGTTCAAGAAACATCTCAACACCTCGCCCCAGGCCTTCCTGATCACCGCCAGGATGGCGAATGCCAAGGAACTGCTGCTGCGTACCAGTATTTCAGTGGAGAATATCGCATTTTCCAGCGGCTACCAGAACCCCTTCGCGTTTTCCAGAGCCTTTAAAAAAGAAACCGGTATGACGCCCAGGGAATTCCGGCAAAAATGCAGCTTCAACGGGAAGGTCCTGGACTACTGATGCACTCCAGGCTCCTCCGTTCTATGCATTCAGCCTGCGGATCCGCCTGCCGGCAGCACCTGGCCGGCGGCCGGACCCGCGCTCCGAAACTACTATCCTAATCCAAAATATCTGCCGGCACTCTTTCCCATCTTCCTCTGCTCCTTTTTCTCCGATTTGCTTAAGCTGTTATTTATTATAATCATTATTCCTGGAATTGGAATGATTATTAGTTCTTATTACCTTGCAGGATGTTCACTGTCATATCCGGCCCTCTAACCTTTTACAATATGTTTACATCCCCAAATTGAAAATCCCCTGCAAATGTTATAAAATAAGGAAAGAACTTTTGAAGGAGGCCCCCGCCATGAATACCACCCCGCAAAAATCCCATCCCAAAATCCGAACCGCCGTCCTCATCCTGCTGCCCGTTTTTATCATCGCCATGGTCTCCATCCTGGCACTGCCCGCCCTCCGCGCGTCCTTTTGCACTCCCCCTGTATTTTACACCCATTCTCCCGGCCTGACTGAAACACCCGATGCCTTCTCCCTCTCAGACTGCTACATCACCAACAAGGTCACCGGCCTGAACAGATACTTCATTGACAGCCAGTCCAACCTCTGGGGATTCGGCACAAATACATACGGCCAGCTGGGAACCGGTGAAACCAACTACCTGGACGTCTACTCCGGCACCCCGGTCCGGATCGCCGAACATGTGGTTTCCGTAGACTGCTCCGTGAACGGCTATTTCTGCATCTATCTGACCGAAAACGGCGAACTGTATGGCATGGGCTCCAACCTGTACAATCTGCTCGGCCAGGATCAGGAGCATATAGCTTACGATTGTGCCAATGCGGATAAGATCACCCGCCCGGTCCTCCTGATGGACCAGGTCGCCTATGCGAGGGCCGGCAGAGAATCCATTACGGCCCTGAAAACAGACGGCAGCGTATGGTGGTGGGGCCAGTACATGAGTACCTATGGAACGGACCGCATTGCTCCCTCGAAACCAGTCCATGCCGGATCCGACCCCTCCCGAATGCTCAGCACCTCCCCGCAGAAGCTCCTGGATCACTGTATCTATGCCGCAACCGGCGACTATACCGGCGCGGCCATCAGCGAGAATGGAGAACTGTACACCTGGGGACTCAATATTTTTGGCGAATGCGGAACCCCCGTTACCGGTGACGACTACATCCGCACCCCCTGCAAGGTGCTCGAAGACGTCCGGATGGTCTGGCCGGAGCAGATCGAAATGAACAGCCCTTTGGAAGACATTCCGGAAATCATGAAATATGAGACCGTTTATCTTTTCAACATCTTTGTCCAGTTAAAGGACGGAACCACTCTGGCCGCCGGGCACCGGCTGGGCAAGACCGAAAAAAACATTTTCCAGACCGGAGATCTGGCAGCTGAAACCACCCATACCTATTCCGATACCTTTGTTCCTGTAGAGATCAAGCCTTATTCCGAGGAAGAAGTCAAAACTCTGGTCGGTCAGCTTGAGATCGGAACCGACAGAGAAGATGAAAATAAACTGACCAAAAAAGGAATCCAACCATGACCTGTAAAATACTTGTGATCGAAGACGAAGAACACATCAACGAACTCATTTGCCTCAACCTGGAAACCGCAGGCTACGAGCCTGTCCCCTTTTTCGACGGCGCCGCCCTCAGCAGCCATCTCCTGGAGAACCCCGCCGTTTCCTACGATCTGGCGCTCCTGGACGTGATGCTTCCCGGGAAGGACGGCTTTGAACTCCTCCCCGAGCTACAGGCTCGCCGCATTCCGGTCATTTTCCTGACCGCCCGGGGCGACCTGCACAGCAAGGTAAAGGGGCTCACCGACGGCGCTGAGGACTACATCGTCAAGCCCTTTGAAATGCTGGAGCTCCTGGTACGGGTCGAAAAGGTCCTGGACCGTTTCCAGAAAAAAGCCGAAGACTGCTACCGCATCCGGGATGTGGAAATCCTCCCGAAGGAGCGGATCGTGCGCAGAGCCGGAACCGTCATCCCCTTCAAACCCATGGAATTTGACTGCCTTCTGCTCCTGGTCCGGTATAAAAATATAGCCCTCAGCCGGGAGCAGCTCCTGCAGATGCTCTGGGGTGTGGAATTTGACGGCGAGACCCGGACCATTGATGTCCATGTCGGAAGGATCCGCAAAAAACTGGGCTTCCAGGATGTCATAAAGACCGTCCCCCGCATCGGATACCGGCTGGAGGACCGCCCGGAGGAGGAAATGCCATCTGAAAAAGCGGCACACACAAAAAAACAGGAACATGCATCGAAGAGCCCGGAGGAGGAATCGCCATGAAACTGAGAACCAAGATCACCCTGGCCTCGGTCAGCCTGCTCCTTTTCCTGTCCCAGGCATTCTCCATCTGGAACCTGTCAAAGACCCAGAAGCAGATCATTGAAAATATCCGCGCCTACGAGGAGGACCGGCTGCTATCGGAAACATTCCGTTTCCACAAGGATTTCATACAAAAAGAATATCACGATGTCCGCGGCGCAAAATACGCCGCCCTGGCCACATTTACCCCCAGCTACAGCGAAAACGCCGTCCTCTATTACGGAAATGAAGAGCTGTACAATCTCAGTCCCTACAAGTTCGACATGTCAGAGCTTTCCAGCGGATCGGAGAAAGACACAATCCCCGCTACTTTTGTGAACATGGGCATAGAGTCTCCGCAGCAGGACATCTTTCTGGAAGAGATAAACGGCCGCCATCTGATGATCCTTTTTCGGGATGAGAAAGTCTATGACAAAGAGAATCCCATAAATTCGCTGGGCACCCTGCGCATCCTCCACTACCGCGACATCACCTCCGTCTATGAGTCCAAACGTCTGCTCTTTTTCCAGGGCGTTGCCGTGGCCCTGCTCCTTTCCGTCTTTCTGGCCCTGCTGCTTACATACATTCTCCGGCGGATCCTGGCCCCCTTCTACCTTCTGCGCGACGCGGCAAATGTGATCGCGGAGGGGGATTATGAAAAGCGTGTGGAGCATCCGGGAACCGATGAGGTGGGCGAGGTCTCCCGGAGCTTCAATCAAATGGCGGAGCGAATCGAGGAGCACATCCGCACCCTTGCGGAAATGAACGAAACCCAGCGCCAGCTCATCGGCTCCCTGGCCCACGAGCTGAAAACTCCCATGACCGGGATCCAGGGATATGCGGAGCTGCTGCAGAGAGTCCAGCTTCCTCCCCTCAAACAGGCCGACGCCCTGCATTATATCGAAGAAGAATGCATCCGCCTCTCCCGCCTTTCCGCGAAAATGCTCCTGCTCACCGATCTGTCCCGGGAGGACACGATCGAAAAGAAGCCCTGTTCCGTGGCCGCGCTTTTCTCCCAGGCAAAAGAGGTCACCCACTACCGCCTGAAAGAAAAGAACCTCCGCCTGCAGATCAACCTGAAACAGGATTTTCACGTCGAAGGGGATGCCGACCTCCTGCAAAGCTTCATCACCAACCTCATCGACAACGCCTGCAAAGCCAGCCCTCCCGGTTCCCGCATCCGCCTGATCGGGACAGCCTCCGGGATCTTTGTAAAGGACGAAGGGATCGGCATCCCCCAGGATGAGATCGCCCGGATCACAGAGCCCTTTTATATGGTAAATAAATCCCGCTCCCGAAAGCAGGGCGGCGCCGGCCTCGGCCTTTCCCTGTGCCTCCAGATCGCCCGTCTCCACGGCGGCCGCCTGGAAATCCGAAGCACTCCCGAAAAAGGGACTTGCATCGGAATGCATATTGAGATAACATAGAGGAGGACTACCGATAATACGTTTGTAATGACAATGAACAGGGGCTAAAGGATTAGAGAAAAATTGTGATATGTTGGAGGGACGATGGGAAAACTAATCAAGGATACAATTCATGCAAATGGAATAGATATTGGAATTTATACGCAGGATTTTGAGAATGAATTTATTTCATTGACAGATATTGCCCGGTATAAAAGTGATGATCCAACGTCGGTTATTCAAAACTGGATGAGAAATCGTGATGTAATAGAATTTTTGGGATTATGGGAAAGGCTGCACAATTCAGATTTTAACCCCCTCGAATTCGAGGGGTTTAAAAAGCCGGCAGGTGCAAACGCCTTTACTATGTCTCCGAAGAAATGGATAGAAACGACCGGTGCTATCGGCATTGTTTCAAAAGCAGGGCGTTATGGCGGAACATATGCCCACAGTGATATTGCCATGTCCTTTGCAACTTGGATTTCTCCTGAATTTCAATTATATATCATGAAGGATTATCGGCGATTGAAGGCCGATGAGAACAGCCGGCTATCTTTGAATTGGAATTTAAACAGAGAAATTTCTAAGTTAAACTACAGGATACATACCGATGCCATCAAAGACAATTTGATACCGCCGGAATTAACGTCTGCCCAGATAGCTTACACATATGCCAATGAAGCAGATCTGTTGAACGTTGTTTTGTTTGGAAAAACGGCAAAGCAATGGAAAGAGGAAAACCCAGCCGAAAAAGGAAATATGCGGGATGCTGCAACACTGGATCAATTATTAGTGCTTGCGAATCTGGAAAGTTACAATGCAGTTCTGATAAATCAGGGAAAGTTGCAGAAAGAGAGAATGGAATTACTTCGGCAATTGGCAGTACAGCAGTTGCAGACGCTGAAGGAGGTAAGCCTGGATAGCCTTCCCAGATTAACTTTAAAATCATAATCCTGAAAAATGAATTATCAGACAGTGTAATAAAAAGGGATTTTTGTGGGAAAGAGGTAATACCGTTGAAAAGGATATTCCTGCTGCTTTTCCTCACCATGCTGTCGGTCTGTATTGCCGCAGGCTGCCGCAAAGAGCCCGAAAAGCATATCCATGTACAGGAAAAGACTGAACTGAATACAGACAGCTACCAGAAAACTGACAATACGGAAAATGCGAAGGAGCCTGACAACGAGCCTTCCGGCAGCCTCAGTTCCGGCTCTGCCCGCAGAAATGCGCTTGCCGAACGTCTGCAGGTTCCGGAGACAAACACCTTTTCCAGGGAATTTCCGGCGGGCAATGTACAGTTGTCCTGCCAGGCCAGGATCGAAATCCCGGATACGGATCAGGTCTCTGTCTGCAAGGTCAGCCAAAAGCCCTTTGACCAGGATTGGATCGACCGGGTCACACATGCTTTCTTCGGCGATCTTCCTGTTTATGACTCTGCCAGATATCACCAGCCCACAAAGGAATGGGCGTGTGAAAAGCTTCGGCGGCTCAGGGAATTTCAGACGGAGGGCCTTACAGATCCATACGGCCATATTGCATCCTCCCGAGCCGGCGGCAGCAAGAATCCGGAAATCGTATATAGCCTGGAAAAAGATATCGAGCATTGGGAACAGGTTTATAAAGAAGCTCCCGAGACAGTTGAAAAAGTGAAGGTTTCCCCCGGATTTGATCCGTCCGCACCGGAATCTGATCCTGCGGATGACGTTTTTGCACGAAGTGATTTTTCGGGAATCGTTGAGATGGACGGCCATGTATTCGAATACTTTTTCAAAAAAAGCGGCCCCAGTCATATGGAAATCCGAGTCTCACGAGAGAGCCGAAGGAATCCGGATGAAACCTGGTTCGGTTATGACTGGTGGCCTTACATGTCCTTTTCCGGCAATGGTTACGTTCCCTCTCCGGAGATTGCCGGGCGGATTGCAGGGATTCCCCCTTCCCAGGCCGTACAAATGGCGGATCGGTATATGGAACAGCTGGGGCTTTCTGATTTTTCCGCAAAGTATACGGAAAAAAGCATCAGCTACTGTATGCCCGAGGATCTGCAGGCAGAGTGGATTTTTACAGATATCGGCTATAAAATCATATATACACGGAACATCAACGGATTCCCAATCACATATGAAGCCCATCCCGGAGGAGGTGTCCCTTTCGGCCACTCCCCGTCGAACACCTGGGCTAATGAATCGGTAGAGTTCTATGTCAATCAGGACGGGCTGCAAAAAGCAGTAATCAGAAATCTATACAAAATTGAAGAAACATTGGCTGATAACATCGAATTGCTGACATTTCCGGAAATCATGGAAATCTTCGGACAGGCAATGCCCCTTTACCTTTCCGAAAACACCGACAAAATAACCATCGACAGGATCACCCTGGGTTATGCAAGAATCTATGACCCGGGCATGGACAGCACTGTCGGACTCCTGGTGCCTGTGTGGGATTTTTTCGGAACAAATAAATTCACTGTTGACGGCGAATCACGTACTCAGGATGATCCTGCCCACAGCCTCCTGACCATCAATGCGGCTGACGGGACGGTCATCAGCCGGGATTACGGATATTAATACCGAAAGCCTGCCGCCGGCTGCATTTCTGCATAGCGCAGTATATTTATCGTTGGAACAACATTACATGGATTCCGAATGGATGAGGAATATTTATGAAAAAAGCAATCCTGTCACGTCTGCTTTTGTTTGCCGCACTTTCAGCCAGTATTTTCATCGGCTGCTCCGACTCAAAAAAGCATGTTATCGTAAAAGAAAAAACAGAACTGAATATAGACAGCTACCGGCAGGCTTCCGATACCTCTGAAGAAGCCAAAGGCTCCGAGGATTCGAGTCAAGCTGCTTCCACTGACAGCAGCAGTTCCGATCCCAACAACGTTGATCCATCCGGCAGCGACAATACAGGTTCTGGCGGCAATTCCGATCACACATGCAGAAATGCCCTGGCCTGCCGACTGCAGGTCCCGGAGACATACACCTTTTCCGGAGAATTTCCGAACAGCACACTGCAGTTGTCCTGCCAGGCCGAGATCCAGGTTCCCGATATCGATCAGGTTTCCATTTACAAGGTCCGCCAGAAGCCCTTCGACCAGGCATGGATCGATCAGGTCACAAATACATTTTTCGGAGAATGTCCGGTTTACGAATACAGTGCATATGTCCGGGCCACAAAGGCAGAGCTTCTCGAAACGCTAAAAAAATTGAAGGCTTTTCAGGCGGAAGGAAATATGGATCCTTTTGGGTATATTGAATCTGCCAGGAAAACCGGCTTTCAAAATCCGGAAACCTTTTACAGCCTGAAGGAACATATTGAAGATGTGGAGGATGCCTTGCAGTATGCGCCCGAGAGCCAATTGAGAAATGAAGTTTCTCCTGGTTTTTACCCCACTGCAGAAAATGGTTACGATCCAAGCACTTTTTTTGGAATGGTTGAAATGGACAACAGCAGATTTTTTTACAAATTAAAGAAATTCAGCTCCCTCTCCATGGAGATCAGTATTGAAAGAAGAAAAACATATGGGGCAACTAGTCCTTGGTCCGGCTATGAATGGACCCTCAGTCCTCCTTACGCCGGATATGATTCCCGCAGCCACACGGATGGATTCCCTTCTCCGGAAAAGGCGGAAAAAATGGCAGGGATCACTTCCGGACAGGCTGTGGAACTGGCAGACCATTATATGAAAAAGCTGGGACTTTCCGAGTTTTCCTCAAAATATACAGATCTAAGCCTGTGTGTGCATTCTTACCGGATGCTCACGGATAATATCACTTATCCGGATGCCGCTTATCAGATCATGTACACAAGGGATATCGAAGGCTTTCCGGTCACTCCTGATTTTGGCGGCGGGACTGTCGTCGGAACTGATGACGTCACAACGGATCTCTGGGGCTACGAACATATCGCGTTCTATGTCAATCAGGACGGGCTGATGAAAGCGGACATCCGTAATCTTTATGAAGTAGAAAAGCCACTGCTCGACAACGTGGAGCTTTTGAGCTTCCCGGAAATCATCGAGATTTTCGGGGAAATAATGCCAATCCGTTATCGGGAAGGTACCGATAAAATAACGATTGACCGGATCACTCTGGGATATACCAAAATCTATGACCCGGGGATGGACGGTACCGTGGGCCTTCTGGTGCCTGCCTGGGATTTTTACGGAATATGGGAACGTATTCCCGATGATGGAGAACCTTATGTCCTGGATTATTCCACCCGCAGCCTTCTGACCATCAATGCGGCAGACGGCACCGTAATCGACCGGGAGTACGGATATTAAGGAATACTTAGCAGCAATTCCCAAGCCCGACATTTATCATATACGATACCGCGCTGCGCAGTACGCAATACCATCCGCAGCCGTTTACCGCTAAACTATATTATATTTTAACAAGGAGAACTACCCATGAACCCAACAGACACCCCGACCACAGGCAACGCACAGAACAGCACCCAGGAAGCGCAAAAGACGGATTCCCGGAATCATTCCGCGGACCTTTCTCAGGAGACTTTGCAAAACAGTCCGCAGGACAAACCACAGAAGAGTCCTCAGAGCAGTTCCGCAGATTCCTCTCAGGCTCCTTCCCTCAAGGACTCTGAGCACGATTCCGCTGGTTCCTCTCAGGATCCTTCCCTCAAGGACTCTGGACACGATTCCGCTGGTTCCTCTCAGGATCCTTTCCTCAAGGACTCTGAGCACGATTCCGCTGGTTCCTCTCAGAGTCCTTTCCAGGAAGACTCCCTGCACAGTGCCGCGGAGACCCCACAGACCTCCTCCCAGGAAGACTCTGTACAAAATCCCGCAGCTTTAGATTCCTCCAGGGACCCTTCTCCGAAGGTTTCTTCAAACACCCCCGCAGCTTCCCCCCAGTCTCCCCCCAGGGATTCTTCCCCGGAAGCCCAGCCTGCTTCTCCTGAGCCTGCGAAAACACTGCCCTGGAAAAAGATTGCCGCCTGGACCGCTGCTGCCATCGCCGCCGTACTGCTGCTTACATACCTGGGTGTCTCCATCTATTTTCGGAGCCACTACCTGTTCCACACCACCATCAACGGACAGGATTTTTCCCGCCAGACCGCAGATGACGCCCGAACCTTTTTCGCAGGCGAAGCAAACGCCTACACCCTGACGATCACAGAGAGCGGCGGCAAGACCGAGGACATCACCGGAAACGACATCCGCATGACCTGGAACGACGATCAGGCGCTGGAAAACATACTGAAAGACCAGAATGCATTTTCCTGGCCTTTTGCATACTTCAAAGAAACATCCGAAGAGGTCGTCTTTGAGATCTCCTACGATAAATCCGCCCTGGAAAAGAAGGTTGACACCTTGAATGCCGTAACTGCGGAACCGATCCAGCCCCAGTCCGCCTATCCGGAATTTGACGGCAATTCCTACGTGATCAAGCCGGAAGTATACGGAACCGACCTGGACTCAGAAAAGCTGAAAAAGCAGATCCATCAGTCAGTAGCCAAATTGGAAGAAGGAATTGATCTCCAGGAGGAAGGCTTCTACAAAGCCCCGAAATATACCACAGAATCCAAGGAGCTGAAAGACCTCTGCCAGACCCTGAACCAATACTGCAAGGCCAGCATCACCTATGAGATGGATGTGCCCGTCGTGGTAGACAAGGCATTGATCTCCACCTGGCTGTCCTATGACGAAAATTTCCATGTTACGCTGGACGAAGCCGCGATCCGAAACTGGATGGCAGAATTCGGCAAACGTTATGACACCGTAGGCACTACCAGGCCGCTGACCACCCCAGCCGGAAAAGCCACCGAGGTATCCGGCGGAACCTACGGCTGGATCATCAATGAAGAGATAGAATTTCCCGCACTGGTAGCCAGCATCCGAAACGGCGAAGTTGTGACAAAAGCCCCCGCATGCGACCAGACCGCGGCCTCCCACGCAGCTCAGGACTGGGGCGGCACATTCGTGGAAGTCGATCTGACCGCCCAGTATATGTGGTATCTGGAAAATGGGACTGTTGTGTTTGAATCCGATGTGGTCACCGGAAAGGGCAGCACGCCCACTCCTCCCGGAGTCTACGACATCCTGGAAAAGCTGTCGCCCACCGTTTTGATCGGAAATATCGATCCGGAAACAAAGGAGCCGGAATACCGGTCGCCTGTAGATTTCTGGATGCGCGTCACCTGGAGCGGCATCGGCTTCCACGACGCCACCTGGCAGCCCGCGTTCGGCGGAGACGTCTACCTCTGGAACGGCTCCCACGGCTGCATCAACATGCCCTACTACAATGCCCAGCAATTATATTCCATCCTGCAGATCGGGACGCCGGTGGTTGTACACTACTAAGTTTCCTGCTATATTTTCTATAAGAATATTGACAATGTATATACTGGCAAAAAAGGAGATGATTTTATGCAGGCAACAATCCAGAAATGGGGCAATTCACAGGGAATACGAATTCCGAAAGCCTTTCTTGAAGCGCTGGGCATGGCGGAAAATGATCTTGCAGAATTAAGCCGTGTTAACGATCATATTGTAATTAAGAAAGTAAAAAAAGAAAGCAAGCTGGCATTAGAGCAGATTTATGCCGAAAGATTAATTCGATAAAATACTGGTCTATGTGAATGCATTTTTTTGATTGAGGCAGCCCTATCAAAGGGACTGCCTCCATTTTAGAAAAATATGGACATGATGTAATTCACGGAATACTTATTCTTTCGGAACATCCTCTTTTCTATTCCCCCTTCATTCCGGTCACCTCACCTGCGTCAGCACCCCCGCATCCATCTCACTGACCGTATCGCAGAGCCGCTCGATCTCCAGCATATTATGCGCCGCGATCAGGATCGTCTTGCCCCGTCCCCGGATCTCATCCAGCAGGACACAGACCTCCTCGGCCCCCCGCTTATCCAGCCCGTTAAATGGTTCATCCAATATCAGCAGTTCCGGATCCTCCATGATCGCCTGCGCAATTCCAAGGCGTTCCCGCATCCCGAGGGAATACTGCCCCACCTTCTTCTTCGAATCTGGATCCAGCCCCACGGTCCGGATGGCCTCACGCACCTCCTCATCCGTGATCAGCCGTTTCAGCGCCGCCAGACGCCTCAGATTGGCAAATCCGCTCAGCCCCGGCAAAAATCCCGGACTCTCAATGATCATCCCCACCGATTCCGGAAAATCCACGTCCTTCCCGATCTGCTTTCCGTCCACCCATACGGATCCGCCGTCCGGCCTTAAAAACCCGCAGATGCACTTAAACATGACCGTCTTCCCGGATCCGTTGAATCCCATGATCCCATGAATCTTTCCCCTCTCAAAACAATGCGTAATCCCCTTTAAAACCGTCTCCTCTCCAAACGATTTTGTTAAATCCATCAACCTGACTGCGCTTTCCATGATATACCCCTTTCTTTCTGAATTGCCTGTTAGATCTTTCTTCCCGTCACACTGCGCATCCGTCCGCATCAAAGTACGCTCTCTTACGCCTGCTGGCCAAAACTGCGCTTTTGCACAAATCCCGGCAAACATCACATCTCATCCAGTCTCCTCTTTACACCCGCCAGAAAACAGCCGAAGCAGACCACACACATTCCGAACAATACCCCGATGCAGAATCCATTTCCATAATAAACCGGATCCGCCCAGCACTTTGGACTCAGGAAGAATAACCTGCGGTAATACCGCTCCTGAAATACGGTCAGCACATAAAACAGGACAAACGGAACCGCATATGCGATATACGGATTTCTTGCCAGCACTGCCGCTGCTCCGCCGACGCCGGCCCAAAAAACACCGTTTAAAAATCCCTCTCCCAGGCTCGGCAGGATCACTCCGAAGAGGCCCCCGGCCGCAGCCCCGGCCGGCGGCGAAAGCCTGTAAAATCCGGCAAATGCCAGCAGCAGCACTAAAATTTCCGAACAACAGACCATCAGGCCCCCCGGCAGGACGCACTCTATGATCTTTTTGCGGTAATACTCCTTCTTCCCGATCCGGCTGCAGAAAAACAGGGCATACCGGCTCCGCAGCTCCGTTTCAACACAGGCGCCTGCTGCCAGCGGCGCGCAGATCGGAACAAACATCATCCCATTCCTTGCGGTAATGCAATACTGAAAGACCTCGATCCAGACTGCCGAGCCTTCCGCCTCCTGTCCGTCAAACAGCGCCGTCAGCTGTGCCATATACTCCCGCCCGCTCAGATAAAATGCCGCGGTGAGCACTGCAAGCCCTGCCCAGAACAACGCATTGGCAAACACATTTTTTATTTCTCTCATAAGCTTCTACTCCCCGGTAATGACCCTTCCATCCAGCGCGTTGACCAAATAATATATATTTTGCCAGTCCACGCCGTCTCTTCCCTCCGACACGGTAAAATACCAGACAGGTACAAGCCATGCGTTCTCCGGATTTTCGTAAGCAGGAATATAAGCATATCCCAGAACCGCATCCGTCACCGTGTAGCGAGACAATGTGGCATCACTGTCCGGCTGTTCATATGAGGAATACCGGTAGAACACCTGGTCCGCCAGCTTTTTCTGGATTTTTTCAAATGAAAGCAGCTCCGTATTTTCCGTCACCGTCTCCGCCTCTTCCATCATTCCCTTCCACGCAAACCCTTTGACGCCGCTTTCTGTCACTGTGATGGTGATCGTTTCCACCGGGAAGGGCGGAGAATACATATCATCCGTCGTTTCCGAAACCGAACTGCTCCCCGCCGTCACATTGAGCCCTCCGATCTCCCGTGAAAATGTATAGCTGTATCCGAACTCCGCTTTTGCCGGATCAGCTATCCAGAACACGTCTAAAGCATTGCCGGCCATCACCTCCCCTTTCGGATAATCCGCATCCGGAAACCACAGTACACGCTCTTGAGTCCCGGCGCTCATACCGTCAATTTCCAGATCCGCAAGCACCTGCCTCGCCTGTTCTTCCCCCGCGTCCCGGTCAAATGTCCCCTGTTCATAGCAAGCCTCATACAACGCCATCCGCTCCTCCAAAGCAGGTGTAAATGCATTCTCCTGCTGATCATTATAATCAAAAAACATCCTTGCCGATGCCATCGCGGAATATTCCATCACGCGCGCGCCCTGCATCCACTCAAACGAACTGCTGTTTCTCACCTTCGGCTCATACATCTCCGCCTGGATATGCGCCTCCCTTTCCTCTCCCACATCCGCTTCAAACCAGATCCTTTCATCCCGGTTTTCATAAATCTCATCGCCCTTCGCGGCTTCATATGCCTGATCTGCAAATCGTTCTGAAAATCTCACCTCCGCCTTTTCCGGCGTGCCGTTTCTCTCCGGAGCAATTTCCATCGCAGCCTCCATCCGCTGTCTTGTTTTTAATGGATTCACCCAGGAATAGCCGCTGCCGTAAAGCCCCTGTTTTTCATCCACTCTGGATATCACATTCCGAAACACCTGTTTTGTATACGGCTGAGGCACATACAATTCCTTTCCGTCCGAAAAATAATCCGCCAGCCTTTCCAGTTCCTCCTGCCCGAACACATGATTCCTCACTTCAATCACCGGCAGGTTTCCGATTTCCATTTTCCCAATTTCCAGATCCGCGCGGATCGCCACCCTGTCTTCACTTTTCAGTTCTTCCATCTGCCAGTGCTCCGGAATATCCGTGTCCCGGGTCTCCCCGCTTTCCAAAGGCTCGGCGACCACATCCTCGCTCAGACCTTCGGCCTTACTCACTACCGCACTCTCCTCCGGCGTTTTCTGGCAGCCTGTCATAAGGAATCCGCCGAGCAGCAGCAATGACATGATTCTCCCATATAATATCCTTTTCCTATACAACCTGGTTTTCCCACAGCTTCTCATACCCCATCCTCCCATTCACTCATCCACCTGCATAAATGAAAAATCATAGCTTTTCATTTTCCTGGCCGACAGCAGAACCAGCACCGCGATCATCGCCAGGAAGATCCCCGCGCTCACCTGCAGCCTTGGCAGATAGTCATAGCCGAAATTATGCATGGGGAACGTAGCATGGTTCAGCGGCGACAGCCATCCGCACAGTACATTTGCCCGGTACGCCAGATTTCCCGTAAAATGAAACAGCCTTTGAAAAATCTGCGGATTCAGGAGCAGCCCGTACAGATTCACCGCAAATGCTCCCAGCACGCCTGCCGCGCTTCCTGCGTACAGATTCAGAAACAGCATCAGCACCGCAATAAACAGGGAATACAAAAGCATCAGCAAAAATACGGCCGCCGCGCACGCATAGGGCGTGGAGATCTCCATGGTCTTGACGGAAACCGGAACCGCCGCCCCTTCTCCCCCTCCGTAGCCCAGCATGGCCGCCGTCTCGCTCCATACATTTCCCAGAAAGGAAAAGGGCGCTCCCATGCTCCCCAGCACGGCCAGCAAAAACAGGTTGTAGATCGCCGTTGTGAGGACCACATAGATCACCTGCCCCGCCAGCCAGACGCTGCGCTTCGTCCGCACCAGCCAGTAGGGCGTCGCCTGGCCCGCAAAGGGCATATCCGCAAACAGCAGCACCAGCAGGAGCGAGGAGAGCATCACCGAAGCCGCGTCCCCATAGGTCCAGATAAAAGGCTCCAGGATCTGCAGCACCGTTTCGTATTGTACCGCGCGGGAAAGCACCTGGTCCGAGAGCATCAGGCAGAGCACCAGCGCCAGAATAAATGTCATCACGATCCGGGGACTCCGCCTCCACTCGGAGAAGTTCTGCCCCGCGATCTGAAAAGCCTGTCTTACATCACGCATCATCCAACCTCCTTTTCAATGCCCGGATAAACAGAATGCCGGTCAGGACGCAGAGCGCCAGCAGCACCAGGATGCAGGCCAGGTCATTCAAATAGACCGGAGCCATCCAGTATCTGGGATTCAGAAATAAAAACCTCCGGTAGTACCTTTCCTGGAATACGCTCAGCACATAATACAGGACAAACGGCGCCGCATACGCCAGGTAACGGTTGCGTGTCACAACTGCGGCAAAGCCGCCGGCCATTGCCCACAGCGCTCCGTTCAAAAACCCCCTCGGAAGGCTCGCCAGCACCTGTCCCACAAGCCCCGAGAATGCCGGCCCGGTGCCGCCCAATACCGGGATATCCCCAAACACAAGGACACTGATCCCCAGCATAAGCAGCATCGCAGTGCAGAGCATCAGCCCTCCGGAAAAGATCAGTCCCGCCGCTTTCCCCGCAAGGTATCTCCTTTTTCCCGTCCGCACGCAGCCAAACAGGGCAAATCTGCTGTGAAGCTCCTCCTCAGCCTCCCCGCCTGCCGCAAGGCTGACGGCGATCGGAACAAAAAGAAGCGTATGCTCTCCGTTGGAGCAAAAGGAATATGCCAGAAACCACCCCGGCCCTTCCGTTGAGCCCCCTGAATCGAGCAGAAACTGCAGATGCGTCTGCTCCGATACCAACGCGGCCGCCAGGATCAGCAGCACCCCCGCAAAAAAATACACATTGCATAGATTGTTTCTCAATTCAGCCCTCAGCACATTCCCCATTTCATTCTTCCTGCCCGGCCGTTTCATTCTGCCATCCGACCGCTCCATTCTGCTGTCCGGCTGTTTCATTCTGCCATTCATCAGCTCCATTCTGCTGTCCTGTCGTCTCATTCTGCAATAGCACCCCCATCCATCCCGTTGATCGTGACCTGAAAGTCCGCAAAGTCCCGGATATCCTCTCCCAGTCCTGAGCCCTCCATCACCTGGAAGCTCCAGGCCGGAACCAGCCACGCATTCTCCGGCCTGCCAAATGCAGTTACATAGGTGTAACCCAGCCTGGCAGCAGTCACCCGGAAGCGGAAATTGGTGGCATCCTCCTCCGGCTGCCCCTTTCCCAGATAGTAATAATAGATCTGGTCAAACAGCCGCTCCTGTATCTCTTCAAAGGGCAGCAGCTTCACATGTTCCGCGATCACATCCGCTTCCTCACACATTCCCGTCCAGGAAAATGCTTTCACTTTGCCGTCCGCAACCGTGATCGACACGGTTTCCACCGGAAAGGGCGAGGTATAGCTGTCCGCAGCCTCCTCCCCGGAAATCCCGGCTGCCCGTTCCGCCGAGATCCCTCCGTATGCGCGGGAAAATACATATCGGTATGCGGCCCTCGCCTCCCTTGGATCCGCCTGCCAGAAAAAATCCCCCGTCTGTCCGTATCTTGCATCCGGCATTTTCTCCTCCGGAAACCACAGTGTCCGATCTGCGGACAGAAGATCCATCTCCGGCATATCCAGGTCTTTCATGACCTGCTCCGCCTGTTTTTGCCCCTCCTCAGCAGAAAATGTCTCCTGCTCCAGAGCATCCTCATATTGCTCCAGCAGCTTCCGGAAGCTTTCCTGATATCCGCTGGTATCCGTAATAAATTCATTCATCCTCACAAACCGCCGGATTTCTTCCAGATCATAGCGGTCTGTTCCTGTTTTCCAGGTAAACCGGCTGCAGTTGGCGATCTCCGGATCATAGCATTCCGCCGCCATGTGCGCCTCTCTGCTCTTCCCCACATCCGCCGCAAAAAAGACCTCCGCATCCGGAATCTGCGGCGTTTCCACCCCCAGCTTATAAGCCCAGCTATTCGCCGCCTCCCCGGCCGCATCCGCTGTTTTCTTTTGAAATTTCAATTCCGCCTTTTCCTCCTCCGCCGGATTTTCCGGCGCAAGGCGTATGGCCTCATCCAATGCGGTTTTCATTTCCAGAAATGATCCCAGCACAGGATTCGCATAGACCCCTTCTTTTTGCTCGATCCTGTCCTTTACATTCTGAAATACCGCCTTGGTGTCAGCCTGCGGCACATAAAGCTCCTCTCCCTCCGCAAAATATGCAACCAGCTTTTCCAGCTCCTCTTGGGTCATGGAATGATTTTTCATTTCCACTACAGGAAGATTGCCCGTTTCCAGCTTCCCCATCTCCAGATCCGCCAGGATCGTTACCCTGTCATTGCTTTTCTTTTCTGATACGCTCCAATGCTCCGGCATATCAATTTTCTGCAGCCCGCCCTGCCCCAAAGGTTCAGCAATGAACTCCTCACTCAGGCCATCCGCTTTGCTGGCCACCGAACTTTTCTCCGGTGTCGTCTGACATCCGGTCAGGATGAACATCACAATCAAAACCATACACAACATCATTTTTATTTCTTTTTTCATGCAAACCTCCTTGTATTATTCAATTATGGAATACATTCCATTTACGCAGCAGATTTTATATACCCGCCCACATCCTCATCTATGATCTCTCATTTCCCGGCGCAGCCTTACCTCTGTTTTGCGATCAGCCCTCCGTCCAGCGCATTTACCATCAGTTCCTCAGATATCCAGTCATACGCCTTCCCCTGATCCTCCGTCATATCCGCATGGACCGCTGCCTTGACAAACCAGGCCGGAACCAGCCAGGCATGCTCCGGATTCCCATAGGCCGGCACGTAGGTATATCCCAGCCGGATATCGGAAACCGCATACTCGAACACCGATTTGCTGTTCTCCGGCTGTCCCAGCTCCAAATGCCGATAATACAGGTAATCAAATATATTTTGCTGTATTTCTTCAAAGGGCAGCAGCCGGGTATTTTCCGCGTCAATCCCGACCTCCCTGCAGATCCCGTCCCACTCAAAAAATTTTACGCCTGAGGCCGTTACCGCGACAGAGACCTTTTCCACCGGGAACGGCGGCGCATAGCTTCCGCCCACCTCGCTGAAGATCACGCTCCCCTCCATCTGATCCGTGAACAATCCGCCCTGTCCTCTTGTAAATACATACAGATACCCGGTCTCCGCCTGTTTGGGATCCGCCCGCCAGATCTGATCATTCAAAAACTGATCCGCCTCGCCCTTTGGATAAAATGTCTCCTTGGGAAACCACAGCGTCCTTTCCGCAGAACTCAACTCCACACCCCGGATCTCCAGATCCTCTAATATCTGTTTCGCCTGCTTCTCTCCCTCTTCCATGTCCATTGCACCCTGCTGCATTGCCTTCCGGTATGCCGTCAGAATGTCCAGCCATTGCCTCTCATATTCCCCGCCCTGGCTGTCGCCGAACCGGCTTTCTGCCTGTTCCGTCAGGCTTTCCAGGTCGGATTCATTCAGGCAGAGGTCCCCGTCTGTCCAGGAAAAGATACTGGTCATTCCCGCTTCCGCACTGTAGTTTTGCGCGTCAATGCGTGCCGTCCGCTCCTCGCCCGCCTCTGCATTAAAATAGATCTCGTACTGATGTTCCTCAGGCACCTCTATACCGGCCGCCGCAAATCTGGCAGGATCCTCCGCTTTCTTTTGAAATCTGATTTTCTCCAGCGGAACATCAAAATTTTCTTCCGGCGCAAGTTCAGCCGCATTTTCCAGGTATTTCACCTGACTTTGATAATATGAGACCAGATTGGGCTCCGCATATGCCCCGGACTTTTCCCGTATACGCTTTATGACCTCTTGATAATCCTGCTTCGTATCAATACATGGCTGATACAATGTGTCCTCCCCTGCAAAATATCGGACCATATGCTCCAGTTCCTGGTCCGTGAGCGCCCTGTTTTCCATCTCGATCACAGGAAGGTTGCCCACCGTGATCTCATCCAGTGTAAGATCCGCACTTAAAATCACCCTGTCATTGCTCCGCTTCTCGGAATCCTTCCACCGGTCCGGAAGCGCCACCCGGACCGTCTCTCCTTCCTTCAGCGGTTCGGCGGTCACTTCCTGATCCAGACCGTCCGCTTTGCCGGCCACCGAACTTTTCTCCGGTGTCGTCTGACAGCCGGTCAGAAATATCACGCCTGCGATGAATATTGCAATCATTTTGACTCTCTTCATAAAATCCTCCTCCCTCGCCTGTCTCTGGAAAACCAGTGAGTCAAGGCATAGTACGCAGCCCTTTCTTACCATTTCTGCAGTGATTCTAAGGTATATAGCAGGTATACAGTCAAGCATTTTCTATAAATTTTCTCTTTTTGAAATGAAATTTCCACCTGTACGGCAGGATGATCCAAAGATCATCCTGCCTGCGCATGCATTCGCAAAATCCGTACTATCGCACTCTTGCGTCTGCTGATGCAGCCGTACAGGTGCAAAAAATGAGGCAGCCCCCCTCAGAGGGACTGCCTCATTTTTTACAGATCCATCACATCATATGCGCATCGCTTACGCTTCCTTAAATCCTTCCCCCACCACTTCATTGGATTCCATGATCACAATAAAGCACTTCGGGTCGATCTCCTTCACCATTTTCCGGATAGAATACATCTGCTTATTGTTGCAGGCGCACATCACCACTTCCTTCTTCGCCCCGGTATAGCTTCCCTTCCCGGTCAGGATCGTAGCGCCCCTGCCGATATATTCATCAATCTTACCTGCAACCTCCTGCCCCTTATCCGTCACGATCAGAGTCATCTTTCCGGAGTCAATACCGTACATGATCTTATCGATGACCACCGTCAGCAGATAGGAAATGATCAGTCCGTAGATGGTCGCGTCCACATCCCGGAAGATCACCCCGCCCAGCAGTACGATCGCGCAGTCCAGGGCGAACACGATCCGTCCCAGGGAAATATGCGGCTTCTTCACCCGGATCGCCATGGACACAAAATCCATTCCCCCGGTGGATGAGCTGTTCATGAAGATCAGCGCATAACCCAGCCCCGAAAAAATCCCGGTGCAGATGGCCGCCAGCATCCTTTCCCCGGAATACACCGGAAACAGCGGCACAATATAGTCCGTGATCAGAGAGGTGATAATGACCGAGCGCACCGAACGCACAAAAAACTCCCGCCCCAGCGTCCGGTAACATCCGACCGCGATCGGGACATTCAGGAGCATGGTGGCAAGTCCGATGGGCACTCCCCACAGCCGGAACAGGATCAACGCGATACCCGACACCCCGGCCAGCGGAAATTCCGCATTTGCCGCAAAATTATAAATTCCGGCCCCGATCAGGATCCCGCCGAATACATCAATAAAAAGGTCGTACCACAGCCTTTTCCAGTCCAGTTTGATCATATCTTCTTTCCCTCTCCGTAAATTCTTCTTAAATTAATCCTCAAAGAGCATCCCATGAAAACCATTCGGCCCCTTCATAAGATATAGCATTCGCAGATCCGCTGATTTTATCCAAACAATCCCTAACCTTCAATCAGAAATTCCTTCTCCCGCAGCATTTTCTCGATCATATCCAGCGTCTTTTCACAGTCCGCCTCCACCATATGGTAATGATAATCCGAAGTAATATTTTTCAGCGGACTCGATTTTCCCTTTTGGATATCCTGCAGAAATTCCGTCACATTTCTCCGGGAGCGGATCCCAAGCTCCGCCTTCATCCGCCCGTACACCCGATGGTTGACCATCACATTGACCACACAGCCGCCCAGATCCACGATGGAGCACAGCTCCTCCTCCATCCGTTCGTCCGTATGCCGCACCTTGAACGTCCGGTTCACCGTATGGGGAGCATTCAGGAGATACCCGCGGTGTGTAGATATGATATCATATCCCGCGGCGCGGATCAACGCAATATCCTGCACGATCACCTGCCGGCTCACCTCGCAGCTCTCCGCCAGTGAGCTGCCCGAAACAGGGGTCCTGCTGGTCCTGATTTTTTCTATGATTTTATCCCTGCGCTCTGTTCCCGTCATCATACCCGATTCTTCCTTTCTGCCCCCATCTTCGATTTATCATGGTCCGCTCTTTCATATTCCTTATCAAAATCAGCATCACATACCATGCCCTGACTGGATGGAGTACTAGGAAACAGCATGCAGGTTTTTCAATGAAATGTCAAGTATCGGAGCGGAATGCGTCAGCGCGCCGCTGGAAATATAATCCACTCCCAGAGCCGTCAGCCGCCCGATATTCTCTTTCGTCACATTTCCGGAGCACTCCGTCTCCGCCCTGCCGTCAATGATGCGGATCGCCTCCTGCATTTCCTCCGCGGACATGTTATCCAGCATGATGATGTCCGCCCCGGCTTCCACCGCTTCCTTCACCATATCCAGATTCTCCACCTCCACTTCGATCTTCCGCACAAACGGCGCATACTCCTTTGCCATCCGGACTGCCTTTGTCACGCTTCCTGCCGCCCCGATGTGATTATCCTTGAGAAGCACCCCGTCAGAAAGGTTATACCGATGGTTGTAGCCGCCCCCCACCCGGACCGCGTATTTTTCAAAAATCCGCATATTCGGCGTGGTCTTCCTCGTATCCAGAAGCTTCGTTTTGCTGCCCGCAAGCAGGTCCGCCACCGAGCGGGTATAGGTGGCAATGCCGCTCATCCGCTGGAGATAATTCAGCGCCACACGCTCGCCGGAGAGCAGGACCCGGATATCACCAGTCACCTTTCCCAGCAGCTCGCCGGACTTCACCGCGTCGCCGTCCTTGCAGAAAAACTCCGCCTTCGTCTCCCCATCCAGCAGCTCAAACACTCTCCGGAACACCTGCAGCCCGGCAATGACCCCGTCCTGCTTGCAGATCAGCTCCACCTCTCCTTCCACAGCCTCCTTCATGACCGAATTGGTGGTCACGTCCTCACTGGAAATATCCTCCCGTAAAGCTTCCATGATCAAATGATCCATCTGTAATGTTTCTGTTATTTTATTCATGTTCTTCTCCTCGTAATCCTTTTTTTAACCTTGTGAAACGGCCGGATGGCCATAATGGGATCTGTCTCATTCGAACCGTTCCATATTCTCAGTATAAGGAACGGTGCAAAAATAATCTTACCATTTTGCTTGCCCAAATCTTCATATACTGCGTTGTCGTCAATCGACGTACCCCGGTACGCCTCATTCCTCCGCCTTGTGTCTGAAAATTTGTTCTGCGCAAAAAGGCAAGTTATTTTTGCACAGTTCCTAAGTTTCAGCCCTCCGCGCGGCCCTCTATTTCCTCCCGGATCTTCATCGCCGCCCGTTTCGCGAACACCAGGCTTTCCAGCAGGGAATTGCTTGCCAGCCGGTTCGCCCCGTGAACCCCGTTGCAGCTGGTCTCTCCCACCGCAAATAAACGCGGCATAGAGGTTCGGCTGTCTGAGTCTACCCACACGCCGCCCATAAAATAATGCTGCGCCGGAACCACCGGAATGCATTCCTTCAATACATCATATCCCTCTTCCAGACACCGCTGATAAATGTTTGGAAAATGCCGCAAAATCGTCTCTTTCTCAATATGCTCCATGGACAGATATACAAAATCTGTCCCGTCCTTTTCCATCTGTTCCCGGATCGCGGCCGCCACCACATCCCTGGGGAGCAGTTCATCCACAAACCGCTCTTTCTTCTTATTATACAGCACCGCGCCTTCCCCGCGCACAGATTCCGAGATCAAAAACCGTCTCCCCGGCTTTTTCGAATACAGCGTGGTCGGATGAAACTGCACATAATCCAAATGCTCCAGCCGGATGCCGTGCTTCTTTGAAATCTCAATCGCATCCCCCGTCAGATGCGGAAAATTCGTGGAATGGGTATACTGTCCCCCGATCCCGCCTGTGGCAAATATGGTATAGCCGGCGCGGATCTCCATCTGTTCCCTGCACGCAGTTTCTCCCGGGGCTTCTGCATTATCCCGCTCTCTGCACGCATCCTCTCCCTGCAAAATGCCATCTTCCTCATGACATTCTCTCAGATCCGCAGCTTCCGAATCCGTTTCCGCCTGCCTGCCGCTCTTTGTACGTTCCGCCAATATCCCGGCGCATGCCCCGTTCTCCACGAGAATATCCGTCATCGCGGTATACTCATACAGCGTCACATTTTCCAGCTTCTTCACCTGCTCCAGCAGCTTTCTGGTGATCTCTTTTCCGGTAATATCCTTGTGGTACAGGATCCGCGGCTTCGAATGCGCCCCTTCCCGCGTGTAGAGGAATTCCCCATCCGCTGTCTGCTCATGTTCAAATTCTACTCCGAATCCTACCAGCTTGTCAATCACATCTCTCGATCCGCGGATCATAATATCCACGGACTCCTTCCGGTTCTCATAATGCCCGGCCCGCATCGTATCCTCAAAATAGCTGTCATAATCCTCCTCATCCCGGAGCACGGAGATTCCCCCCTGTGCCAGAAAAGAATCACTGCTTTCCAGATCCGACTTCGTGATCATAATGATCTTTGTATCTCCCGGCAGGTTCAGGGCGCTGAACAGCCCCGCGACGCCTGTCCCCACAATTACCACATCAGCTTCCGTTTTCATAACTTCTTCTCCTATCATATGTAACCACTTGCATAGCAAGTGATTGCGTGCCCGCCATCTGCGAAACAGATTTTTAATGCGGGCAATCCCCGTATCATTTTTTCATACGATCCTTTACACGACCTATGCCAGCTCCAGCATTCTTTCCAGCGGCTTCTTCGACAGTTCCTGCAGCTCCTGATCCACTTCCACCGCATTTTCCCCGGTTTTCAGCACGTGCAGGAGCTTTTCCAGAGTATTCAGTTTCATATCCCGGCACACCGGCTCTGTCTTCGTAAAATAAAACTTCTTTTCCGGATTGTCCTTTTCCAGCTTCCACCGCACCCCTTTTTCCGTACAGACGATAAACTCCCTGCTGTCACTCCTGGCGGCATACTGGATGATCCCCGACGTACTGCCTATGTAATCCGACTGTTTCAGCACCTCTTCCCTGCATTCCGGGTGGGATAAGACCTCCGCGTCCGGGTGCATGGCCTTTGCCTCCATCAGCTCCCGAAGCTGCAGCTCTTCATGGACCGGACAGTACCCCTCATTGAATACGAAATGCTTCTCCGGCACCTGCTCCGCCACATAATGAGCCAGATTTTTATCCGGAATGAAAAAAATGTTCCGGTTCGGCAGGGCCTTCACGATCTCCACCGCATTTGCCGAGGTCACGCATACGTCAGAATACTTCTTCAATTCCGCAGTGGAATTGATATAGCATACCACCGCCAGATCCTCATACTTCTCCCGCATCCGCCGGATCGTCCCGGCGTCCGCCATATGCGCCATCGGGCAGTCCGCGCTCAGATCCGGCATCAGCACCGTTTTCCCCGGATTCAATATTTTTGCGCTCTCCCCCATAAAAGACACTCCGCAGAACACAATCGTCTGCTCCTTAAGCCCCACGGCCACCCTGCTCAGATAAAAGGAATCCCCCACATAGTCCGCAACCTCCTGCACCTCAGGCTCCGCATAATAGTGGGCGAGGATGACCGCATCCTTTTCCTTTTTCAGCCTGTTGATTTCCTCTGTCAATGTCATCTTCCATTTCCTCCAATGCTTCATTCACTACCGCAAACAGCAATCATTATAGCACATAGTTTTACATATGACAAGACAGTTGAATTTACAATGATCATAATACACATCTTCTGCCATCGAAGAAGCCATATATCTGTACCACGAAGTTCCCATTGACCAAAAATATGCAGCCGTCCCGCAGATTACTGCCAAACAGCTGCATACTTTATGTTTCCTTTTTTCACTGATAAAAAAATCTGTCCTTCCCGCCGCAGAGATGCTCCTAATACAGCATTATATACGCAATACTGTACCAGCAAAAGCAGAGTGGATTCCCCGGCTCTGCCCTGCTTGGCTCCCGATCACGAACGAAGTATCTCCAGAATCCTGTCCTGCAGCTCCTCCGCCCCAATTCCCGTAATAAACGGCATCCCGCTGACCAGCGGCACACCATATTCTTTTTTTGCCCTGACAGTCGCCACGATCAGAACCGTACCCTCCAGGTGCTCTTCCACCTCAGAAATCCTCATCTGGCAGATCTCCGCCTCGATCCCGTACTGCCGGCACAGCTCCTCCACCTTTTTTGCCGCAATCGTTGAAGTCGCCACTGCTCCGCCGCAGGCTACGATTATTTTTTTCTTCATGCCGAAAGCCTCCTGCTTAGGAAATTTCATTAACCGTGAGTATAATTGTCAAAATACCCCTGCACCAGGATCACCGGAGTCCCCTTGTCCCCCGACCCGCTGGTCAGGTCGCAGAGCGAACCGATCAGATCCGTGATCCTCCGCGGAGTCGTCCCCTGGGATACCATATCTCCCACCAGATTCTCCTTTTTCTCCTGAATCCTCTTCGAGATCGCGTCCTGCAGCTCTTTTCCCGACAGTTCCTTAAAGTCATTGTCCGCCAGATATTTCAGCTTCAATTCATTCGGCGTGCCTTCCAGCCCCTTCGTGTTGGCAACCGATACGCACGGATCCGCCAGCTCCCAGATCTTGCCTACCGGATCCTTGAACGCGCCGTCCCCATATACCATGACTTCCACATGCTTCCCTGTCTTTTCCAGGATCTGCCTCTGCACGTCTTCCACCAGATCCGTACACTCTCTCGGGAACAGCTTGACCGATTCCTCCGTGGATTTGTTCGAACCCAGCAGCCCGAAACGCTCGTTGCATCCGCTGCCGTCCACCGGGCTTGTCAGGATGTCGTCCATCCCAAGCACCACCTCTGCGCCCGCAGCCTTCAAGATCCGCTTTGTCCTTGCCCGGGTATGGATATCGCAGGCCAGCACATGCTTCGTATACCTCAGGATCTCCCGCGGATTATTTGCAAAGATCACCTCTGCCTCCGCTCCCTGCTCCCGGATCAGCTCACTGTAATAAGTCACATAATCCACACCCGTGAAGCGGTGCTTGTTCTCGCCGAACAGTTCTCTGTAACGCGCCACATCCAGCACGTCGCTGTAGGGGTTGATCCCTGCCTCATCCACCTGATCCAGAGAGACCAGTTCATTTCCCACTTCATCGCTTGGGTAGCTCAGCATCAGCACGATCTTCTTCGCGCCTCTTGCGATCCCTTTCAGACACACGGAAAACCGGTTGCGGGACAGGATCGGGAAGATCACTCCCACGGTCTCTCCGCCCAGCTTTTCTCTCACGTCCTTCGCGATCGCGTCAATCGATGCATAATTTCCCTGCGCTCTTGCCACGATGGACTCGGTTGCCGCAATCACATCCCTGTCATGAAGGGAAAAGCCTTCGCTTTCCGCTGCTTCCAGCACGCTCGTTACAATGATGTCCGCCAGATGGTCGCCTTCCCTGATGATCGGGCATCGGATTCCTCTTGAAACAGTACCTACTTTTCTTTCCATGTTCCATTCCCCTTGTATAATAAATGTAATCAGATCTGCTCATGATCCTATATCCTTACTTTATCATACCTGCCGGAATTTCACAATCCACTTTTTCACAAAAAAGTGCGCACAGTCCCTTGAATCTTTTTTAATAAATACATTCTATCGTCTCATATTCAAATCTTCATCAAGCCAGGCGCAGTCTCCGTCTTCCATGCCCTCTCATCTGATATGTGACAAATTCCACATGCCGGTCCATCCAGCCGTCCATACGTCCGATCACCTTCCCCATGGTCAGCGCGCTGAGCAGCGTCCCGATCCCAAGTCCGCTGATCCCGCCAAGGCACACAAGGGTCAGCACAGCCGTGATCACCACACAGATTAAGTCGAAAGAAACCTTGATCCTGGAAAATGCCGTTCCCGTAATATCCGACAATTCCTTGGGGAACAGATCCGTCGGGATGATCGGCATCTTACACCGGTTGGACAGCGCAACCCCCATACAGATGATCAGGTAACTCGCCGCGAAGTAGAAGACCCGAAACGGAGCTGCCAGCGGAAGCACCTGCATCCATTCCTTATGTACATCCATCATCAGCCCGAACGCGAATCCCACTCCAAAGCTCAAAAGGTACTGCGGAACAAATCTTTTTCTCAGGATCATCAGGCTGAGCACCAGCGCGCTCTGGAAAATGTACGTCCACGTTCCCAGTGAAAATACCGGGAGCACCTCGCTCAGCGCATAAGTCATACTGGAGATCGCCGAGATCCCGGTTCCCGAATACAGCATCAGTACCACCCCGAAGCTGTTCATCACAATAATGACCGGAAGAACCAGTTCCCCTCTGACCAGTGTTTTCTTTGTATCCATTTGATATCCCTCCATTTTATACGATCAGGCATTCTGCCTTCTGCTTTTTCTCATCAATCTTTTCTATTACTGCGTTTCGTTTCTGTACATATTAAGTTATCACACATCCATATATAAAACAAATGAATAATTTCTATTTATTCATAGACAATATCTATGAATTGGTTTATACTATATAAAACAGCTGAATGAATATAATCGGATATTTTGTGATAACCAAAAGAAACGATATGAAATCTTGCCGCAGACATCGGATTTTGAATCTGTATTCTGTTTGAGATTATGAAGATTTACGAACCGAAATAAAATGAAAAGAGGGATTTCTATGAACCTGTATCAGTTAAGATATTTCGCAGAGCTCGCCCAGGAGCAGCACTATACCAATGCCGCCCAGCACCTGAATATCTCCCAACCCAGCTTAAGCCACGCCATTTCACAATTAGAGGAAGAGCTTGGAGTACAGCTGTTTGAAAAAGCCGGGAGAGGGACCCGGCTGACCGGATACGGGCAGGAATTTCTGCAATGCGTCACACGTTCCCTGTCCATCCTGGACAACGGCATTGAAAATATGCACCGCTACGCAAAAGGCGAGGGATTGATCCGCCTGGGCTTTCTCACCCAGCTGGGCGTCCAGTTCATCCCCAGGCTGGCCTCCCGTTTTCTCTCCCTGAACTCAGACTGCAGGATCGATTTTACCTTCCACGGAGACCGGACGCCGGAGCTCTTAGAGGGCCTGAGACTTCGAAAATATGATCTGATCTTCTGCGTGCGCCCTGTAGAATCCGACGACCTCTCCTGCGTCCCCATCGACCGGCAGGAGCTTGTCCTGATCGTGCCGAAGGACCATCCGCTGGCAGAAAACAAGTCCATTTCCCTGGAGGACACACTGCAGTATCCTTACATTTATTTCAATAATAAAACCGGACTGCGTTTCGTGATCGACGAACTGTTCGAAGCAGTCGGCCGCCGTCCGGAGATCGCCTACGAAACGGACGAGGAGCAGATCATCTTCGGCCTTGTCGCTTACGGCTTCGGGATCGCTGTCACCCCTTACCGCGAGATCCTCCTAAAGCTGAATGTAAAGATCCTCCCCATCGTCCGCCCCGCCTGGGAAGGCAACATTTACATGGTCTCCAACAAGCAGGTATACCTGACTCCCGCAGTCACGAACTTCCGGGATTTTATACTCCGGCAGCTTCTCGAACAGCAGGAGACACCGTAACCTAGTACAGCATTGCGTAATTAACGGTGAATGCTGTACTAGTAATCTCAATACACCACAGCCCCAAACGGCATCAATGCCAGCTTCGCCAGTTTAAAGTGCTGCAGCCCAAACGGGATCCCGATCACCGTAATGCACATCACCGCTCCGATCGCCAGATGCTCCAGAGCCAGCGGAAGCCCCGAGATCAGAAGCCATATCACATTCAATAAAAATGATCCTGCTCCGCCGCCGTACTGCACTTCCTTCCCAAACGGAAAGAAGCTGAGCTGCGCAAACTTAAAGCACTGCAGCCCCACCGGAATCCCAACGATCGAAATACACCACAGACAGCCCGCCAGACACCAGCTCAGCCCCGTCACCAGACCGCCGAATACAAACCACAGCAAATTTCCCAAACATCCCATAACTATTCATCCTTTCTTCTGTTACTCTTCACAACCTGACTGGCCGCTCATAGTAACTTTCTTTTTTCTAAATTATATGCGTTTCTCCCTGTTCCGTCATACGATCTGCTTCAATTCCGCCATCAGCCTTTCCACATAGCCGATCGCTTCCTCCACCTGTTCCCTGGCCTCCGCAATCCTTTTCTGCACCAGATAATCCGCCACAAGGCCGTCAAAGAAAAAATCCGCAAATGAAAGAAATGTGCTGATCTCCATCCGCAGCTCCATGGGAACCTCCACATCTCCCAGCTCCTTCTGGAACCTCTGCAGATCCCTTTTCGCTGTCTCCATACAGTTTACCGCGTCTCCCATTCTTGAATGCTTGATCATATCAATGACAAATCCGCCTCCAAGCAGATCGGCGATGCCCCATTTTCTCGCGCTTTCCAGCTTTTCCTGTGCTTCTCTCAGGCTTGTAAGAGCCCGTGCGCCCGCGCCCAGCGCTTCTCTGATTTCCTGTTTCCTTTGTTCTTCTGCCATTTCCATTTCCTCACTTTCTTAAGCTTAACAATCGCAGCCTTTACCAGTCAGCAAGTTGATGCGGCTGTATGTATCTAAGGATGAAAAAAAGACTCCTATCATGACATCAGCCACAATAAAAGTCTTGCTATCTCATTTGATACGGATATCTCTCGATATCGGTTGACGGTTTCAAACCCACCCATTTCCGGGTGTTCAGCTACTCCCTTTCAATTGCTTGACAAAAATATATCACTCTTCGCTCTCCCTGTCAAGCATCTTAAGAAAACCTTTAGTTTTTTCCACCTGGATGCGCAGAATTTTTTCCATAGCTTTTCTGCAAGCGTAACGGCAACTCCAGACCATGCTCCTCCAGCAGCCTCTGATCCGTCAGGATCTCTTCTGTCCGACCATCCTTCACGATCCGTCCGTCCGACATCAGCACCGTCCGCTCACAGGTATCCAGGACCAGGTCCAGATCATGGGACGCAATGATCTTCAAATGCGCAAAGGAATTTAAAATGCGGATCAGATTCCGCCTGTTTCTCGGATCCAGCGCGATCGACGGCTCATCCATCAATATGATATCCGGCGTCATGGACAGGATCGTGGCGATCGAAACCAGCTTCTTCTCGCCGCCTGACATCTTGTAGATCTGCTTCTCCCGCAGATGCCCGATCCCCGTCATGGCAAGCGCCTGCTCCACTCTTCTCTCCACTTCCGCCTCCGGCAGGCCATAATTCCTCGGTGCAAATGCAATGTCCTCATAAGCCGTGTTCATAAAAAGCTGGCTGTCCGAGTCCTGGAACACATACCCGATCTTCGAGCGGATCTGAGCCAGCGTGCGCTTTTCCACCGGAATTTCCTCAATTCTGATAGAGCCTGTAAAATCCAGATTCAGCCCCACCAGCATTTTTAAAAATGTAGACTTCCCCACCCCGTTCGCGCCGATGATGCCGATGGAATCCGTCTCCGACGCATGCAGTGAGATCTCCCGCAGTATTTCCTTTCCCTTCTCATATCCAAAAGAAACATTTTCCACATCAATATGTATATGGCTCATCGTATCCTCCCTGCCGCTCCCGGAATCTGCCCGCTCAAAAATACAGCATCCCGGCCCGCTTCCAGAATCTTCCTGCTCAAAAAAACAGCCCCGGCCCGCTCAAAAAACCACACGCTCAGAAAAACAGCCCCCCGGCCGCCAGAACGACCGGCCATCTCCGCAGCGCTGCGATCACTGCAGCCCAGAACAGCAGATATGCCAGATCCTTCCCCTGAAATGCCGTCCGCTCCCGCAGATACGCATAGTCCCCCTGGTATCCCCGGAGCAGCATACTGTCATAGACCTCATTCGCCCGATCCATGCTCCGCAGAAGGAGCTGTCCAGCAAGAGGCCCCCATGTCTTAAAATGGATCCCCTTCTGATGGGGCGCCCGCAACAGATACGCCTGGGTGATGCGGTTCACTTCCTCCAGAAGCACCGTGATATAACGGTAGGTCAGCATAAACTGCGTCACTACCGCTTTCGGAATGCGAAGCAGCCGGAGCGCATAGCAAAGCCGGTCTACAGAGGTTGTGGCGATCAGCAGATAGGAAGCCAGCACACTGAACACCCCTTTCATGATCAGCGTCACCATGGACAGCACCCCCGCACTGATCCGAAGTCCATCGATGACCACCGCATTTTGATCCAGAAACGGATTCAAAATTCCCACCAAACAGACCAGCGGCAGCACAAGCCGAAGCCGTTTCAGACTGTCAGCAAAAGATAATTCCGCCAGAATAAACAGCGCCATCGGATAGACGGCCATCCCGGCAGTCCCCGCCACATCATATTTGTGGAAAGATACCACCACCGAGATATACAGGATCGTCAGCACAAGCTTGACCAGCGGATGAATCCGGTTCACCCACTGGTCCCTTGACGCCAGCATATCCATATGATGTATTTCACAAATCGCACCGCTGATCCTGTTCATATCTGCATATTCCTTATGATTCCGTACATTTCCTGAAAAATTTAAACAAATAGCATGCTCCCACACAGACGCCTAAGACCGCCGCCGCTCCTGCGATTCCGGAAAATGCGGTGCCCAGCGCCGACTCCGACCCCTGGAATGCATAATCCGGCAGCAGCGATGTCGCTTCCTGCACTGCATTTGATGCCTCATAGATCCCGCCTTCTGCTTCCAGCTCCGCCGAACCGGTCAGCTTCTCAATGGACCATTCCAGTCCGTCCGGATGGGAAGACGCCGCCAGGGACAGCCCCCCTCCGATCAGCACTGCGGCGGCAGCCAGGACAAGGATCGTCTTTTTAAAGGAAAATCTTCCCCTGTTTTCCTCCTCCGGCGAGCTGCCATAGAGCAGCTCCGGCCTTGCTTCATAGACAAACATAAGCACCGCCGCAGTGATCAGCCCCTCCACAAATCCGATCGCCAGATGAATCGGCTGCATCGTCCCCACAAAGACCCCGAACGGAAGCTCCGTAATTCCGGACACCCATGTTTCCAGACACACACTGAACGCCCCCAGCTGCAGAGTCAGTACACATCCCAGGATCGAGGCCGCCGCGATCTTTGTTCTGGACATCCCCTGCTTCATCAACGGCTTCCAGATCAGAAGCGCTCCCAGAAAGCATCCGTAAAACGCCATATTCCAGATATTGCAGCCCAAAACGAGGAGCCCTCCGTCGGCAAACAAAAGCCCCTGGATCAGGAGCACCCCGATCATAGTCAAAAATCCAGCATAGGGACCCAGCAGAGCCGACAAAAGCATCCCTCCGCACAAGTGGCCGCTGGAGCCCGTCCCCGGAATCGTAAAGTTGATCATCTGGGCCGCAAACACAAAGGCCCCCATCACCCCCATCACCGGAACCTTTTTTGTATCTACATCCAGGCGCACCTTTTTCACCGAATAAGCCGCTGCCGCCGCAGAACAGACGTACATCGTACCTGCCACCGCCGGAGCCGCCAGAGCATCTGCCATATGCATTGCAATCCCTCCCATTTTCGATCATTTTGCCGGTTCATATTCCCGGTCAATTCACATACATGCCAAAAAATAACCGGCAAATACATTTTACTATATCAGATTACCATATTACAGCAGCAATACAAGCCCCCCTGGGGGTTAATTCCAATTGTAACATTGAAACACCCCCCGTTTTATGGTACAATAAATGAGCGAGTACGTAAGGAGCTGCGGAAAATAACTGACACATCCTGACTTGTCTGTATCCATTATTTTTCTACAGCTTCCAAGATAAAATTGAGGTGGCGTAATGCATAGGATACTAGTCGCAGATGACGTGGAGATCAACCGCGAGATACTGCATGATATGCTGATGGAGGATTATATCGTAGAGACAGCGGAGGACGGTACGCAGGCCATCCAAAAGCTGCAGGAATATCAGGGCGGCATCGCGGCCCTTCTTTTGGATCTGCAGATGCCCAATACAGACGGCTATGCGGTCCTGAACTGGATGAACGACCAGAAGTGGATCGACATCATCCCCGTCCTGATCATAAGCAGCGAAAGATCCGTAGAGATTGAAAACTATTGCTTCGAGCTGGGCGTTTCGGATTTTATCCACAAGCCCTTTAACAGCTCCATTGTAAAAAAACGGGTAGACAATATCGTAGAACTCTTCACCCGCAAAAACGCAATGGCGCAGACCATCGCCCAACAGACAAGGGCTCTGGAGGAGCAGCGCCAGATCATCCGGCTCCACACCCGCCAGCTGAGAGATACCAAGATTTTCAACGACCTGATGATGCAGTACCGCAGCGCCATCATGGTGATCGAGGCAAAGCTCAAGGTCCTTTACGAAGAATTTGCCCAGGAGTACAACCGGAATCCCTTTGAGTCCATCAAGAGCCGTCTGAAATCCCCCGAAAGCATTTATGAAAAGCTGGACCGGAAAGGATATCCCATCACGGTAGAGAGCATCCGGGAATATCTCACCGACGTGGCAGGCGTCCGCGTGATCTGTTCCTTTCCGGATGATATTTACCGCCTGGCAGATCTGGTGGTCCAGTCCAATGACATCATCCTGGTGCAGAAAAAGGACTACATCAAGGATCCAAAGCCCAACGGCTACCGCAGCCTGCATCTGATCCTGGACGTCCCGATCTTTCTGTCCATCGGAAAAGAATACGTAAAGGTGGAAATGCAGTTTCGGACCATTGCCATGGATTTCTGGGCCAGCCTGGAGCACAAGCTGAGATACAAAAAGGATGTGGAAAATACAGAAGAACTCGAGCGGCAGCTCAAGGTCTGCGCCGATTCCATTGATGTCCTGGATTATCAGATGATGCAGATCCGCAACCGGATCGATAAGACAAACACCGCATTGCTCGTGCGGGATCTATAACGACCCCTGCACCGAAAAATCCTGCGGAAGGCCCGGCCTTTCCCCGCAGGATTTTTTTCATATTTTTCTTTCTTCATCCTGCGTACCTGGCTCTTCTTCCGCAGGATCGCATACCGCTCCGCTGCCTCCTGCCCCTGACCGGCACCCGCAGCCGCGCGCTCTCTTATATCGCCATCATCTTTTCACTTTCAAATGCCTTTGCGATCACTCCCACAAGCACCGCTCCCAGCGCCAGCGTCACCCCGAGGGTCATCCCGTACTGCGCGGCAGTGACCTCCTGGGTCAGGATTCCCTGCAACGCGATGGATGTATTATAGATCGGAAGCATATAGAACCAGCTCTTGGGCGCGTCCGTGGTAAACATGGTCATGATCCCCAGCACCAGGACCAGCATATACATCGGCATCACATAGGAGCTGGCCTCCTTGACCGTCTTTGCAAATACAGATACCAGTACAATGATCGCCGAATACAAAAATGCGATGGCCACCAGCAAGAGTGCCAGCATTCCGATCTGCTGAGCGCTCAGCGTCAGGCTGATGCCCAAATCTTCTCCGGACGCCCCGCCCAGCATCTGGGGCATAAATACCACCATGGCCGCCACATACACCACCGACGATACCCCGGAAATGATCATCAGCGCAAATACCTTTCCCAGCACGATAGAGCTTCGCTTGATCGGGGATACCAGGAGGCTTGCCATCGTCCCCCGCTCCTTCTCTCCCGCAACCATGTCTGTTCCGATTCCCATGGCCCCGGCAAACAGAAGGATCGTCACAAAGTACGGCAGCATCGTTCCCAGCACCTTTCCTCCGGCCTTCTGGTCATCCTGGATGATCATATCCGGATTGTCCGAATTTACTGTAAATACCGTCAGCTTCTGCATATCGTCCACCCGCTCTGCCAGCAGCGTCTGCCGGTACATTTCCAGCGCCCCGGTGGAGATAGTATCAAATGCCGCCCTGGAATATTCCTCCGACGGATTGTAGTAGGTCTTCACCTGTACGATCTCGTCCCCTTTCCGGTAATTCCCGACTGCTTCCGCAAAATGTTCCGGAAATTCGATCCAAAGGTCCGCCTCTCCGCTGCGGATCTGCTCCGTCAGCTTCTCCCGGTCCTTCACGTCCCGGACCTCGCACGAGATCCCGGTCTGCCCCAGAAATCCCTCAAACTCCGCAGGCGCATTTTCCACATATACCACCGGCACATGCTCCTCCACATCCTGCTCTGCTTTCTGACTCATATTGCTGACAAGGCTCATCACCACGATCATGATCACGACCGGAAGGATAAATACGGAAAACAGCATTTTCCCGTCCTTGAATACGCGGGCCAGCTCCTTGCCGCAGATCTGCCTGATTCCGTCCATCATAACGCCTCCCCCTTTCTCTCCCTGTAAAGCTCAAAAAACGCGTCCTCCAGATCCTGTGTCCCGGTCTCCTGAAGGATTTCCTCCAGCCTTCCCTCGGCCACCTTCTGCCCGTCGATGATGATGCCGATCCGGTCGCAGATCTTCTCCGCCTCAGACATGATGTGGGTAGAGATGATCACCAGCTTGCCTTCATTCCTCAGCTTTTTCAGGTAATCTGTCACGCCTCGCGCCGTCACCACATCCAGCCCGTTGGTGGGCTCGTCAAAGATCACGATGTCCGGGTCATGGACCAGGCATACCGCGATGGCCGCCTTCTGTCCCATTCCGGTAGACAGCTCCTTGATCTTTTTATGTGCAAAATCCTTGATCCCAAAATACTCGAACAGCTCTTCCTTCCTGGCCTTCAGCTTTTCCTCCGGCACATGGTGGAGCCTTCCGAAAAAATCAAACATATAGTCCACGGAGAACTGGGGATCCAGCTTGATGTCGCCTGTCAGAAACCCGATCTTCTCCCGTACCTGCTCCGGCTCCTTCTGCACCTCGTGTCCGGCAACATAGATCTCCCCCTTCGTGGGACGGATAATGGTGGAAATGCATCGGAGCGTGGTCGTCTTTCCCGCCCCGTTAGGCCCCAGCAGCCCGTAGATCTCCCCCGGCACCGCCCGGAGGCTTAAGTCGTCCACTGCTGTTTTCAGGGGATTGGTCGTCTTGGATTCCTTCATCTGCTTCTTATTCAGCTTGTAGATCTTGGTCAGATTATTGATCTCAATCATGGAAATCACCTTCCTTTTTTCTTATTCCTGCTGTATGTAACGATTCAGAACAGCACGGCACAGACCTGTCTGCTTCGCAGATGATCCGCCGCAATGCAGCTTTTGTACATTCCTGCTGTTTCAAATGGTCACATCACCTTGCCATAAATTATTCTTCCTGTGATGAACAGGGCGAAATACAGCATGACCAGCGCCCATACCGTCCAGAAGACTTCCATACTGAAAAATCCGGCAACAAGCATGATCACATACCCTGTGATGATCAGAAGCACCCCGGCCGTATTGTGCGCTTTCAGGTTCAGCTGGACATTCCGCTCGTCATATTCCTGCAGCCGCTTCATCCGAAGCTTCTTCTCATCCTTCAGAAGACTTCTGATCCGCAGAAACCATCCGGCGCCTGCCCCCAGGATTCCGCATCCGAGCCCCATATACAATCCGGACAGAAATTCCTTCTCCTCCCCGGACTGCATGAGAATGAACGACACGACTATAGATGCGGCTCCTCCAAGCATCAGCACCGGGATAAACTTCTTTCTTCTTTTTAAAGTTTCCCTGTATTCTTCATCTGTATTCACGGGTTCCCATATTGATGATTTGAACAACATACGTTTTCCTCCTCCAAGTCAAATATAAACACGTCTTCAATTCCCATCCCAAAGTACTGCGCGATCTTATGCGCAAGAACCAATGATGCCTTGTACCTCCCGTTTTCCAGAGAGATGATCGTCTGCCGCGTCACATCCACCGCATCCGCAAGCTCACTCTGGGTAATGCGCCACTCTTTCCTCAGTTCCTGGATCCTGTTCTTCACTTCGCCCCCCCCTCCAGATTTTTCGGAAATCATGCATCCAAAAAATTGTCAAGTTGACTTTACCCTTGTAGTATAGTCTACTTTACATAAATTGTCAAGTGTATTTTACAAAAAAAGGCTAAAAAAACAGGAAACCATTTCGATTTCCTGTTTCAGCATACCGCCTGCGGCAGTGATCAGTTTTTCCAGCGTTTCAGTGTCGGGAACCATTCAAGCATGGCTTTTCTTGCTTCTTCTTCACTCATACCAGGGTTGGCCGCAGCCATATTTGGCACACATGCCTCAATCATTTCCTCCATCGTACCATGAAACGTAAACTCACCCTTTTCAAAACAATACTTACAATATTCCTCATTTTTACTGCCGTCGGTATTTGTTCCGTACAGCTCCTCCGTATCTCCCATGGGCATTCCGCAGCACTGACAAAATTTCTGATTTCTTTCATTCATGTCGTTCATTTTCTCTACCTCTTTCTAATGTGTTTAAAGTTTATGTATAGCTGTATGCTATGGTATTTACTCTAGCACACATATCTTGACACCTTTTGTCATGGTTTACAAAAATACATTTACTTTTTCCATTTTGTCTGCTATACTTATGGTGTGAAAACAAATCGGACAATGTCATTCTGACGGTTCGGCAGTTCTGGCAGCTCGCCATATTTCACAGCAATTGCAGCTCATTCACTTGTATTACAAAAGAAAGGAATCATACTCTATGTCTGAAAAAAATGTACTCGACAATATGTTGTGGGATGAAATCCTCAAAGCGATCGTGGATGCCATGCCGGAACAGCTTTTCCCTCTTTTCAAGGAGGTTTACGGAAAAGATTACCCAAAAGGAACCCCGATCACCCTGCTTGCCACAGAGTCCTCCACTTATCAGGAAAGCCCGGACGCGCCGCCCAGCTCCCGGATGTCTGATATCGCACTTCTTGTCAATGGTGTTGATTTTTACCATCTTGAATGTCAGATGCACAACGATCAGGATATGGTCATCCGCATGATCGCATATGATCTTCATTTCGCCATGCAGTATACCGCTTTTAAGGATAAAAAGAATGACGGGTTTGTCATATGCTTTCCCCATTCCACTGTCATTTATCCTAAAAAAAATGAAAATATTCCGGAATTTCTCCAATGCCGTATTATTTTCCAGGATAACAGCGAACATATTTATCAGATTCCTACTGTCAGGATCCAGTCCTATTCCCTCCAGGAAATCCACGAAAAGCATTTGAACCTTTTCATCCCATATGTACTGCTCCGACTGCGGCCTAAGCTGAATCCCAAAAGAAAAAATCCGCTTTCCAAAAAGGAATTGACAGATTTTATCCACGAAGTTATAGTTATATTAGAAGATGAATTGAAGGAAGGTTATTTGACTGATCGTGAATTTGATGATTATGTGAACCTTTTCCGCTGTGCCGCAGAAAAAATATTTCAGAACCATTCCAATTTACGAAAGGAGGCAGACCTTATGACGAAGCCATTGATCGAACTGCCCAGCGTACTCCAAAAACGCCTGCGTACTGAGAATGATGCCCTGATTGCTGACCTCGCCGAGAGGGATGCAGTTATCGCTGATAAAAATGCGGAACTTGCTGATAAAAGCGCAAAGCTTGCTGATAAAAATGCTGAGCTTGCCCGAATGAGAGAACTGCTGAC
>CATLCV010000025.1 GCA_949893755.1 uncultured Lachnospiraceae bacterium | reverse complement strand
AGTCCATGAGCCGGTCCACGATCCGCTTACCGTACTTTTTCAGACAGTCATGCAGGTCTTCGATCCCCTCTGCCACGTGGATATGATAACCCACTTCATCCGGCTTGTTAGCCGCCGCCAGCTCCATTGTCTCGTCGGAAATGGTGAACTGGGCATGCATTCCCATCATGCCCGCCAGCATATCGGAATCATCCTTCAATGCATAGCGGATAAATTCCGCATTTTCCATAACCGCTTCTCTGGCCTTATCCATGCCGTCCCTGTCAGATACTTCGTAGCACAGGCAGGAACGCACGCCCAGCTCCTTCGCCACATCCGCGATGGTGAACAGACTGTCCTTGATGTGTCCGAAGCTTGCATGATGGTCGAAGATGGTGGTCACACCGTTGCGGATGCAGGAGATCATGGTATCCACCGCGCTGTATTTTGTCTGCTCCAGTGTCAGGTGCCGGTCAATGGTCCACCACTGTCCGTCCAGGATATCCAAAAATCCCTGGGGGTTGTAGCCCTTGATGCTCAAGCCCCTTGCCATGGCGCTGTAGATGTGCTCGTGAGTGTTGATGAACGCAGGCATGATCAGCCCCTTCTTCGCGTCAATATACTCCGCTCCCGGATAGGCTTCCTTCAAGTCCTTCTCCGCACCTACTTTCACAATCTTAGTTCCCTCAATCGCAACCGCTCCATGTTCCAGGTATGGAAGATTGCTGTCTCTGGTAATGACCTTACCGTTTCCAATGATCAGCATAATGCCGCCTCCTTTATATGATAATTTTATTTTTTTGCTTATTTCTATCGTATAGAACGGCAGACCTCAGACCCGTCTGCTGCTGTTCTGAATCTTAATCCAACTTTTTCTCTGCTTCCGTCAGGTCCATGTCCTTGGGAAGCACCAGGTTCAGAAGGATCGCCACGATGGTTGCCAGCACCACCGGGGATTTTCCGAAGATGGTCGTCACCCATGCCGGGAAGGACGCCAGCGCCGCATTGGCCTGGGTGATCCCCATTCCAAGGGCGATCGCAAGACCAACGATGGTGGTATTCCTGTAGTTCATCGGGGATGCCGTGATCAGCTTCACACCGGTCATCGCGATGGACGCGAATACAGATACAGTGGCTCCGCCCAGCACACAGGACGGGATCGTTGTCAGCAGGGAGGAAAACTTCGGGATCAGCCCCGCCACCAGCAGGATGCCTGCCGCCATGGCAAATACCCGCTTTGCCACTACCTTTGTAGACGCCACGATCCCCACGTTCTGGCTGTATGTAGCGGTGGGAAGCCCTCCGAAGAACGCGCAGAGGATATTGCTGATGCCGTATGCCACGATCCCCCCGTTCAGCTCCTCGTCCGTAGGCATCCTGTCCAGACCGCCCGTTGTGGTCGCGGAAAAGTCTCCGATGGCCTGGATGGAATTGATGGCGAACAGCACGCCGATAGCTACGCACGATGAGACTTCAAATGTGATCCCAAAGTGAAGCGGCCGGGGAAGCTGGAACATGGATGCCGATGCCACGGAAGAAAAGTTCACCATCCCGAATGCCAGCGCCACGATATACCCTACAATAATTCCGATTAATATGGAAGACAATTTCCAGATCCCTTTTCCATAATGATTCAGCGCGGTCACCACGATCAGCGTGATAATGGCTATCAGCCAGTTCTGCCAGGAGCCGTACTGCTCGCTTCCCGTCCCTCCTGCCATATAATTGATAGCCGTCGGATACAGGGAAAGTCCGATCGCAAATACTACTGTACCAGTGATCAGCGGCGGGAAAAATCTCCGGATCTGCTTGATGAAGATCCCCACGATAATGGCTACGATACCGCCCACGATCTGAGCGCCCAGGATCGTCGCCACATCAAAGTCTCCTGCGATCGCCTGCATGGTGGGTACATAGGCGAAGCTGATGCCCATGATGACCGGAAGGCCGGACCCAAGGGAGATGGGGCCGTTCTTGATCAGCGGAAATAACTGGATGAATGTGGTCAGTGCCGACATAACCAGAGCCGCCTGGATCAGGATCACCGAATCTGCCGGGGAAAGCCCTGCCACGCCGGCTACGATGATGGCCGGGGTCACGCATCCAACGATCATGGCCACCACATGCTGCATTGCCAGCGGAAGTGCCTGTGATACGGAAGGCTTTCCGTCAATCCTGAATAATTCCTGTGAGATCGCGCCTGCTTCTTCTTTACTCATGTCTTTCGTTTCCTTTCTCTCCTTCTTTCTTAAAAAATACTGCGTGTCATTTCTATATAATAAGAAATCCTGTTGCTGTTCAGAACCGCAGACCCGATTGCTGCTGTTCTAAATAAGAAGCATATCGTCAGCCGTCATGAGAGAGACCTGCCGGCATGGGGCAAACGTATCTGCTATGCAAAAGTAACAACTTCTGAGCTTTTGCCTTCCAAACCAGTTCATGCACATTAAACAATTTCCGCTTCCGTTGATTCTATAATAACATCAATCTGCTCAAAATACAAGCAAAATAAAAATTTTTTTGTTTCTTAAAAATTTTTTGTTTTTTTCTATTGATTTTTTCAAAATTTGTGATATGATGTTTTGTAGAGAGACCAATAGAGCTTGAAATAACAGCCCGGTATTTCCAATCCATATAGATAAGGAAGGAGGAATGAGAGATGAATATTTCCAGGTTAGATATGTTGAAGCAGATCGCGGCCGGGCTTGCGGCACAATTTGGAAAGGACTGCGAGATCGTGGTTCACGATCTGACTGGCGACTCCCTTGAGCATACCATTGTACATATCGAGAACGGAGGACTCACCGGACGCAAGATCGGCGACGGACCTTCCGTAGCCGTACTGAATGCCATCCAGCACCAGAGTGAACCATTGAAGGATAAGCTGGCTTATCTGACCCGGACGGAAAACGGACGGATCCTGAAGTCCAGTACCATTTACATTCACGATGACGACGGCAGGCCCTGCTACATATTTTCTATTAATTATGACATCACCGCTCTTCTCTCGCTTGAGAACAGCATACACGCGCTGGTCAGCTGCGAAGAGCCCCAGACGGCAGCCTCACCCAACGTCATTACCCACGATGTGAGCAGGCTTCTGGATGAGCTGATCGAACAGTCCGTTGCACTGGTCGGGGTTCCCGTACCGCTTATGACGAAGGATGACAAGATCAAGGCGATCAATTTCCTGAATGACGCAGGCGCCTTTCTCATCACCAAGTCCGGAGACAAGGTAGCAAAATACTTTGACATCTCCAAGTACACGCTCTACAGCTACGTAGACATCAACAAGTAATTCTAAAATAATAAAGGAGAATTTGAAACATGAGCAGCACAGAGAAACAGTTAAAATGGACTCTGAATCAGATCGCCAAAAGCGATGATACGCAGGTCCGGAACATGTCTATGGAAGAGATGTCAAAGGCGAACAACTTCCATAAAAGTTTTCCGCAGTATGAAGTCACTCCTCTGACCCGTTTATCCAGGCTGGCGGAGTACCTGGGTCTGAAACGCCTTTATGTCAAGGATGAGTCCTACCGCTTCGGCCTGAATGCCTTCAAGGTACTTGGCGGGTCTTATGCAATCGCCAGATACATCGCGCAGCAGACCGGCAAGGATGTGAGCGAGATCCCTTACGATGTACTGACCTCCGAAAAGCTGAGAGAAGAGTTCGGCCAGGCCGCATTCTTCACCGCTACCGACGGAAATCACGGCCGCGGAGTTGCCTGGGCTGCCAATAAGCTGGGACAGAAATGTACCGTAAGGATGCCCAAGGGTTCCACCCAGACCCGTCTGAACAACATTGCCAGGGAAAATGCTACCGTTACCATTGAAGACCTGAACTATGACGAGTGTGTCCGCATGGCCGCAAAGGAAGCGGAAAATACGGAGCACGGCGTGATCATTCAGGATACCGCATGGGAGGGCTATGAGGAGATCCCGACCTGGATCATGCAGGGCTACGGAACGCTTGCCCTGGAAGCAGACCGGCAGCTTGCCGAAGACGGATGCCGTCCGACCCACATCTTTATCCAGGCGGGAGTCGGTTCCCTTGCAGGCGCGGTGATCGGTTTCTTTGCCAACCGTTTCAAAGAAAATCCTCCGGTCATGGTGGTCTGCGAAGCCAATGCGGCTGACTGCCTGTACCGCTCCGCAATGCAGAAGGACGGAAGCCGTGTGGATGTGACCGGCGATATGTTCACCATCATGGCAGGCCTGGCGTGCGGCGAGGCGAACACCGTATCCTGGGATATCTTAAGGAACCATGCAGACGCATTCGTTTCCTGCCCGGACTGGGTAAGTGCTAACGGCACCCGGATCTATGCGGCTCCGTTAAAGGGCGATCCGCAGGTGATCTCCGGGGAATCCGGATCCGTCACCATGGGTCTGGTACACGCGCTGATGACAAAGCCGGAATACAAGGATCTCAAGGATGCATTGAAGCTGGATGAAAATTCCGAGGTGCTGCTGGTATCATCCGAAGGCGACACGGATCCGGACCGTTTCCGTGAGATCACATGGGAAGGACTGTGCGGATCAGATAAAGAAGTCTTCGCAGGTTTATAAACAGCCGCGGATCATGGATTAACAATGAAGTAACTCGGACAGAAGCCCCGTCTTCTGTTCCGGATATAAGGAACATATATAAAATATCATAAGGAGGATTTTTAAAATGTTTGATTTTGACAAGATTAAGGAAGCTGCTCAGGGGTATGAGAAGGATATGACCGCTTTCCTGCGTGCCATCGTAAAGAACCCGGGCGAGAGCTGTGATGAGAAGGCTCATATCGACACCATCGCTGCTGAGATGAAGAAGGTCGGATTCGATGAGGTTCAGATCGATCCCCAGGGAAATGTGATCGGCTACATGGGAACCGGCGACAAGATCATTGCTTACGATGCACATATCGACACCGTAGGAATCGGCAATATCGAGAACTGGAACTTCGATCCCTACGAGGGCTATGAGAACGAGACCGAGATCGGCGGACGCGGCGTGTCTGACCAGTGTGGCGGTATCGTATCTGCAGTATACGGCGCAAAGATCATGAAGGATATGGACCTGATCCCGGAAGGCTGCAAGATCATGGTCGTAGGAACCGTTCAGGAAGAGGACTGCGACGGACTCTGCTGGCAGTACATCATCAACGAAGATAAGGTTCGCCCGGAATTTGTGGTTTCCACAGAGCCTACAGACGGCGGGATCTACCGCGGACAGAGAGGGCGTATGGAGATCCGTGTGGACGTGAAGGGCGTTTCCTGCCACGGCTCTGCTCCGGAGCGCGGGGACAATGCGATCTACAAGATGGCTGACATCCTCCAGGATATCCGTGCATTGAATGAGAATGACGCGGAAGACGGAACCGAGATCAAGGGACTTGTAAAGATGCTGGATGAAAAATACAATCCGGACTGGGAAGAGGCTCGTTTCCTCGGACGCGGTACTGTCACCGTATCCCAGATCTTCTATACCTCCCCGAGCCGCTGTGCGGTTGCTGACTCCTGCGCGGTATCTCTGGACCGCCGCATGACCTTCGGCGAGACCTGGGAGAGCTGCCTGGATGAGATCCGCGCACTGCCGAGCGTAAAGAAATACGGCGATGACGTGGTGGTTTCCATGTACAACTATGACCGTCCTTCCTATACCGGATGTGTATACGAGATCGAGTGCTATTTCCCGACATGGGCGATCCCGAAGGATCACAAGGTAACAAAGGCTCTGGAAGCTGCTTACAAGGGACTCTACGGCGATCAGAGGATCGGCGCTGCGGATACTCTGGAAATGCGTCAGGCACGTCCTCTGACCGACAAGTGGACCTTCTCCACCAACGGCGTTTCCATCATGGGAAGAAACGGAATCCCGTGCATCGGCTTCGGACCCGGCGCAGAGGCGCAGGCTCACGCTCCGAACGAAATGACCTGGAAGCAGGATCTGGTAACCTGTGCTGCTGTATACGCTGCGCTTCCGACAGAATACTGCAAGTAATCTAAGCTTTTAACCGTAACTTCATTAAACCCATTTTTCACTATTTTACAAATTATTTTCAGGAGGATTTTACAATGAAAACATTACAGGATTATATCGATAAGCTCAACGCGTTAAACTTCAAAGACATGTACAACGGAGACTTCTTCCTTACATGGGAAAAGACAGACGATGAGATTGAAGCTGTATTTACCGTTGCTGACGCACTGCGCTTCATGAGAGAGAACAACATTTCCACAAAGGTATTCGAGAGCGGCCTTGGAATCTCCTTATTCCGCGACAACTCTACCCGTACCCGTTTCTCCTTTGCTTCCGCCTGCAACCTGTTAGGTCTGGAGGTTCAGGATCTGGACGAAGGAAAATCTCAGGTAGCGCACGGCGAGACCGTTCGTGAGACCGCAAACATGATCTCCTTCATGGCAGATGTCATCGGTATCCGTGACGATATGTACATCGGCAAGGGAAATGCTTATATGCACGAAGTGGTTGACGCGGTGACTCAGGGAAATAAGGACGGCATCCTGGAGCAGAAGCCTACCCTTGTAAACCTGCAGTGCGATATCGACCATCCGACACAGGCGATGGCAGATATGCTTCACATCATCCACGAATTCGGCGGTGTTGAGAATCTGAAGGGCAAGAAGCTGGCTATGACATGGGCTTACTCTCCGTCCTACGGCAAGCCGCTGTCCGTTCCTCAGGGAATCATCGGACTGATGACACGTTTCGGCATGGACGTTGTACTGGCGCATCCGGAAGGCTACGAGGTATTCGAGGATGTAGAAGAGGTTGCGAAGAAGAACGCGGAGAAGTCCGGCGGTTCCTTCACCAAGACAAACAGCATGGCAGAGGCGTTCAAGGATGCGGACATCGTATATCCGAAGAGCTGGGCTCCCTTCGCTGCAATGGAAAAACGTACCGAGCTGTACGGAAACGGCGACACAGACGGAATCAAGGCTCTGGAGAAGGAACTGCTCGCACAGAACGCGGAGCACAAGGACTGGGCTTGCACCGAAGAGCTGATGGCTACTACAAAGGACGGAAAGGCTCTGTATATGCACTGCCTGCCGGCTGACATCACAGGCGTAAGCTGTAAGGAAGGCGAAGTAGACGCGTCCGTATTCGACCGCTACAGAGATCCGCTGTACAAAGAAGCAAGCTTCAAGCCGTACATCATCGCTGCAATGATCTTCCTTGCAAAATTTGCAGATCCGGCTGACATCCTGAAGAAGCTGGAAGAAAACGGAACACCGAGAGTCTTTAAGTAATCGTCGGGAACAGCAGACGCAGATGGGTCTGAGGTCTGCTGTTCTGTATTATTAAGATATGAGAATCGTTACATTCAAGAATCCTTACAGATAGAGAGGCTAATATTATGGCGAAAAAGAAAAGAGTTGTCATCGCGCTCGGCGGAAATGCTCTTGGAAATACTCTGCCGGAGCAGATGGCGGCAGTAAAGATCACCGCTAAGGCAATCGTAGATCTGATCGAAGACGGCTGCGAAGTCGTAGTATCCCATGGAAACGGCCCCCAGGTCGGCATGATCAACAATGCCATGATCGCATTGACCCATGAAGATCTGGAACAGCCCAACACTCCGCTCTCCGTATGCGTTGCCATGAGCCAGGCTTATATCGGATATGACCTGCAGAACGCGCTCCGCGAAGAGCTTTTGAACCGCAATATCACGGACATCCCGGTGGCGACCATGATCACCCAGGTCCGTGTGGATGAAAACGACCCTGCTTTCCAGAATCCCAGCAAGCCCATCGGCAAGTTTGTGGATGCGGAGCAGGCGAAGATGATGGAAGAAAAATTCAACTATATCATGAAGGAAGACGCAGGACGCGGCTACCGCCGTGTGGTTGCTTCCCCGAAGCCGGCGGAGATCATCGAGATCGGCACCATACGCACCATGGTGGACGCAGGCAATCTGGTCATTGCCGGAGGCGGCGGCGGAATCCCCGTCACCAGACAGGGCAATCACTTAAAAGGCGCCAGCGCCGTAATAGACAAGGACTTTGCAAGCTGCCTGATCGCAAAGGAGCTGGATGCGGATTATCTGATCATCCTCACGGCCGTAGAAAAGGTTGCCCTGAACTTCGGCAAGCCGGATGAAAAATGGCTCAGCGACGTCTCTGTCGAAGAGGCGGAGCAGTATGTTAAGGAAGGCCACTTCGCACCGGGTTCCATGCTTCCGAAGGTACAGGCTGCGATGGACTTCGCATCCTCCAAGCCTGGACGCACCGCGCTGATCACACTGCTGGAAAAATCCAGGGATGCCGTACAGGGCAAGACCGGAACGATGTTCCATGCTTAAGATCATTCTCCCATCTTGTTTCTATCAGATGGAATGATGGTAAAACAAACATCCGGTCACGCCTGCCGCTGAGTACGCGCGGCGGCAGGCGGAGCCGGAACAAAACTGACATGATTACCATTATGGTTGACACCTCGCAGGTGTGAGCTGTAATTGACTGACTCCATAAAACTCCTCAAGAAGGGGGCTGTTGGAACATGCTGTTTGTCTGTAGTCATTTTCCGACGCCCCTCTTTTTAGATACCTCTAACCTTGGAAAAACGGCGGTTCCGCCCTCCCTGTCAGAGTACCCCCGGCCTAAAATTCCAGACACGCCTTAAACTGGTCGCAGTCGATCCGAATATCAAATTCTCCGTCCAATGCTTTCACATACGTGCTCACGATCGCCAGCCCCAGGCCGTTCCCCTCGCTGGTTCTGGACTGATCCCCCCGGGCAAAGCGTTCGATGATATCCTCTTTCGTAAAGTCCATATCATAGCCCGCCGTATTGGTGATCTCGATACAGATTTTTTCCTTCTGCTCTGTTGGCTGATCGAAGCTTACTTTCTGTAAGACTGAATCCGGTATCTCGATCAGATGGATGTCCCCCTGTGCGTCCCCGTCCCCAGGCTCTGTCCGCTTGATAAATGTTTTCACGAATACTCTCGTATTTTCGGCTGAATATTTCAATGCATTCTCGATCAGGTTCTGGCAGATACGGTAAAAATACATATTGTCCGAATGAATCTCCGTATTTTCCTTCGTAAGCTGTGTCACGAATTTCAGTCCGCTTTCCCGGATCCGGTCATCCATATCCGCAAAAATCTGCTCGATCAGGCGGTTCACCTCAAACTGTTCCCTGTGCAGCTCCACATTGCCGCTGCTTGCCTTTGCCAGAGAGAACAGGCTGTTGATCATTTCTCCCAGCTTCTGTGTCCTGGCAGAGATCACATCCACATAATCCCGCACAGCATCACTCAGCTCCTCCTTCTTGAGCAGTTCCAGATAGCCCACGATAGAAGTCAAAGGTGTTTTCAGGTCATGGGATACATTGGTGATCAGATCCACCCGGAGCTGGTCGCTGCGTGAGACCTTCTCCAGGCTTTTTTTCTCAATCTCCAATGCCTCCGCCAGCCGCTTCTGCTGCATGGCCTCCATCTGATCCATCATGCAGTCCAGCCTCTGCTCCCAAAAGTGATTGACTCTTCTCTGGCAGATCAGGAATTGTAGCAAAGCCGTAATAATGATCACATACCCCGGCGCATAGTTGTACCACCAACCGCCCATATACATGATTGCCGCGTCAACAAGCAAATACACGATTCCGGGCAGACTTCCCGCCTTACCGATCCGATACAGCCGTTTCCTGGATTGATCCCGGCTTTCCTTCCATTTCTCATAATCATATTCCCGGCTTTCCTCCGGCTCTCCATAGCGCCGGTTCAGATACAGACTCAAAAGTCTCCATAAGCCCGTCCCCAGAAGCAAATTTCCCATTACTCCAAAAAAAAGCGTGTTTCTTGAAGAATGATTTCCTCTAAATTCCAACATGATCCAAATTGACAAAAGCCCCCCTGCCGGCAATATGGTTCCGAACAAGATCTGCAGATTCTTTCCCCAGAGCTGTGTTATGTATTCAATCCTGTTTTTCCATTTTGTACCCAATACCCCACACCACCTTTACATACCTCGGTTTCTTTGCATCAATCTCTATCTTCTCACGGATATGCCGGATATGCACCATGACCGTGTTCTCCACCGTATAATCCGCTACTCCGCCCCAGACGCGTTCGTAAATCTGTTCCGCCGGAAATACCTGCCCGGGATGCTCCATGAAAAGCTCCAGAATCTTGTACTCCGTAGCGGTCAGATGCACCTCCTCCCCTTCCACGATCACCACCCGCTGCTTTTTGTCCAGCACCAGGCCGCCGTTGACGATCCTGTCCTTTGCTGCTTCCGGTTTCTTCTCTCCCCATGCGTGATACCGCCGCAGGTGCGCCTTGATCCGGGCGGTCAGCTCCGCCGGGTTATAGGGCTTTTCCACATAATCATCGGCCCCCAGGGTCAGCCCGGAAACCTTGTCGCTCTCCTCGGTCTTGGCCGACAGGATAATCACCGGGATCCTGCTCTTCTCCCGAAGCTTCATCAATGCCGAAAGTCCGTTGAGCCGGGGCATCATCACGTCCAGAAGGATCAGGTCGATCCCTTCCCGTTCCAGGGCATCCAGTGCTTCCATTCCGTCATACGCCTTCACCACCCGATAGCCCTCATATTTCAGCAGTTCGCTGATGGAATACACAATCTCTTTATTATCATCCACGACCAGTATCGTCTCATTCTCCATGCAGATCCCCTCCTCTTCATACGATTACTATAATAAAACCCTCTTAAAAGAAACTCAACAAAAATCTTAAAAATATCTTAACTGAAAAGGCTTTACATCCTTATGAATAAAAGCACTGTTATGATTGAAGTCATCATGTTTACAAAAATGATTTGAGCCTAATTTTCTCTCTTGACTTAAAGCCCACTTTAAGGTGTATGATAAAAAACAGACTGATATATATGCAATTATCGAATGAAAAAGGAGAGACAAATCATGATCTATAAGAATTTTCAGGATTTAAAATTATCTGCCCTCGGCATGGGCGCCATGCGTCTGCCCACAATCGACGGGGATGATTCCAAAATTGACGAGGCCGCTTCTGAAAAAATGGTAGCCTATGCCATGGAAAAAGGGATCAACTACTACGACACTGCCTGGGGATATCACGGCGAGCATTCGGAGCTTGTCATGGGAAAGCTTTTGAATAAATATCCCCGTGAGCGCTACTATCTTGCCACAAAGTTTCCCGGATACGACCTGTCAAATATGGATAAAGTGGCGTCCATCTTCGAACGCCAGCTGGAGAAATGCGGCGTAGCATATTTTGATTTCTATCTGTTCCACAATGTCTGCGAGATGAACATCGACGCTTATCTGGATCCGAAATACGGCATCTTCGAATATCTGATGAAGCAGAAGGAAAACGGCCGGATCCGCCATCTTGGTTTCTCCGCCCATGGAAGCGTTGAGGTCATGAAGCGTTTCCTGGATGCCTACGGAGAGCAGATGGAGTTCTGCCAGATCCAGATGAACTACCTGGACTGGACCTTCCAGGATGCCAAGGGTAAAGTAGACCTGCTTCGGGAGCATCACATCCCGGTTTGGGTCATGGAGCCGGTGCGCGGAGGAAAGCTTGCCTCACTGCCGGAGCAGCATGCCGCAAAATTAAAAGCGCTCCGCCCGGAGGAAGGCATCCCGGCATGGGCATTCCGCTTCCTGCAGTCCTTCGAGGATGTGGCAGTCACGCTCTCCGGCATGTCCAATTTTGAACAGATGGAGGACAATATCCATACATACGAAGAGGAAAAGCCTCTAAATAAAGAAGAAATGGATACGCTGCTCGGCATCGCGGACGAGATGCTCGGCAAAAAGACGCTCCCCTGTACCGCATGCCGTTACTGTGTGACCCATTGCCCTCAGGAGCTGGATATCCCTGCACTGCTTGCATTGTATAATGAACATTGCTTTACGGACGGCGGCTTTATCGCGCCGATGGCACTGTCGTCCTATGAAAAAGAGAAGCTTCCAAGCGCATGTGTGGGCTGCAGAAGCTGTGAGGCGGTCTGTCCGCAGCAGATCAAGATTTCCGAGGCAATGTCTGATTTTACGTCAAAGCTGAATATGTAAATATCGTTTCTATCCCGGCCAATCAGCAGAATGATTGGCCGGATATCTATTCGTAGTAAAATTATTCCAACCGCACAGCTGGAATTTTCTCGCAGCAGACAACGTGAAGCAGCCTTGAAAATGGCGAAAGCCTGCCTTTACTTTCAACCGATAAAACAGGCAGGATTAATTTTTGAAAGGAGACATTGTTCAAAATGAACTATCGTGATTTAGGAAATACCGGATTAAAAGTCAGCGAGATCGGCATGGGATGTGAGGGTTTTGAGGAGGATCACTGCCGGAATACTCAGGTTCTCTTTGATCTGGCGGAAGAAAGCGGCATCAACTATTTTGACCTCTACACCTCCAATCCGGAAGTCCGGGCAAGTGTAGGAAAGGTCCTGCAGGGACGGCGGGAGAAATTTATCATCCAGGCCCATATCTGCTCCGTCTGGAAGGACGGGCAGTATAAACGCAGCCGTCAGATCGACGAAGTAAAAGCAAGCTTTGAGGAAATGATGACTCTTCTTAAGACGGATCATATTGACGTGGGAATGATCCATTATGTGGATTCCATGAAGGATTGGGAGACGATTGTAAACGGTCCGGTCCTCGCCTACGTTCTGGAGCTGAAAAAAGCCGGGATCATCCATCATATCGGCCTGAGCAGCCACAACCCCCAGGTCGCATTGGAAGCAGTCAGCAGCGGGCACATTGAAGTACTGATGTTCAGTGTGAATCCCTGCTACGACCTGCAGCCTGCCAGCGAGGATGTGGAGGATCTGTGGAGAGATGAAAATTATGCGGCTCCGCTGGTGAATATGGACCCGGAACGTCAGCAGCTATACGAGACCTGCCAGCGGCTGGGTGTTGGGATCACCGTGATGAAGGCGTTTGGCGGCGGTGACCTGCTGGACGCGTCCATGTCCCCCGCGGGAAAGGCCCTGACCGCCAACCAGTGCCTCCACTATGCCCTCACCCGTCCGGCCGTATCCACCGTACTGGCCGGCGCCCATACGGCAGAGCAGCTCAGGACCAGCCTTGCCTATGAGGACGCTTCGGAGGAAGAAAAAGATTATGCCGCGGCACTTGCGTCCTTCCCCACTATCAGCTGGAAGGGGCACTGCATGTACTGCAGCCACTGCGCCCCCTGCCCCCAGGCGATCGACGTGGCGTCGGTCACCAAGTACCTGAATCTGGCGAAGGCCCAGGGAGAGGTACCGGAGACCGTCCGGGAGCATTATGCACTGCTGCCCCATCACGCCGGAGAATGCATCCAATGCGGAGCCTGCGAGACCCGGTGCCCGTTCGAGGTTTCCATTATGGAAAATATGAAGGCGGCAAAGGCGGTCTTTACCTATTAAAAGAAATCGGGCTGTCGAAAAATGAATCGTATTCCACAATATCTTACTGTAACTGATTGAATATCACATCAAGATATTGTACAGAAATGTCATTTTCCGGCAGCCCCAAAATATTCTTTAACGCTTTTTTTATTCCAGACAGTAAGCAAAACCTCTGACATGTCCATCCCACTGTTATTCCTCACTGTCAGCCTCTTTTTCCACCATCTCCATCATGGAAGCACTCTCGCTCTTCAAATACCGTTTCAGCAAAAAACAGCAGAAATGCGGAAACGTAAATATCCTCCCGCTGTACCCGATATTCCCCTTCGTCAATTTAATCCCATACTGGATATCTGGATACCGTTCACTGGCGATCAATGTCTGCAGAGACTTTGACCTCCCGCCCACCGCCTTCACTTCCACCGGGATCAGCTCGGAGCCTGTCCTGATAAAAAAATCCTCCTCCAGGGTAGAATTTTCTTTTTTAAAATAATACAATCCGTATCCGCTTTTAGAAAGCGCCTCCGCCGCAACATTTTCATATAATGCCCCTTTATATACTCCGAGATTTTTATTTTCCCGCAGGTCCTCCTGCGCCTCCTCGTCCAGCATCGCCACCAGCAGCCCGCTGTCCGCAAAGTACAGCTTCATTTTGGTATCGTCATAGTTCCCCTTCAATGGCAGCTCCGGAAAATGCAGACAATAACAGGGATTTACAACCCCTGCATCCTTCAGCCATTCGATGCACCCCCGATAATCCTTAAACCTTGCCCCGGATGTCACCTTGGAAATCTGGAACTTTTTATTGTCTTTCGCCAGCTGCACCGGGATATGGCCAAATACATTGAGAATCCGGGTCTGATCCATCCCCTGCGCATATTTGCGGATATCTTCCTCATAATCCGCAAGAAGCTGCCTCTGTGTCTGCAATGATCCCTCAAAAGTCCCCTTTTCAATATAATCACGTATAACGGCAGGCATTCCGCCGAGGATGCAGTAATCCATAAACAGATCGGAGCACACCTTCATCATGACTTCCGAAAATGGTTTCAGATTTTTCATATGGTCCAGCAGCTCTTCCACAAAATCATCCTGATATCCCCTGGCCCACAAAAACTCTTCAAAATCCAGAGAATGCATCTCATAGTCCTGCTTGTACCCTACGCTGTTGCTTTCAATCCTTCTGTAGCTGATCCCCAACAGGGAACCGCTGCAGATCACATCATAATTCCCGTCGATGGAAAAAAATTTCAGTGCCGTTGAAATTTCCGGAAAATCCTGCAGCTCGTCAAAGAACAGCAGCGTATTTCCCGCCTCAAAACATTTGCCCGGATCCAGCCGGGAAATATTTTTGACAATATCCTGCACCGCATAACCATCTGTGGTGATCATTTTATATTTCGGTTCTTCTACAAAATTAATCTCTATGATATGCTTATAATTCTCTTCCGCAAATTTCCGGATAGACTCTGTTTTTCCAATCTGTCTGGCGCCTTTTATGATCAATGGCTTTCTGTATTTATCCTGTTTCCATTCCTTCAGATACCGGTCTATTTTTCTCTGCAGATACATCCTGTCACCTCAGTTTCCGAGAGTATTCCCTCTGTACTCTGACTCTATCATAACATTTTATGAGGGAATTACAAGATATATACCACAAAAAAACAGGGAATTATTTCTATTTCTTTACATTTCATGAGCGAATCACGAAACATAATCCGCAAAACATGAGGGAATTTTATTCTATCATAACTATTTTATGAGGGAATTATTCCTGTTTCATCACAAAACATGAGCGAATCGTCAGATCACCACCTCCGAATACATCTTGATATGAAACTCGGTCCCTGCCTCTTCCTCACTGCTCACGCTGATCGTCCCATTCTGCAGCATGATCATCTGCCGGGACATGGCGAGCCCGATCCCCACACTGTCATTGGACTGGTTTCCCGCCTTATAAAACCGGTCGAATATATAGGGAAGGTGCTCCTTCGCGATTCCCTCTCCATTATCCCGGATAAAAATATCCGTCGCCAGATTATTCTGGCTTACCGTGACGCACACCTCCCCGCCCGGCTGCGTATGCTCGATGCAGTTCTTCACAATATTGGAAATAGCTTCCGCCGTCCAGTGCGCGTCGCAGATCAGACGAATATCTCCATCCGCTGAAACGGACAGCTCCACCCCTTTCAGCTCCGCCAGTATTTCAAATGGCTGACAGGCTTTCTGGATCAGCTCCCGAACCGGCACGTCCTGTTTTTTCAGCTTCAGCATATTGGCATCCAGTTGAGAGAGGGTCAGAAGATTTCGGATCAGCCATGTGATCCGGCTCACCTGAGAATCAATCTTATCGGTAAATTCCGCCCTCTTCTCCTCGTCCAGATTCGGGCTTTTCAGCAGATCCGTCATGATCGTGATGGAAGTCAGGGGCGTCTTGATCTGGTGGGAGATATCCGAAAGCATCTGCGCAAGATACTCCTTTTCCCGAACCGCCCCCGCAGACTGCTCCCTGTTCTGGACCACCAGCTTATAGATCTCACTCTGCAGGACACCCAGCTGTCCCTCACTGTACCTCGTCAGCTCCGGAATCTCCGGATGGTCCTGCAGCTTCATCAGATACAGGATCAGCTCCTCCAGCTGCTTTTCCCGCCTGTACCATGCCCTGGCGGAAATGAAGCACAGAGCTGCACAGCATAACAGACCGAAAAAGGCGGCATGCGAACTGCCTGTGAAAATAACGAAAAACGCAGTCATCCCCAGAATGATAAACTGTATGATAATCTCCATCTCCTGCCTCCTGCTTCTGCTATGCGCAGAGAAACCTGCATCTCACTTTCCGCAGCAGATGGATATGCCGTCTTCCGGCATATCCATCCCTGCAGATCACCTTCTCCTTAGGATCTGTAGAAAAATAGCTGATGCAGATTGCGCAGGATATTTCTTCGAGTGTGCAGGTCAAAAAACGCAGGCGTAGTGGGCTACGTCGAGGCTTTTTGACCTGTGCAATCGGAGGAATAGACAAGTCAAGATGTGTCAGTTATTTTCCTACAGATCCTTACTCCATCCGATATCCGATCCCCCGCACGGTCCGGATCAGCTGCCCGTCCGCTGTATCCCCCAGCTTTTTCCGCAGCCGCTTCATATATACGCTCAATGTATTGTCATTGACAAAATCCCCGGCCTCGTCCCAGATTCCTTCCAGGATCTGCCCCCGGGAAAGGGTCTGGCCCCGGTGGTTCAGAAAGATCAGCAGCAGCTTGTATTCCATCGCCGTGAGAATGATCTCCTCCTTGTCCGAATAGACTCTTCCTGTCTGCAGATTGACCTGGTTATTCCCCACCCGGACGATATGCTCCGAGATGCCCTCCTGCGCGGATGTCCTTCTCAGGATCGCCTTCATCCTCGCCAGCAGTTCCCGGATGCGGAAGGGCTTGCAGATATAGTCGTCCGCCCCCTGTTCCAGAGCCATCACCGTATGCACTTCATCCTCGCACGCCGTCAGAAAGAGGATCGGGGTCTTGCTGTGTTTTCGGATCTCCCGGCAAATCTGGTATCCGTCCCCGTCCGGCAGCATGATATCCAGCAGATAGAACCCAATGTCCCGGCAATTCCGGATCTGCTCCATAGCTTCCGATACATTCGGTGCGGAAAGCACCTCATAATTCTCCTGCAGCAGAGCAAACTTCAATCCTTCCCGGATGATCTCGTCATCCTCTACGATTAAAACCTTCATGGTCTCTCCTTTTTATAACCGGTTTAGGCAAATAGATTGCCTGCCCGAATCTTTTTCATGCGTAACATTCTGTTGCCATACTGGTTTTTACATCTCCTGCCGGGCCAGACTCAAGGTTCACACGCTCTCCCTGCGTATACTCTCAAACAGATCTTCCTGCCGCTCCTTTCCGAAGCCATACATTGTAAGCCCTGTCAAGACGATCCCTACGGTCACGGCCGCGCCCGCAATCCCAATCCATGGCGTGGGAAGCTGCAGATTTCCGAAAATCCGCACCAGTCCGAACCGGACAGCGTAGATCAGCACTCCGGAAAATACCCCGGCCAGCAGCAGCGCCCACAGAAAGATCCCCATACATTCGTACAGCAGCATTTTCTTCATCTGCCCTCCTGCCATGCCTACTGACCTCAGCACCGCAAACTCCTGCCGGCTCTCCAGCCGCCAGCCCCGGATCGAATTGAACAGGTTCAAAAGACAGATCACGGACGTCAGCGCCACGAAGCTTGCCAGCATCACATCCACAATCCCGGCGATCGCATTTGCCATGGTGAGCTCATATCCGGTCTCCACAATGATAAATCCATCCTCGGCCTCACCGACCTGCTGCAGCCGGTCTATGATATCCGTAGGCGTCCCGTTCATCCGGATCAGCAGCATCGGATCCATCATAGTGCCGAAATTTCCATCCTCTTCTTCCTCTTTCAGAAGCTCTTCCATCCGGGCGCCTGCCGCCTCATTTACGATGATCCACATATAATCGTTGTTGCTGAAGTTCACATAATCCTGTAATTGCTCCGCATCGGCAAAGCCCGCGATCTCTATGGGCAGCTCCACGTCTTTTTCTTCGGAAGGCGAATACATGCTGAGCGGTATCTCATCCCCTTCCTCCAGATCCGTCATCCTGGAAATGTGGAACATCCGATATCTCTCCGGCTGCATCTCACTGATCCTGTAGGTCGATGTAGACAGAGCGCCCGTGCTCAGCACAATGGCTGACATCTGTTCCGGATCCAGCAGCTTCTCCGTGTCTGCCCCGATCTCCTCCGCCATTTCCCGCATGGTATCCATATCCACGGAGAGGATATCCACCGGCATCGTGCTTCTGTCGCTGAAAGCGGACTCCTCCCGGAACTCTTCCTCCGAGAGCTCTCTGTGATAGTACAGATTAAAAATCCCATGAACCGCGTCCCAATACTCCGATCCATACACATCCGACGGCACCTGCCCCGCAAATCCGCCGTCTCTCCATTCCACCGCGCATTCTACGCCGGCGTCTTTTCGGATCTCCTCTTTCAGGGCTTCATATTCCGGTTCGGGCGCATGGAAAATGTAATCATACCGCTCCGGATTCAAAGACATTTGCGCACGATCTCCTCTCACGCTGATGACCCTGTGAATGGCATCCGATCCGAAAATGGTCACGATCAGGACCACCATGAAAACAGCCGCAGCTGCTCCCACGGACCTGGCTTTTTTATTCCGGCGGAGCAGCATATTTTTCGCCAGCATTCCCTCCGCGCCGAAGGTCTGGATAAACGGGACATTCATCTGATACTGCCTGCTCTTCTTCCATATATTCCCGCGGATGCATTCCACCGGGCCGATCTTCCCGATCTTTCTTGCCGGAAGCCAGGCGGAGACCAGTACGGTCGCTGTGCTGGCAAGGATCACAGCCGCCAGATTCTCCCAGGAGATCCGGATCACAGCCGGGTCAATGGTCACCAGGCTGCTGATACTCATGAAGGAACCGATGAGCGGACGGAAGGCCGCCATCGCCAGCCGGATCACCCCGATGCCCAGCAGGATCCCCGCCGGCAGGGCAAAGATCAGCAGGAAAAAAGCCTCATAAAAAATGCTGCTCCGCTTCTGCCTCCCGGTGGCTCCGACGGAACAAAGCATTCCCAGATATCTGCTCCGTTCCTGGAAGGACATGTTAAATACATTATATATCAAAAGCACCGAAGCCGCCATGATCAAAACCACAAAAAATACCGTCAGATACTGTACCACCAGATTTAAGGTCGTGTCCGAGGTGCTTGCGGAAAATGCCAGAACATAGTCATTGACATCCATTTCATAATCTCCGGCCTCAGCCTCCATCCGCAGCGCGCGCACATTCTCATCCGGATGGTTCTCCAGATCCAGAAGCAGGGACAGATTGAAGTTCTCCAGATCTGCGGCCCGGCTGTCCTCCAGCAGTGTGATTGCCGTATACCCTGCCGCCCCCATCTGCTCATAGGCAGGTGTTTCCATGATTCCTGACACCTGATAGGTTTCCTTTTGTCCTGTATAGATCCGGTTTTCCTGAAAGTCCTCGTTTTCCTCCCAGTAGGGGAAGTCCTCCGGCACGTCCTTCGTCTCCCCGTATTTCAGCGTAATGCCCTGGAATGGAAATGTGATTCCTTCTATATCAGGATTGGTCACAGTGACTGAACGGTCAAAAAGCTCTGCTTCCACCTGATCCCCGACGGCAATATCAGAACCCTCCTCCACCGCGCTTTTACTGATCATGATCTCCCGGGAATTTTCCGGCAGACGCCCTTCGCTGAGCTCAATGTTCATCCAGTCGAAGCAGGCCATGGAATAGGCTTTCACATTAAGGTACGGCCGCTCCGGATTGGCAGACGCCGCAAACTCCGTATTGCCGTAAGCAGCAGATAGGGCGGTTTCCCTGATGCCTGGCATTTCCCGCACCTTTTCATATTCCTCCGGGGTGATATCGTACAGGCTCACATGCCACTTTCCGTCTTTCAGGGACGCCACGTCCTGCAGGTAATCGATTCCCGTGTCCCTTCCCACAAACACACAGGTCATCAAAAGCACCATGAACACAATCCCCGCAAATGTGGTGAAGGTCCGGCCTTTGTTCTGCTTCATATACTGCCTGGTGACGTAAAATACGATATTCCTTTTCACCGTCCGTCACCTCCCGACATCCGGATCCGTTCATCCCGGGTGATGCGTCCGTCCTCAATGCTGATCATCCTGTCCGCCTGCAGCGCAATGCTTTCATCATGGGTGATGAGAAGCAGGGTCTGCTTCTGGTTCCGGTTGGATTCCTTCAAAAGCCGGATGATCTCCGCTCCGTTCTTCCGGTCCAGATTGCCTGTCGGCTCATCGGCCAGCACGATGGCCGGGCGGTTATACAGTGCCCGTCCGATAGACACCCGCTGCTGCTGTCCCCCAGAGAGCTGCCCCGGCAGGTTTCTTCTCCGGTCGGAGAGCCCCATGCTCTCCACGATCAGATCCAGCCGCTCCTGGTCCAGCTTCCGGCCGTCCAGGAGGTGCGGCAGGACAATGTTCTCATCCACATTGAGGACCGGCAACAGATTGTAAAACTGATAGATCAGCCCTACCTGTCTTCTCCGAAAGATCGCCAGCTTATCCTCACTCAGCCCATGGATGTCCGTCTTTCCGATCAATACTTTTCCCTCGGTGGGCTTATCCACCCCGCCCAGGATATGCAGCAGAGTGGATTTGCCGCTCCCGGATGGCCCCACGATCGACACAAATTCCCCTGCTTCCACAGAGAAAGAAATCTGGTCCAGCGCCTTCACGCAGGTATCGCCGGAACCGTAAATTTTTGATAGGTTTTCACATCTGAGAATTTCCATAAGAATGCCCCCTTGTATTGATTATAACCAGATCCTGTAAAATCAGCTACTTATTTTTTTACTGCTTCCTGTCAGGATAGTTTAAATTATACAGGGGGCATATGACACTACAGTGAATTATTTGGTGACAGAATTGTCATCCTCCTCCATTTCCGGCCGTACCCTCCATTCCCGGATCACTCCGCAGGCAATCTTCACACCGCTGTCTCCCGATGGCTGGGAGTGGAAATCATCCGGATGGAGATGGATCACCACCGTTTTCCCGATCACTTCCTCCGGGTGGATCCGCCCTGTATACACAGCCATCCACGCCGCCCCGCGGGTAGATAACAGAGGCGGCAGGTCTCCGGCATGCTCCGGATGCTCCTTCCCCTCCGGATTATAATGTCCCCCGGTATTTTTCAGCAGATCGGAAGCATCTCCTGTACATGCCCCTCCCTCGTGGATATGAAATCCGAAGAAATGCCCTGCCGTTTCACTGTCCTCATCCGGCAGTCCGTAAATCTCCGCCATCAGCACCGTACCGCCGAATACATCATAAAAGGTAACTCTTCCGTGGATCTCCGGATATTCTTCCGTACCCCGGATGTCTGCATACGCCTCCGGCGCTCCGTTCAATTTTTCAATCATAGCATTCACCTTCATGCATGCCCCTTGGGTTTACCTTATGCAGAAAATGAAATTTTGTGAATATGTATCCTCAGAAATAATAAAAACTGTGAAGAAATCCTCTGCAGCAACACAGACCATTTCTTCACAGTTCCGTACTCCAACAGAATCGGCCCTGCATATCCTCCGGCAGAGGCGCAGTAAAATCCATCCTCTCTCTCGTGATCGGATGGTCAAAGCGCAGCCGATAGGAATGCAGCGCCTGACGGCTGATCCATTCCATATCCGGATTGTAAAGGTAATCCCCGATCAGCGGAAAGCCCAGATATTTCAGATGGATCCGGATCTGATGGGTGCGCCCTGTTTCAAGACGAAGAGAGACCAGGCTGTGGCCGTTCTTTTCCTCCACAACCTGATAATGCGTCACCGCGCGCTCTCCCTTTTCAAAATCAACCTTCCGCTCGATGATCGATCCTTCCCTGCGGGACAGCGGCGCGTCGATCGTCCCGGAAGCCGGGATGATCCTTCCGCGTACGATCGCAAGATATTCCCTCTCAATCTCATGCCGATATCCCATCCCGGACAGGATATTGGCGCTGACCATATGCTTTGCGACGACCGTCAGCCCGGAGGTATCCCGGTCCAGGCGGTTCGCACACCGAAAGATAAACGACTCATTCTGCTGCTGATAATACCACACCAGCGCATTTGCAAGGGAATAACGGTAGTTCTTCATGGATGGGTGCATGGGCAGTCCTGCGGGCTTATTGACCACCAGGATGTCCTCATCCTCATAAATGATCTGAAAGGGGATGTTTACCGCCGGAATTTTTTCGGAACACTCTGTCTCCCGGATCCGGACCACAAGCTTGTCTCCTGCTGACAATATTTTCTTCAAAATGCAGTGATCCCCGTTGACCTGAATGCTGTCCGGCAGCTTTTTCAGCCCCGTCAGATTCTGCCTGGAATACCCCCGGCGGCGCAGATACTGCTCGATCCGGAGGTTATGCTCTGCTTCACTGATCAAATAAACGAATGTACGATTCACCGTCTGACCGTCCTATTCTTCCATAATGGTGCAAATTTCTCCGTCATCTGTTCTGTCTGGTTGATCTTTTCCAGCTTCCGCTCTGCTGCTGCGGAACCCAGTTTCAATTCCGCTTCACAGACTCTTTTCTCACCCTCGCGCCGAACACGCGCCTGATCTGCTGTCTGAGTCTTCTCCAGATCCGCGGACAATTTTGTCAGCTCAGTTATCGTCTCGCCGTCAACGGCAGATGCATCCATTTCCTGATTTTTCTCCGGCTTTTGCCCCATGCTGCCCTGTTCTTTGGTATTCTCTGCCTGCTTTGCCATCTCCGCCGCAATCTGTCCGTTGATCTGATCCAGCTGCTTCTCGTACTCCTCCAGCTGCTCCTGCAATCCCGCCGGAGCGCCTCCGTCCTCTTCGTCCAATATCCTCGTGATCAGGGACTCCTTGCTGCTTTGTATCAGTTCCTTCTGGTTCATCAGGTTTGCCAGAAGGCTGGATGCTTTTCCCTGTGGAGAGATCAGCGCCGTATCACTCCGCATCTGTGTTCCCGCCTGCTGCCCCTGACCCGCCTGATCCGCGCGTTTTGTGCTGAAGCTCTGGTTCATTGCTGCTGCCTGAAAAAGCCTGGCAGTCTGACCTGTATAAATCCTCATGATCAATTCCTCCTCTTTGCCATTCTGTAAATCCCATACATCTGGGAAATCTGATCCTGTCAATATAGCTGTCGGTCAGCCGGATCGTTTCCATTACTTCAATGCTGTAGAAGGGAATTTTTTTGCTGTCAATGGGATTTTACATCCTATTTTTTTCTCCAGCCGCCACTGCGGAGCCGTCCCGTCATCTCCCCAATACTCATCCAGAGAAAGGATTTTACCGTCTTGTATCCTCATAAAGGATACCACATGGAAGGAAAGACTTCTGTCACAGCTGAATACATGAACAGCTACAACCGATAAATCCCCCATCGTCTCTATCCGTTCAATCTCTCCGTCCCATTCCCCCGGATATTCACAATTTGCCCTTATATACTCTTCCACTGTAAAATGCTCATCCGTACAGTGCCAGTTAATGTACGCATCCATGCAAAAACAGTCTCTTATCTGATCGGCATCCTGTCTTAATACCGCATCCCAGAATCCTTTTATATCCATAAGTCCCTCTCTCTGGTTTTCTTATCTCCGCCTGTCATAGAAGTATTATATAGCACTCATTACCGTCTTTCAAGAGGGATATAAACGGCAAGAAATAAAAAACAGACACCGGACGCCGTGGGAAACAATGGCTCATCAGCATTTCTTCTGATATCATTTTCCTCTGCCTGCCAAACATCTTATGCATACGCCTCCAATATCTGTATCAGCGCACTTGCACTGCTGCTGTGCGAACGTTCCAGCATGGAATGATGTCTCTCTGATTCTGCGACTGCGCAGCGCATCATTTTATGGGATACGGTCGAAGTAAACAGGATCACCAGATCCGGACAGCCAATCTGACCGCTTAGATCAGATTTCATTTTAGTAAATACCTTAGATTTATGATTGTATTTCTTACAGATTTCCTTATACCGGGCCTCCATCCTCTCGTGTCCGCCTATAATCACAACGCTCATGTGAGCTCCTCCTTTCTTTAGGAAGTTAGCTATGTCTAACTCATGTTGTTAAAGAAAATGCCTAAGGCATTTTTCTGTCCGATATTTAGATTGTATAAACATCTCTCTTTTTTGGTTAGCTATAACTAACTTTTATATATGTTATCACATCATCGGCATGTCTGTCAATAGGTTTTCAATAAGATTGCTAAAATCCCCCCTATCCATTCCAAGGTCCGGACCTTTCAAAAATTTCTTTGAGAAACACTGAAAAAGCGGAGCAGCACACGCCGCCCCGCCGATCCCATAGGATTATTCCATCGCTCTGATCTGCTCGACAAGAGATTGCTTTTTCAAATTTCCAGTTGTATAAGAAATCAAGATAAACTGCACAATCAGCAGAATCGCTAAATACATCCATACGACCAGCCACGGAAAGGAATAATAAAAGTATGGATTCATCGTTTTTACAACTACCTGTACGGACAGGAAGCCGAGTCCAGTTCCCAAAACCAATGTTACAAGCGCAGCAAAAGCAGAATAAATCCACCCTTCATAACACAGCATTTTGATCAGCTGCTTTTTACTCAAACCAATCGCCTGCAGCATTCCAATTTCCTGCCTCCGGGACAGAAAGTTCGTGATTGTCGTATTGACAAGGTTGATCAGAGAAAAGCACACAACAATAACAGCCACGATCAACAACACCCCGAAAGATAGTTGTTGAAGTCCGCTATAATAAGTGATACTTTCTTTTATGGTTTCCATAACGAAATCGCTGTTTCCGTCTATTAACCGATTTAATGCAGCTTCAACCGTATCGAATTTATCTGTGTCGGTCATTACGGAAATCGTTCCTGTGCAATCGATCCCGGCTGCTTCATTCATAAGCTGCTCTGGGAGCGTAAAGCATTTTGAGAAGCCAGCGTAAGAATATTTGTTTACAATCCCCATGACCGTATAGGCTTTTGTGTGAATTTGGCCGGATTCGGTTTCAAACTTTACTTCAACAGTATCGCCCAATGCAGCCTCTATATCATAGAGATCGGCACGCTCTTGAAGCAGGACAATTCCATTGCCCGCAACCAGTTCATCATAATCAATCGTCCCTGCAATTCGTGCTTTCTCCAAATTCTGCTGCTCATCCCGGCGAAAGCCCTGAATCCATTTTCCAGAATTACCATTTACGCTATATTCTGCGTCCGTATAATACCAGCGCACTGTTTCGGTAACGCCGTCAATGGATTCGATTGCTTTTTCAAAATCATCCTGATATCGATTTTTCTGCTGTAATTTGGTTAAAGAAATGTGTGCAGTATCAAAGGATTGATTCGCGTTAAGTTTGCTGATACACTTCGATTTGATATGCGTTTTACTATGGCTCTGGTGTCATTTTCAAAAGGCCATGTCATAATCTGCCACCCCCTTTACAGTCAGGTCAATGTTCTGCAAAATGTTCATAATCAAAAGCTCCTTTCAAGGCTGTCCGCCTGTTGATAGGGCTATTGTAAACTCCAAATGTCACAGAAATGTCCGCGAAATGTTACAGCGGACTACTTTTTCAATGTATTTCCATTATAGAAAGCTAGCAGGGGGAAATCAAGGGGAAATCCGGCGTTAAAATCTTTGGAGCAGACATAAGGGCCGCTTGACTGGAAAATCAGCGGTCTTTATATTTTATGAATCTGTTGACAAAAATCATAATTCCAAGTACAATATTTCTATAAAAGTGCAAACGAGGTGTGCAAATGGACTATTTTAGCCGATTGAAACTGATAGCCGAAAACAATGGCAGTATTATTAACAACAAAACGGCGGCGGAGCACGGCATTTCAAGAGCAATACTCTCAAAATTATGCTTGGAAAATAAAATCCAGCGCATTGCCCGTGGCCAGTACGTCCTCAGCGATGATATGCAGGACGAATTGCTATCCATCAGCATGCGTTCCAATCTGTTCGTCTTCTCTCACGAAACAGCACTGTTTTTACACGGGATTTCGGATCGTACTCCGTTTGAGTATACAATTACCGCACCTTCTGGAAAAGTCCCCTCAAAGGCAATACAGGAAGAATGTAAAATATATTATATCAAACCCGAACTTTTTGGTCTCGGTAAAACAATGCTTACCACTCCTTCTGGAAATAAAGTCACCGGGTATGACTTGGAGCGAACGATTTGCGATATTGTCAGGAGCAGAAATAAAGTCGGCAGCGAAACATTTCTTGCCGCACTCAAAATGTATGCCGCCAGCCCCAAAAAAGATTTAAACAAGCTGAACACTTATGCTACGGAAATGAGAATAGCCGGAATTGTAAGAAAATATCTGGAGGTACTTTTATGAGCAACGCTATGAGCTTAAAAGCGAAAATCAGAAATATCGCAAAGCAAAAGAACCTTCCTGCTCAGGTAATTCTGCAAAACTATATGTTTGAACGTCTGCTGGTCCGTCTCGCCAAATCAGAATATAAAGATAAATTTATTCTGAAAGGCGGCATGCTGGTTGCCGCTATTGTAGGTCTGGATAACAGGGCCACCATGGATCTTGATACTACGCTCAAAAATCTTCCTCTAACTCCCGAAAGAATAAAAATTGCATTGACTGAAATTTGCGATATTCATTGCGAAGACGAGGTTCGTTTTGAGATTAACAATATTGTTCCTATAAGAGAAGACGATATCTATGGTGGCTATCGGGTTATGATAAAGGCAAAATATGATACTCTTCTGACACCCATCTCCATTGATGTGTCAACCGGGGATGCCATAACCCCACAGGCAGTAGAATTTACTTTTCATGAAATATTCGACGAGGACAAGTCCTTTAGACTTTGGGCATACAACATTGAAACTGTTTTGGCAGAAAAGGTAGAAACCATTCTTCGCAGAAGCGTATTTAACACCCGTCCCAGAGATTTCTATGATGCCTATATACTTGCTGCCACACAAAAATTTGATAAAAATGTTTTCAAGGAAGCGTTGCAGGCTACTGCAGAGCATCGTGGGACAGCAGAGCAAATTTCAAATGTGGATCTAATCCTAAAGAATATATCAGAAAGCAAAGAACTTCGAGTGATGTGGGACAAGTATCGCAAGCAGTTTGCCTATGCAGAAGACATTACCTATGAAAGCATTTTAGCTGAACTTCAAAAGCTGATTCCGTGATTTCTACGGCTTGAATGTCATTGGCGATATTAAAAAATTTGACCATATGCTTATGGAAAAATATCCGGAGAGAATCAAAAACACCTACAGCAAAACAAAGAACGAAAGTTATCCTATGAATGTCTGCAGGCATTGTGGGAGCGGACAAGGCTGGTATTTTATTTATCGAGATATCAATAATGCGATTAAAAATAAGGCAAAAATCCAGACATTCGATAAATAAGCGTTCGACTCCAGGACGTTTAACGCAGAGTTACGCTCCCTTGCCCCGAAAAGGCAGGGGGGCTTAACTTTTGCAGTGCGGCCTCCCGCGCCCTCCAATACCTCCACATGATTTGCTCCTTTCCTGGCTTGTTTATAAATGTACGAAAACGGTGTTAATAGATAAACATCGCATCCCCAAACGAAAAGAATCGATACCGCTCCTCCACAGCCTCCTCATAAGCCTTCATCACCTGCTCCCGCCCTGCCAGCGCGCAGACCAGCATGATCAGCGTGGATTCCGGCAGATGGAAATTGGTGATCAGCCTGTCCAGCACCTTGAACCGGTATCCCGGATAGATAAAAATCTCCGTCCAGCCGCTCCCTGCCCGGATGTGTCCGTTCTCATCCGCCGCCGATTCGACCGTCCGGCAGCTGGTCGTCCCCACACAGATGACCCGTCCCTTTCCGGACTTTGCCCGGTTGATCTTCTCCGCGGCCTCCTCATTGATCTGATAAAATTCCGAATGCATGTGGTGATCCGTGATCTCATCCGCCTTCACCGGGCGGAAGGTCCCAAGTCCCACGTGGAGCGTGACCCTGGCGATATCCACCCCTTTTTTCTCAATCTCCTGCAGCAGCTCAGGTGTAAAATGAAGCCCCGCGGTCGGTGCCGCAGCGGACCCTTCATGGACTGCGTAGACCGTATTGTACCGCTCCCGCTCTTTGAGCTGATGGGTGATATAGGGCGGCAGAGGCATCTGCCCCAGGCGGTCCAGGATTTCCTCAAAAATCCCTTCATAAGAGAACTGCACCAGACGGTTGCCCTCTTCCACGACCTCCAGGACCTCCCCTGTCAGAAGCCCGCCGCCAAAGCTGATCTTCGTTCCGGGCTTCGCCTTTTTCCCCGGCTTGACAAGCGTCTCCCAAATATTATTTTCTTTTCGTTTTAAAAGTAAGATCTCAATCTTTGCTTCCGTTCCCACCTTGGAGCCGATCAGCCTTGCCGGAATGACCTTGGTGTCATTGATCACCAGACAGTCCCCCTCCTGCAGATAATCCGCGACCTCCGTAAATACATGATGGGAAACAGCCCCGGACTGCCTGTCAAGCACAAGCAGCCTGGAGCTGGAACGTTCTTCCAGAGGATCCTGAGCAATCAGCTCCTCCGGCAGTTCATAATAAAAATCCTGTTTTTTCATAAGTTGTCAGAATCCCCTTTTTCATTCGGCTGCACCATACGGTACGGCCCGTTATGCGTCATTGAAGAAAGACCTGCGCCGTTTTCCGGATCCTCTGCCCTACCTCCCATCGGCGGCACGCCCGCGCCGTTTTCCGGACTCCCCGGCATCGTCCCCATGGGCGGCGCTCCAACCGGCTGCATCGGCGGATACGGATAGGCCGGGTATACCTTCACCCTCTTCCCGTACACCACCCGGGTATCGCAGAGCATATCATGAAAGCCCCGCTTTTCTCTGTCCACTCCGATGATCAGATACCCGATGCAGACAAAAATCCCGCTTAAAAATCTTCCCACCGTCTCCCGGTACACCACGTTCAGAAGATCCAGCTCCCCGCTTTCATCCACCGAGATCACACGCAGGTTCAATGCCCGCTTGCCGGGCGTCGTCCCCGTATAACGGGTACACAGGATAAAATACAGCACCTGTCCCAGATACAGCACAATATCCTTTAACGTATAGTCGAACAGGATATTTCCGCCCAGCACTGTTCCGGACAGAGCGGATATCGCTCCTGAAAGGATCAGCCTGACCACAAGCAGCATGAAAAATACGATCACGCTGTCGATCAGATATGCCGCCAGGCGCACCCAGAAGCCCGCATACGTCACGTCCGCATATGCCCCCCGGTTATCGTAATTGTTCTGCATAATACATCGGCACCCCGCTTTCTATGGATGATGCGGTTTCCTTTAGTATCTGGGCTTCCGATTTCGGAACGATCTCCTTCAGTTCCGAAAAAAACGACGCGAATATATTTTCCTCGCTGACCGGCTCGTAGAAATCCCATACGCCCAGCTCATCACTCATCTCCGTCTGCATATCTTCATAAGAACTGATCTGATCAATGAGCCCGTTCTCCAAAGCCTGCTGGGCCGTATACGTCCGCCCGTCGGCCAGCGCGCGCACTTCCTCCTCTGGCATGCTCCGCCCATCTGCGACGATCCCGACGAATTTCCCATAATATTCATCCACCTGTTCCTGGTAAACGGCAATCTGTTCATCCGTCAGCATCGTACTGTCTTTAAAATCTCCGCTGGTAATGCTGACATAACGGATCCCCAGCTTTTCATACAGGCCGGTCATATCAAAGCCTGACATGATCACGCCGATGGAACCCGTTGTCGTATTGGCATTGGCAAAGATCCGGTCCGATGCCATGGAGATCATGTAGCCGCCGGAAGCCGCGTAATGGGACATGTAGGTCCACACCGGATTGCCGGAAGCCTCCCGATACTCTTTCAGCTTGTCGTACAGTTCCTCCGATTCATAGACCGCTCCGCCCGGCGAATCTACATACAAAAGGATCCCCTTATTGTTCTCGTCATACATCAGATTATCGATATAATCCATGGTGTCGTTATGCTGATACCCATCCGCGATCTCAAATACACTGGTCGCTGTCTGCTCCTGGATCGTACCGACCACATTCACCACCGCAATATAATCATAATTGGGGGTGTCATAACCATAGTCCGAAGTCAGCATTTCAACCATGCTCGCCTGCAGCAGATTCTGGGACACCGTATTGGTCAATACGCTGGTCACTCCCACCGCGATAAACAATACCGCCGCGACGATCAGGCCGCCTATCTGTTTTTTCTTCATTTCTGCCTCCTTGTTGTTGATGAGACCAGAAAACCTGCTCATCCATCCGCAAAAACCGCACAGGCGCACTCTGCCTTATTTCCGCAGCTCGATCCCCATGCCTTCCAGCGCTTTCAGAATCCGCTCCATGGCTTCCGTCACTTCCGCATCCTCCAGCGTCTTGTCCTTCGCGCGGAATACGGTCGAATATGCCACGGACTTGAAGCCTTCCTTGATCTGCGCGCCTTCATACAGGTCGAACAGGGCATAGCTTTCCAGATACTTTCCTCCCTTAGCGGAGATCACCTCTTCGATCTGCCCTGCCAGGATATGCTTCGGCACCACCATGCTGATATCCCGGGTCACTGCCGGATATTTTGCGATTCCATAATATTTCCTGTCAAATGTAGCATACTCCATAATCTCCGGCATGTCAATGACCGCTACATAGGCCCGCTCACCGATCCCGTAGATATCCGCCACTTCCGGATGTATCTCTCCCAGATAGCCTACCACCTTTCCGTCATATACGATATTTGCCTGGCGTCCCGGGTGGAGATAGGGCTTTCCTGCATCCGGATCATAGATCTCCCGGTTCTTCATCCCGATCTTCTCGAAGAATTCCTCCACCACGCCCTTCATGCTGAAGAAATCCCCTTTTCCATACATTCCCAGCGTAAACTGCATCCGTTCCTCGGGCAGCTCCGTCAGCGGAAGGCTCTTGGGAAGATAAATATTTCCCAGCTCGTACAGACGGACGTCCTTGTTTCTTCTATTATAATTGGTCGCCAGGGAGGTCAGCATTCCGTTCAGGGAGGTGGTCCGCATGATGCTGTAATCCTCTCCCAGCGGATTTGTGATCTCTACCGTGCGGCGCAGCGGCGAATCCGCCGGCAGCAGCAATTTGTCGAATACCTTGGGGCTTTCGAAGGAATAGCACATCCCCTGGCTGAATCCGCAGAATTCCGCGATATCCCTCGCCACCTGCTCGATCCGCAGCTTGAAGGACAGCTTACCGGTGGTCGCTTCCCCGTTCGGCAATGTGGTCGGAATATTGTCATAGCCGTAAAATCTCGCCACTTCCTCCGCGATGTCCGCAAGCCGGAACAGATCCTGACGGAAGGTCGGCGCAATCACTTCCTTCGTCTCCGGATCATATTCCAGATCGATCTTTTTGAAATATCCCAGCATCACGTCCTCAGAGATATCCGTTCCCAGCATGGCATTGATCTTTTCCGCGTCAAATGGAACCCGCACCGGATGCTTTTCTTTTCCATACACATCTACGGTTCCGCCCACGACTTCTCCGGCGCCCATCTCTTCCACAAGCTGGCATGCCCGGTCAATGGCCGCCTTTGCGTTGTTCGGATCCAGCCCCTTTTCAAACTTGCCCGACGCGTCCGTCCGAAGTCCCACACGCTTGCTGGATTTGCGGATATTTACGCCGTCAAAGCATGCCGCCTCGAACAGCATGGTCTTCACGTCGTCCGTGATCATGGAGTTTTCGCCGCCCATGATCCCGGCAATGCCGATGGCCTTCTCGCCGTCGCAGATCATCAGCACGTCCTGATCCATCTTCCGCTCCTGTCCGTCCAGCGTGGTAAATGTCTCCCCGTCCTGTGCGGTCTTGACCACGATCTGATGCCCGGCAATGGTCTCCAGGTCATAGGCATGCATGGGCTGTCCGTATTCTTCCATCACGTAGTTGGTGATATCCACCAGATTATTGATGGGACGGATCCCCACGGAAGCCAGCCGTCTCTGCATCCATTTGGGCGACGGCCCGATCTTGATGTTCTTGACGACCCTTGCACAGTAACGCGGGCACAGGTCCGTATTTTCCACAGAAACCTTCACATAGTCGTTGACATCCTCGTCATTTCCGGTCTCCGTCACCACCGGAGGCACAAATGTTTTGCCAAATGTAGCCGCCGCCTCTCTCGCGATCCCGACCACGCTGAAGCAGTCCACCCGGTTGGACGTCACCTCATATTCCACGACCACATCGTCCAGTCCCAGCGCCTTGACCGCGTTCTCACCGACCTGAGCATCCTCCGGGAAAATGTAGATGCCTTCCTCCGGCGCTTCCGGATACATGTCCCGGGTGGAGCCCAGCTCTTCAATGGAGCACATCATCCCGTTGCTTTCCACGCCCCGGAGCTTCCCTTTCTTGATCTTGATCCCGCCGGGCGTTTTGGAGCCGTCATGCCCCCCTGCCACGCGTCCGCCGTCCAGAACGACCGGAACCTTTGCCCCTTCGAATACGTTGGGCGCGCCGGTCACGATCTGGGTGGTCTCTGTTCCCAGATTGACCTGGCATACCACCAGCTTATCCGCGTCCGGGTGCTTCTCGATCTTCTCGATCTGCCCGATCACGATCTTGTCCAGATCCGCATCCAATTTCTCATAGCCCTCTACCTTGGTACCGGACAGCGTCATCGCGTCCGCATATTCCTGCGCAGTCACATCCAGGTCCGGCACATATGCTTTTATCCATGATAATGAAGTATTCAAAATCTATTCCTCACTTTCTATATTCTTTTTTTGATCCTCAGAACTGCTTTAAGAAACGGATATCATTTTCATACAGCAGCCTCATATCGTCGATCTCATATTTCAGGAGCGCGATCCGTTCCAGTCCCACGCCGAACGCGAATCCGCCGTATTCCTCCGGGTCGATCCCGCACATTTCCAGCACATGGGGATGTACCATACCGCAGCCCAGGATCTCGATCCAGCCCGAACCCTTGCAGAAACGGCATCCCTTTCCGCCGCATTTGAAGCAGCTCACATCCACCTCCGCGCTTGGCTCCGTGAACGGGAAATGATGGGGACGGAATTTCGTCTTTGTCTCCGGCCCGAACAGTTCCTTTGCAAATACCTCCAGGGTTCCTTTCAGGTCCGCAAAGGAAATATGCTTGTCAATGACCAGTCCCTCGATCTGATGGAAGGACGGAGAGTGGGTCGCATCCACTTCGTCGGAACGGAATACCCTGCCCGGAGCGATCATACGGATCGGCAGCCTGCCCTGCTCCATGACACGGGCCTGCACCGGGGAGGTCTGGGTACGCAGCACAATGTCTTTGTTGATATAAAATGTATCCTGCTCGTCCTTTGCCGGATGGTCCGCCGGGATATTCAGCTTTTCAAAATTGTACAGGTCATATTCCACCTCCGGGCCTTCCACCACCTCGTAGCCCATTCCCACGAAGATCCTCTCCACCTCTTCCAGAGCGATGGTGTTGGGATGCCGGTGGCCCACACGGTTCTTTTTCGACGGCAGCGTCACATCAATGACCTCCGCTTTCAGCTTCTCCTCGCGGATCGCCTTTTCCATTTTCTTCTTCGTGTCTTCCATGATCGCTTCGATGGCCGCCCTGGTCTCATTGACAAGCTGGCCTACCTTCGGGCGCTCCTCCGGCGCCACATCCTTCATTCCCTTGAGTACGGCGGTCAGTTCCCCCTTCTTCCCCAGGAAACGCACACGCACGTCGTTGAGCTTTTCCGGCACATCCGATGCCTGGATCTGCGCGATCGCTTCCTTTTTGATCTGTTCCAATCTGTCTTTCATTCTGGTTTCTCCTTTCTTAGATACAGAATTTTCCATTCCGTCTGAATGTCTGCCGCTCTCTGAAAAGCAGCTTCTAAGCTACAGCAATCACCCAATTTCCACAAAAAAAGACTCCGTTCCCTCCAAAAAGGGACGAAGTCATGATCCGCGGTACCACCCTGATTCCCATGGACACTCCACGGGCACTCTGCCGCTGTGTAACGTACAGCCTACGGCATTCCCTACTTCGAAGCTGTGAATAAATACTCACCATAACCTCCGTGCCGCGATCGCAGACACTTGGCCACACAGGTTCAGGAATACGGCTCACGTGGGAAATTCGATCGTCATCTGAACTAAAGAGAACTTTCAGCCGGTGATTCTCTCTCTCTGTTAGAAAATGAGTCTCTACTCTGCACGGTCATTGCCTTTGCTGTTCATTTATCTTTACATATCAATACATTCCAGATACTTTTCTATTTTAACATAGGATGATTGAATGTCAATACCCATTTTTTCCGTTTACAGAAACTGCCGCATCTCTGCAAATTCGGCAAACCTCGGCAGTGCCAGCGCTCTTCTGCCCGCATTCTCCCCGTGATACTGGTCATCAGGACCGTTTTACCGGAGCCTCTCACACCCCTCCTTATATAACTCTATATAACTTGATATATTTTCCTACAAAATAATCATAACATGAAATATCCGTTCAGGGAAGTAAAATTCATCTAACTCTTTTGGAACTTGGCTTGAAAAAATTGAATTTTTTTTTTATAATACAAATAAATCTATTGGAAATCGGAGGACTAATAGAATGCCCGAAATAAGCAGATTTTACGGTATTATAATAAAAATGATCTTCAAAGATAATGAAAAGCATCATAAACCGCATGTTCATGTATATTATGGAGAATATGAGGCATCCGTTTCACTTGACGGTGAAGTATTGGAAGGTAAAATACCATTAAAGCAATATAGAATGCTGTCCGGATGGATGGCATTGCATGAAGATGAATTATATGCGGCTTGGAATAATGCTGTAAGGGAAAGGCCATTGTCTAGAATAGAACCATTGAAATAAGGAAGAAATGACAACTGCACAGCATCCCTCAAAATGCTGTCCGCCAATCTGCCCTCGAATGAATGTGAGGAAGTCTAAAATTATAAAAAGGAGAAATGGAAATGTATGTTATGAATGGTATTGTATATGGAGGGGAACCTGTTACAGATATAAAAATTTCCAGTGTAAAAGCATTGGATAACATGATTCTGCTGATAACTTTTTCAACAGGTGAAACGCGATTGTTTGACGCAACGATTTTACAAGGAGAAGTCTTTAATCTTTTAAGGGAAGAAAACGTATTTAAAAATCCTTGTGTAGATCACGGTGTCGTTACGTGGAATAACGGAAATATCGATTGCACGCCGGAATTTATGTATCATAATAGTTATGAATATTCAATGGCAGTATAGCGAAAAAGTGCTACTGCAATCCGCCAGTACTCCATCCAGTCACGAGTTCAATTTCTGGCCGGATGGAGTACTAGCGTCAAAAAATATTCCACCTGTGCGGCTACGATTCGACGGACCATTTGCATGCAATTTATTGCAATGTAAATAGCTTGTTGAATCAACCTGTTCCGTCTGACACTTCCTCTTTATATTCCCCGTAATTCCGGAAAAATACAGCCAGCCCGTTCAACGTCCTGGCCAGAAGCGGGAGCTCCTCTTCGCTCAGATTCTTCACAGCCGCATTGATCATCTCCCTGTGGAAATTCTCATGATGATAATACGCCTTCCTTCCCTTCTCCGTCAGGCTGATGTACACGATCCGGCGGTCCTGTTCGGAACGGCTGCGCACCACATACCCCTTCTTTACCAGACTGTTTATGGAAGTGGTCAGTGACCCCGCAGTAACCCCCTGCCTCCTGGCAACCGCGGACATCGTACTGTCATTCCCCAGCCCGATGGCTTCTATGATATGCATATCATTATTGCTGATATCCCGGAATTCATCCGTTATGATCGCTTTCTCTTCCAGCTCCAGGATCTCATAAAATAAATTCACCAGAACATCATTGATTGTTTCATATGCATCCACAGCGTTCCGCTCCTTTCCAGTTTTTACTGCGATTTTTCCGCGCCTGTCCGAGTCACAGGCGGCTTTGGGGCCTCTATCCCTTATGAAACGGCTGCATGGCCAGGGTTCCCTTGGATATCCAGTCAGGAATCTGGAAACAGTGACTCCACCACTTCCCTCACCGTCTCGATCCGTTTTGCCCGATACGCCTTGGCTCCGCAGAATAGCAGCCCTTCTTCTATTCTTCCCTCTGCCGCCGCGGTTAATGCATCCGTAATACAATATGGTATCTCCGCCGGACTGCATTTTGCCAGACATCCGTGACAGGGCGTATGGGAAATCCTTTCTCCTAGCATAACACGTTTCATGAAAGGATTCAAGATAGCTCTTCCCGGCATTCCCACCGGACTTTTTACAATGACGATATCCTCTTTGGATGCCCGGATATAAGCCTCCTTATAGCGGAAATCCGCATCGCATTCCTCCGTGGTCACAAACCGGCTGGCAACCTGCACGCCGTCCACGCCGGATTTCATGACACGCTCCACATCTTCCCGGTCATAGATCCCGCCTGCCGCCACAACCGGAATCTTCTTTTCGAATTTCTTCTCATATCCCCGGACGACTTCCAGGATGCGCCGGATTTCTTCCATATAATCTGATTTTGCGTAATAATCCAGAGCCTCCTGGTCAAATCCCAGATGCCCCCCGGCTTCCGGCCCTTCGATCACAACCAGATCCGCCGTCTGCTGATATTTCCTGTCCCAATATTTCAAAATGACCTTGGCCGACTTTTCTGTAGAGACGATAGGCGCGATCTTTGTTTTGCTCCCCTGGGTCAGCCTGGGCAGCTCCACAGGAAGGCCCGCACCGGAGATGATCAGATCCGCACCGGCGGCAACCGCAGCCTGCACATGGGCCTCATAGTCCCGGAGGGCCACCAGGATATGATAGCCGATGATCTCGCCCGCGCCATCTCGTTTCTAACAGCACGAAGAGTGGCTGTACCGGGATCCCGGTCAAAATCCATCTCCCGAAATCCGATCTGAGCCGTAGAAATGATCCCCACACCGCCCTGGGCCGCAACCGTTCCCGCCAGCCGCCCCAGGCTGATCCCGACTCCCATGCCGCCCTGGATCAGGGGAACCCTGACCGTTTTATCTCCGATTTTCCACATGGTTTTACTCTCCTTACTGTCTGCCGTTTTACGCCAAACGCATTTTCCGAACAATCCGCTTTCCCGATCAAGACGTATTTCCCAATCAGGCTACATCTCCCGAAAACGCTGATACCGCTTCCGGGTCAGTTCTTCCGTCCCCATCCTGGAATACGTCTCCAGAAATGACGTAATATCGGACTCCAGCGCCTGACACACCGGATCCATATTTTCCTCCGTATAATCTGCCGGCTCCGGTATGATCTTCTCTATGATGCCAAGGCTTTTCAGATCAAACGCAGTCAGCTTCATGACCTCCGCCGCCTCATCCGCACGTTTGCTGTCTTTCCAGAGGATACTTGCGAAGCCTTCCGGCGAAAGGATGGAATAAATGGAATTTTCCAGCATCCAGACCTCATCCGCCACGGCCATGGCAAGCGCCCCGCCGCTGCCGCCCTCTCCGATAATAATGGAAAGGATCGGAGTTCTCAGATCTGAGAGTTCAAACAGGTTCCTGGCAATCGCTTCCCCCTGTCCCCGCTCCTCCGCTTCCAGACCGCAGAACGCCCCGGGCGTATCCACAAAGCAGATCACCGGACGCTGAAACTTCTCTGCCTGCTTCATAAGGCGCAGCGCCTTGCGGTATCCGTCCGGGGAGGGCATCCCGAAATTGCGCTCCACATTTTCTTTGGTAGACTTTCCCTTGGCCTGCGCGATCACGGTCACCGGCATCCCCTGAAAATATGCCAGCCCTCCGACGACCGCCGGATCATCCTTATAATACCGGTCGCCGTGCAGCTCCATAAAATCTGTGAACAGATGGGAAATGTAGTCGCTTCCCACAGGACGGCCTTTCTTCCGGGAGATCTGCACGCTCTCCCAGGCATTCCGTTTTTTTCCTTCATTTCGCGTATGCGGATTCTCTTCTGCAAGAACCGCCTGCTTTTCCGAAACTTGCATGTGCGGATTTCCTGCATGATCAAACCGTTTTTCCAAAATCTGCACATGCGGATTCTCCTCCGCAAAACCTTCCCGTTTTTCCGGACTCTGCGGCCGTCTGCTATCTTCTGCAGCAGCCCTGTTCTCACTGCCTGCTGCCGTCCCCTTCTTACGATGCATCCTCAGGATCTGCGCGAGCACCGCTTTCTGCTCTTCCCGGCCCACGATCCGGTCAATAAAGCCATGCTCCAGCAGAAATTCAGACCGCTGGAATCCCTTCGGAAGCTTCTCCCCGATGGTCTGCTCGATCACCCTCGGCCCTGCAAACCCGATGAGGGCATTGGGCTCCGCAAGGATGATATCCCCCAGCATGGCAAAGCTGGCCGTCACGCCCCCGGTGGTGGGGTCCGTCAGCACGGAGATATAAAGCTGTCCCGCGTCGCTGTGCCGTTTCAACGCGGCAGAGGTTTTTGCCATCTGCATCAGGGAAATGATTCCTTCCTGCATCCTGGCGCCGCCGGAGCAGGCAAACAAGATCACCGGAAGCTTTTCCTTTGTGGCGCGCTCCACAGCCCGGGTGATCTTTTCCCCCACGGCTTCTCCCATGCTTGCCATCAGAAACCGTCCGTCACAGACGCCGATCACCGCAGGCTCACCTTCAATCTCGGCCCTGCCTGTCACGACAGCCTCTCTCAGGCCTGTCTTTTCCTGCAGCGCCGCCACCTTTTCCTCATATCCCCGGAACTGCAGCGGATTGCAGGTCACAAGCTCTTCATCCCACTCCTCAAAGGTATCCGGATCCGCGATCATCTCGATCCTTCGGCGGGCATGCACCCGGAAATATCCCTGGCATTTCGGGCAGATATAATTTCCCTCCCGTACCTCCTCCGCAATGATCGCCGCCCCGCATTTATTACATTTCCGGAGAAGCCCCTCCGGAACCTCCGGACGGGACTCACCGAATGCATTCCGGTTCCGTCTGTTTGTTTTCTTAAACATATTCTGAAGCTTCATCCGTCATTTCCCTCACATTCAGCCTGCCATTCTTTTACCCACGGCCCATCTTCTCTATCCATGTTACAGCATTTATGTGCATCCTCCTGACCAATCAGCGCCGTGATTGGTCCGTGTGTGACATAGAATTTATAAATTCAATATCAATATCTCCTGACACAAAATCGGGATGGTGCAGGATCTCATACTGATAATCCACATTGGTATCGATTCCTTCAATGATCACCTCGCCTAATGCGCTGCGCATCTTCCGGATCGCTTCCTTCCGGTTCTTGGCATGGACGATCAGCTTGGCGAGCATGGAGTCATAATAGGGCGGCACCGTATATCCGGAATAGATCGCGGCATCGATCCGCACGCCTTTTCCGCCGGGAAGGTACATATCCGTGATCGTTCCCGGAGACGGACGGAAGTTCTTCTCTGGATTCTCCGCGTTGATCCGGCATTCTATGGCGTGGCCGGTGATCCGTACATCCTGCTGGGTATAGCTTAGCCGCCTGCCGTCCGCAATGCGGATCTGCTCCTTCACCAGGTCGATCCCTGTCACCCACTCCGTCACCGGATGCTCCACCTGGATCCGGGTATTCATTTCCATAAAATAAAACTGATTGTTTTTCTCCAGCAAAAATTCTACCGTTCCGGCGTTGGTGTAGCCTGCCGCCTTCGCTGCCCTCACTGCGGCTTCTCCCATCCGCGCGCGCAGTTCCTCGGACAGTGCCGCGGAAGGCGCTTCCTCAATCATCTTCTGGTGGTTTCTCTGGATCGAGCAGTCCCGCTCGCCCAGGTGGATCGTATTTCCATATTGATCCGCCAGGATCTGAAATTCGATATGGCGGGGATGCTGTACATAATGTTCCAGGTACATGGTTCCGTCCCCGAATGCCATCTGCGCCTCTTTCTGGGCGGTTTGGAAGCTGGCCTCAAAGTCCTCCGGAGTCTCTGCCACACGCATTCCCTTGCCGCCGCCTCCCAGGGCCGCCTTCACGATCACCGGATATCCGATCTCCTGTGCAAGCTTGGCCCCTGCTTCCGCGTCCGTAAGCGGCTCCGTG
>CATLCV010000024.1 GCA_949893755.1 uncultured Lachnospiraceae bacterium | reverse complement strand
TCCTAACTGTCTACGCTTAACAGCTGTCTGTTACCAGGCAGCGCCCAAGACTTGCTAACGGTGGCTCGCCAGGCCTTTCCGTACGGGATTTCCACCCGCTAAACTATCCGCCCTTTTCTGGGCGCACCTATCCCTTTACGACGCCCACCGTCTTCAATTTTCTCACCGGCGTCACCATATCCATCTGCTGCGCCATCACCTGGTCGATGTCCTTATAGGCAAATCTGCACTCCTCCGCGACATCGTTTTTCTTCCGTTTTCCAAGCACAACACCCTGTTCTTTCAGATCCACCATCACCTTTTCTACAGAAAATTCCCTCACTGCCCCGGACCGGGAATAATTCCTGCCCGCGCCGTGGGAAGAGCTGCAGAAGGTTTCCGGATTCCCTTTACCTTCCACTACATAGCTGTAAGAGCCCATCGCTCCCGGTATCACAGCCATTTCCCCCTTGCGTACTCTGGTCGCGCCTTTCCGGTGCACCCACACATTTGCATGATAATGATGCTCCAGCGCCGCGTAATTGTGATGGCAGTTGATCTCCTCCCCAAATTCTACGGTAAGCCCCGTATGCTTTTCGATCAGTTCCGATACGATCCTGCAGGTCTTTTCCAGCATACGTGCCCGGTTCTCAAAAGCATAGTCCATGGACAGATTCATCCAGCGGATATACTGCTGCCCTTCTTCGGTCTGTACAGGCAGAAATGCCAGATGATATTCCTCCTTCACCTCGCTGTACCACCTCCGGTTCAGTTCCCTTGCCTTCTTATGAAAATGATCACACACTGACTTTCCCAGATGGCGGCTCCCGGAATGGATCATAATGCACAGATACCCTTCCTGGTCCTCCTGCAGTTCAATAAAATGGTTGCCGCCCCCTAAACTTCCCACCTGATAATATCCATCCTCGATCAGAGGCAGGAGCTCTGCATCCGCCTCGTACTTCTCCAGTTCCTGCTTTGCCAGGTCCAGCACCCGGGACTCCTGCGGCTCCCGATACCGCTCCATATTTAACGGGATCTCCCGCATGATATTTCCGATCATCGCCTGGATCATCGTGCCGTTCCCGGTCTGGACCTCCCGGATCTCCTCCACACGGATATTGGTAGGGATAAAATCCATGCCGCATCCGATATCCACTCCCACCGCATTCGGAATGATCACATCCTTCGCCGCGATCACCCCTCCGATGGGCATTCCCTTTCCGGCATGGGTATCCGGCATCAGGCAGACCCATTTATGTAAAAACGGAAGCTGTGACAGATGATATGCCTGTTCCAGACAATTACTCTCAAGCTGTCCTTCCTTCTCCAGCCAGACCTTGACCGGAACTCTGGTCTTATCGTTACAGATCACAAACATCACATTCTCTCCCTTCGTTTCATTTCTGCATATTCCGTGATAAAAGCACCTGATATTTTGCAATTTCTATTATAAGAAAAAGTTTCCAAAACATCATTTCAAAAAAGTTGCGAACTTCCTGTGACCTGCTTGATTTTTCCGGAGTACATAAAGTATACTATATTACATGCCCCCGCCCAGTTACGATAATGAATGGTCGAGAGGAGGCATATAAAATCTGATATACTAACTATTGCTAATTGTTATACTGCGCGCCAGATAAATCTGCCGCGAAGCAAACATGATGCGCGCAGCCGCATAAGGAAGTATGCCGCTTCGGGCTGCGGCTGGCGCGATACTCAGGAAGGCAGGAAATGCAATATGCTGAAAATATGGTATTATGGCGGGACAGAATATTTGAACGATGCCCCCTCCTATTTTGATAACGTATATGAAGATGAATGGATCGAAGATCCCTTTGTCAAAGAGATGATCCAGGACGTTGACCACTCCGCTGTCCTCAGTGCCCACATCATCGAGAGCCCTGTTTTAGGCGCGATCACGCCAAAGGATCTGTCCGGCGGTATAAAGGTTCTGATTCTGATGCTGAAGGATGATTCTTTTATATATAATTTGTCCAACTGCGGAAACAACTGTGCAAAGTGGGTCTTAAGAATCGCAGAATCCAAAGACCTGACCGTATATCTGCAGCATATCATCCGTTTTGAGGGCACATTTGAGATCCAGATCATGAATACCGGAAAACTCGTCCACAATCCGACAGAATATGTGGATGGATTATTGGAAGCGGAGGCCATGCAGGATGAAGGGTAGTTATCATTTCAGGGTAAAAAGCAAAAAATTGCTGTTTGAATTTTCCATAAAACGAAATATCACAATCATCAAAGGAGACAGTGCCACCGGAAAAACAACACTGCTTCATATGATGTATGAATATCTGAGGGTCGGAAGGGAGTCCGGATATTCTGTAACCACAGATACCGATTATTATGTCTATCTTCGGCAGGAAGTCGGGCGTACCTGGGAAGATGCTTTATATCCGCTGCGGGGTACCATTATATTTATCGAAGAAAACAATCCGTTTGTATTTTCGAAAGAATTTGCGGAATTTGTAAAAACCTCGGGAAATTATTTCGTACTGGTCAATCGTTCCCCATTAAAAATGCTTCCATATAGTATCCATGAAATATATGAAATCATAACAGATGGAAAACGAACGAATATAAAAGAATCTTACCATCAGCTAAAGGAAATATACAGCAATTATCCTGTCATTGAGAATAATAAAATGGATACCATTGTAACAGAGGACAGCAATTCCGGATTCCAGTTCTTTTCCAAATTGTTTCATGGCAGAACAGTGAAAAGCGCCGATGGAAACAGTAAAGTTTTAGACCGGATTCAAAAATTGGAAACTGGAGATATACTGGCTATTGCGGATGGTGCGGCATTCGGTGCAATGGTTGAAAGCTGTCTGGAATATTCTGCTACAAGGATCGGCCAGAGAATTTCGGTCTGGATGCCAGAATCATTTGAATATTTAATTTTAAAATCAGGATTGATTCCGTCAAAAGAGTTATCTGATATTTTAGCTTCAACATCTGATTACGTTGAGGCAAAAAAATATGAAAGCTGGGAGAAGTATTTCTCGCATTTGCTGATTTCTATGACAAATGGTCAGACATACAGCTATTCCAAAAAGGTATTAAATCCCTTTTATCTACAGGATAAAAGTATACAAAAAATAGCAGAAACATTTCCAGAAGCTGTCAGAAATTTCAGAAAGGAGTGACGCACACCATGTCTGACTTCCACGAGCTGATCAAAAGCTTCCCAAAAACCAGAGATTATGTCCGTGACTTCTTCGTCTACGGCTTCAAGACGAGAAATGATTTCAAGGAAAAAAGCCCCCGGACCTACGACAACGAGAGGAGACGCCTGGAAAGCTGGCTCGCCCCTTACGTGCGCAAGGACCACGTCCCCGGCGGCTCCAACATTTCCCTTGCCATCGACAGCAGCCTCCTGGATACCAACCCGCTCTTCCGCGTCTGGAAGACCAAGAGCTTCACTGACAACGATATCGTCCTGCACTTCCTGATACTGGACCTGCTGCAGGACGGCCGGGCGCGCACCGCCGAGGAGATCACCGACAGCCTGCTTGCAGACTACGAAGCCCTCTTCGACATCCAGACTGTCCGCCGGAAATGCAACACCTACGAAAAGGAAGGACTGCTCCAGAAAACAAAATCCGGCAGGACCGTCCTTTTTTCCCTGGACAATTCCCTTGCCCTTTGGCTTCGCGCCAATGGAAATGTTCTGGACGCCTGTTCCTTTTTTCAGATGGCCGGCCACTTCGGGATCATCGGAAATGAACTGGCAGAGCAGTTTGACCATGAGAATCAGACCTTCCGCGTGAAGCACAGCTTTTTTGTACATACTCTGGAAGAGGAAATCCTCCTGGAGCTTTTGAATGCCATGGATCAGCAGAAATCGGTACGCATGGATCTGAGAAGCTCCCGCCGCGGAACCGTAAGCACCGCGGAATGCGTCCCCCTGCAGATCTTTATCAGCACCCGGACCGGCCGGCGTTTCCTGTGCGGATATCTCCGCAGGCGCAGGCGCTTCTCCTGTTTCCGCCTGGATGCCGTCAAGCGCGTCACACTGCTGGAATCAGCCGAGGACTACAGCGTGCTGCTGGATCAGCTGGACCAGAACCGCAAAAATCTCTGGGGCGTATCCTTCCAGGGCGGAGAAGGGCACCGGCTGGATACCTTGACCATGACTCTGCAGGTGATCGAACCTGGAGAAAGCTATATCGTTGACCGCTTGAAACGGGAAGGTCGGGGCGGCAAGATCACAAAGATCGCAGAGCACGTCTATCGGTATGAGATCCAATCCTTTGACTGCAACGAAATGCTGCCCTGGATCCGCACCTTTACCGGCAGGATCCTGTCCCTGGAATGCAGCGCCAAATTAGTCGAGCAACGCTTTTACCGCGATCTGCAGACCTTGTACCGCATGTATGACATAGAATGTAAGGAATCCTAGTACAGCATTGCATTAATAATTGAGTAGTAATCACTCGCTGTCCATGCCATTACTGTGTTGGAGTCAGTCAACGATGCTACCGGCATCGAGTGTACAGATAGAAACGGATTTTCAGAAACAGGAGGACCGGTCAAATGGAATTATTTTCAGAAATCTACAGCTGTTATTACCAGGTCCTGCGGCATCTGCTGTCTTCCCAGGGCGCCCTTACGATCCAGGACATCCGCAGCCGCATCTGCCGGGAAGGCTTTGAAGAGAGCCTTCTTTCCATCATTCCCAAAATCGAAAGCGGAGCCTGGAATTTATTCGAAAAGGACGGCGGGCTCTATCTTTCCAAGCTCAGCCCTTCCTTTCTGACGCCTCTTTCCGCCCTGGAAAAATCCTACTTAAATGCGTTATTATCCGATCCCCGCATCGGATTATTTCTGGAGCCGGCACAGCTGGAAGCCCTGCGGCGTATGCTCTCCGAAGTTCCTCCGCTCTGGAGGCCGGAACAGTTTTACTACTACGATCGTTTTTCAGACGGCGATCCCTGGCAGGATGAAAGCTACCGCCATTGCTTCCGTACACTGCTCCAGGCACAAAAAAACCGACAGTATGTGGATATCGATTACATTTCTCCAAATGGAAAACGCCTTCACCATCCATATATTCCCGCCCGGCTGGAATACTCCGTAAAAAATGACAAGCTCCGCCTTCTGGCTCTTAAGCCGGCAAAAAGAGGCCAAATGAAGCCGGAGCTTCTGAACCTTTCTCGGATTCAGTCTGTCAGGCCTGCAGGCAAAGCACTTTCCTCCCCCGTGGACCTGAATGCGCTGATCCGGAATTCCTACTATAAAGAGCCTGTCACACTGCACATCGTCAACAGGCGCAACGCTCTGGAGCGGGCTATGCTGCACTTTGCCAATTATGAAAAAAATACCGCAAAAATAGATGAGAACATCTATGAATGCCTCATCTATTATCATCAGAATATGGAGACAGAACTGCTGATCGAGGTCCTGTCCTTCGGCCCCATGCTGACCGTGATCGGAAATGAGCGGTTTCTCCGCAGCCTGAGGGCAAGGCTTCGGAGGCAGATGGAATTAGGTGTGCCTGATATTTCCTTTTGACGGTAAATACAGCATCTGCTTTAAAAGTAAACGCAGGAATCCGTTGGTTGATTTTTCACTATCAAAGTGATAATATTTTCATATAGGCAAACAGGAGGACAAAACATGACCGATAAAATTATGGAGTGCATTACAAATCCGGTAAAATGTAAATTGCTGCTTGAAATCTATTCACAAGAACGTGCAACCGCAAAACATTTATCTGATGTTCTTAGCGACATCCCACAGGCGACTTTATACCGTAATTTAAAAAAAATGTTAAATGACGGCCTCATAAAAGTCGTTGAAAAAAAACAGGTACGAGGTACAGTGGAAAGCACCTATGCGCTTGCATTGAACCTGAATAGTGAGTTTGAAGCGATATTAGCGGAAAACTCCGGTCCCCTTTATATGCAATTGTTCATGCAATATTTTCTTGGATTTGCGAAACAGTTTCGAGAGTATTGTAAGTCGCCAAATATCGATATCAAAAAAGATATGTCAGGATTTTCCCTTTCACATCTTTATTTATCTGACGAAGAATTAATTGAGCTTATGAAGAATATTTCAAATATAATTAAGATGGTAGAAAAAAATGAGCCAAAAGCAGAGCGAAAATTAAGAACGCTTGGGATAATCGTTACTCCGCCGGAAAATTAAACCTTACCGCTCCCTTTAAAATCGGAGCGGTTTCTATTGACTTAATATTATCATTATGATAATATTACTATTACGATATTAAAATCTCACCAACAGAGAACAGGAGGAAAAAACATGCAAGCAGTATTGGAAATCAAAAATTTTACAAAAGAATATTCGCAGGGAAAAAAAGCGGTTGATCACCTTTCCCTATCCGTTATGCCCGGAGAAATTCATGGCTTTATCGGACATAACGGAGCCGGAAAAACGACAACGATCCGAGCTGTTGTCGGTGTCATGAGTTTCAATGAGGGAGAAATTTTGATAGACGGACATTCTGCAAAAACCGAACCTGTTAAATGTAAGCTATTGACAGCCTATATTCCCGACAACCCGGATTTATACGACTATATAACAGGGATTCAATATCTGAATTATATGGCGGATATGTTTTCCGTTGACCGGAAACATCGGGAAGAACGAATAAAAAAGTATGCACAGCTTTTCGGTATCACCGACAGTTTGGGAGATCTGGTCAGTTCTTATTCTCATGGTATGAAGCAAAAGCTGGCTTTAATCGGTGCTTTTTTACATGAACCGAAGCTGCTTGTATTGGACGAACCTTTTGTGGGGCTTGACCCCGAAGCAGCTTTTTATCTGAAACAAATCATGCGGGAGTTATGCAATCTGGGAAGTGCCATATTTTTTTCCACTCATGTTTTGGATGTCGCGGAAAAGCTATGCGATAAAGTTTCTATCATCAAACAGGGAAATTTGATCATAAGCGGGAGCATGGAGACGGTGCGCGGTTCCGGAAGCCTTGAAGATGTATTTATGGAGGTTGTAGAAAATGAAAAATAGATATTTGCTTCTTTTGAAAATGCAGCTTTACAATTTATTTGGCATTAACTGTATACTCCATTCCCGTAACAAAAAAGAAAAACAGCGCAGTATGGCTTTGGGCCTGCTTGCACTCCTTATGATCGGACTGATGACCGCTTACAGTACAATGATCAGCCGGGGGCTGGCAAGTATGGGAGCTGTAAATATCCTGCCGACAATTTCCGCACTGATATGCTCCTTCATTACATTGATATTTACTTTCCTAAAAAGCTCCGGCGTACTTATTGGGCTGCGTGATTACGATATGGTTATGTCGCTTCCAGTGAAAAATACAGAAGTGGTTCTAAGCCGATTAACAATCGTTTATTTGACGAATCTCTTAATCAGCATGATCGCAGTGCTTCCCGCTGTTGTAATTTTTGGGGTATCTGCAGAAACAGGGATTTCCGGAAACATAATGTTTCTTCTTTCCTTTTTATTTCTGCCTGTCATTCCTATGGTGATTTCTTTGGGACTTGGTGTTTTGATCTCTGCTATTTCTTCCCGTTCAAAGCACAAAAATATTCTTTCATTGATATTAAGTACGCTGATTGTATTGCTGATCGTGGCAGCTTCAACCAAAGCGCAGAATATGAATCGTGATGAAATTTTGAATATTGGGATTTTATTTTCTAACATGGCGGAAAAACTCTATCCCCCGGCTGAGCTTATTTCAAAAGCAGTTGTGCAGCAAAGCTGGCTGTACTTTTTATCCTTTGCCGGGATGTCCGTTTTCATCAGTGTCATTTTCGTAGGGATAGTGGCTCATTTTTACCAAAAGATGAATACGGATGCATTTCATCATTCTGCCGCTAAATTTGAAGGAAAGATTTTACAGGTTTCTTCCCCGATAAAGGCAATGTATAAGCGAGAATTTAGCAGATACTTTTCCTGCACAATTTACGCACTGAATTCTACGATTGGAATGGTGTTGTTACTTGTTGCGGCCCTTCTGCTCCTGTTTATCAGTCCCGAAGCATTGGAACGGCAAAGCGGCATAGCCGGTCTCAGTCAAATGCTGCGGCAGGTGCTTCCGTTGGTAATTTCGGTATTTGTTACTATGACCTCTACCGCTTCGGCGTCCCTGTCCTTAGAGGGGAAAAATCGTTGGATCATGTGTTCTGTGCCTGTAAGAGCCATTGATATATTCAATTCCAAAATAGCGGTCAATCTAACGGTAATCTGTCCTTTTGTACTGATAAGTGCTGCTTTGACAGGCTTCAAAATGGGGATTTCACTAAAACAAGCGATTTTGTTATGTATCGTTCCAACGGTCTATGCCTGTTTCATATCCATTTTAGGAATGTATATGAATGTGAAATTTCCAAAATATGACTGGACGAGTGAATATTATGCGATAAAGGGCGGGGCAATTTCTGTTCTGGCAACAATGGGAGCAGGCATGTTAAGCAGCTTAATCCCCCTGTTTGTTTGCATCGCTTTCCAGAATATCAGTAGTTTGATCATGGCTGCAGTTTCTATTTTACTATTGGTATTTTCTTTCCTGTTATATAGGCAGCTGCAGCAGTATCAGCTTTATGAGATATGAGAAAAAAGGTCTGCTGACAAACACTGCTGAAAGGGACTGTTATGTCCAAGCTTTTGAATTCTTGACATAACAGCCCCTGATCGTTTTTTACCTTACGGCAGAATTTTTCTTTTATTCCCTGCCTTCCATTTCCCTCTTCGCCTTATCCCTTGCAACCAGTCTTTCTCTGACTGCGTCCATATATCCCGGCTTATCCAGGTCATAGAGCGCCAGCGGGATGATACCGATCAGGAATACGATACCGGGCAGTAAGTTTGCCGCCAGATTGATACCGGTCTGTACATGCTCTGTGATCTCTCCGCCGCCGACATATCCGAATGCTCCCATAACTAACAGGAATACGGAGTTTGCGATTGCAGTCGCGATCTTGATCGCGGTCCCCTGGAAGGAGAATGCCATACCATCATTTCTGTAACCGTACTTATCATCAAAATCATCAATGGCATCCACCATCATACCGGCACCGCAGGGGCCTGCAATATATCCGGTTCCATAGATGACCATGCATACAAAGTTGAACGGAATACTCGTTGACGGCCCGAAATACATCACAGTCAAAGCCGCACCCTGAATCACCATGGAAATAATTGCTGTTTTCCGTTTGCCGAGTTTATCACAAACCTTCGGTGCAAAAGGCATTATCAGCGTTCCAACCGCCATCTGCATCATCATAAATACGGAGATCAGGGCATAATTTCCTACACAATGCATATAGAAGAATACTGCCACAGAAATACGTCCAAGAATACCAAACATATTAAAAAATGCATACATCATTGCGCATAACAGGTTCTTGTTCCTAAATACCAGCTTGAGACCGTCGCTGACCTTGCCCTGGTCTTCCTTCTTCACCGTGATCTGCTCCTTTGATAATACGGCAACTGCCCAGAACATCGGCAGCGCGATAAATGCCAGAAGCGTTGCGGTTCCCTGATACCCGGCAGCCTGGTCGCCCTTGCCAATCCACAGTACCAGATTCAGCACAAACAGATTCAGGATGATCTGTCCGATGGTCATACCCATCATCTGCGCCGCGTTCAGCTTATTGATCTCTTTCGGGTCACGGGTCATAACCGTGGGCAATGCCAGATAAGGTACATTTGTCATAGTATATGCCATACCCAGGCCGATATACGTCACATAAGCGTAGACCAGCTTCGCGGTGCCTCCGAATCCCGGCACGGTAAAGGTCAGGATGGTAAATAACACCAAAAACGGTGCCCCGATAAAAATGTAAGGCCGGAAACGTCCCCATTTTGTATGGGTGCGTTCCATCAGGGTTCCCATCATCGGGTCATTGATGCCGTCCCAGATCTTTGCCACCAGCATCAGCATTGCGACAGCCCCCACGCCAAGGCCGAACACGTCCGTATAGAAAATGGACAGATAGGTGCCGACCATAGTCCACGACAGCTGTGACGCGAAGTTACCCATTCCATAAACAACATAATTTGCAAAAGTCAATGGCTTTGTGCCATATTGATTCAAATTTGTATTACTCATAGTTCCCTCCATGATAATCTCTTTGTCCGCCGGATCATAAAAACTCCCCGGCTGTATCCGTTGATCATAACTTTACTCATTCTTTTCTTTATCCGGATCACATATTTGCGATCGTTTCCTCAAACTTCTCATATTTTTCCATCATCTTCGGCAGTGTCTCTTTATTTGCGACCAGCTTCGGCACACAGACCTTGATCATGTTCTGGATCTCATTGTAGTGCTCATAGATTCCGATATTGGTATTCCGGGCACGTGCGATCTCCTGCTCGGACCACGCTACCTTCACCTTGTCCCCGTCCACAGACAGATCTCCCCAGATACCGCAGATCGGGCATTCTACATGCGTCGTTCCGTTCATGCTGAGCAGCGGGTTATGGCATACCGGGCACACGCCCTCTTCTCCAACCCAGGTGTCCACCTCGTCATATGGCTTTCCGAGGGATTCCGCCACAGCCTTACCCAGTTCTGCGCATTTTTTCATCAGCTCTGGGTCAAACAACGGATGTCCGGTCCTGCCCTGGTCGTACGCATCCACATGGCCTACACATTTCATGCAGAAGGAAAAGCTGAACAGATCCAGCATCGGGAGCCCCAAGGATACCCAGTTGTGGGTCTGCGCCCCGCCGACTGAAATATAACCTGTATAGCGGTCTTTAAAATATCTCGGATCCAGTTCCGGCTTGCCTGCCTCGATCCGCTTCTTGTTCTCTTCGATCAAAGCCGCCCGGTCATGGGACGGTCCGAAACGATCCACAAAATTCTTAAACTGTCCGACAATCCCCACCGCATAGACCGGTGCGCCGATGATGATCCCGTCCGCGTCCAGACATGCCTCCTCCAGAATGTGATAATCATCCTTCATACAGCAGTGGATCTCTGTCTCCCCTTTGTCGCGCAGGCGGCTGCAGTAGTCGCAGGCACGGCAGTGTCCGATGTCCATGCGCACCGTATTGATAAACTGTACCTCCGCCCCGGCAGCCTTTGCCGCAAACAGAGCCTCCTTCACCATCACATCGCTGCGCTGGTTCCTTCTTCCAAAGGAAATTCCTAATACTTTCATGTTCTACCTCCATCGTTCTTTTGTTTTATGAGGATAGTTTACATATTTTTTAGAATTTCCGCTTCTCTGTGAGTCTCTTAATACGGTATCAATTTTGGTCACTTCTTTTCCGCATAAAAAAGCCAGGACAAAAAACATATCACATTTTTTGTCCCGGCATGAAAAGCTTTTATGTCATTTTTCAATCTTCCGTACCCCTTTTGATCGTCCGATCAGAATGAATCCCGCAATGGATAAACTCCCCGTCAGCAGATACAATTCCGCGATCGGAAAAGCCGCCGACAGTCCCGCCAGTAAAAACGACCCCACCGGCAGAGACGAACAGGCCAACGCATTGAAGATCCCGCTGATCCTCCCCACAAATTCTTCCGGCACGCGGCTCACAAAAATCACCTGGACCGTAACCCCGATCATGGAATTTAAAAAGCCGAATACAAAAGCCACCGCAAAATAGCTGATATATTTCCCCATATCCGACGGGATCATCCCAATGAAAATATAGAAAAAATAGAGAATCCCGATCAGGATCCCGCCATGGATCAGCAGCCGTTTTTCCGAAATCCTTTGTGATACAACGGGCAGACACAACGCTCCCAGGATCATGCCCACTGTGATCGCCGTACCGCCTACCGACATCGCAAACACGTCCAGCCTCAGATATTCGCCGATATAGGCAGCCTGGAGGTTTTCGATCGGAAGGGTGCACAGATTCTGCACCACACAGATCACGCATACCATGACCGCCAGTTCGCTCCTTTTAAAATACACAAATCCTTCCTTTAATGTCCCAGCGTACCCCTGTATCTGAAACCCGGCATCCTTGCGTTTCTCCTCATTCACCTTTAAGAAGGAAAGCAGCAGTCCGGACGCGAGAAATGTCACCGCATCCACAAATAATGCGCCGCCGATCCCGAGTCCCCCTATGATAATCCCGGCACAGCCCATCCCGACCAGCTCCGAAGTTCTCCGCACTCCCTGGTCCATGGAAATGGCTGCCTTATAATTCTCCTTTTTCAATATCTGAGGCAGGATTGCAAGCCCGTTTGGAATCCGAAGCGCCTCGATGGAAGAATTTACAAAGGTAAGGATCAGCAGATGCCACGGTCTTAAAATTCCAAGCAGCATGCATACGCCCGTGAGAAATACCACGCCACCCCGGGCAATATCGCAGACCACAATGACCCTCTTTTTCCGGAAATATTCCGTCAACGCGCCTCCCAGCGGCTGGAACAAAACCGTTGGGACCATGTTCACTCCTAAAATCACAGACAACCAAGCCGTAGAGCCTGTCAGCTGATAGACCATCCAGCTATAGGCGATGGCGTCCACAGAATCCCCGAACCGGCTGATCAGATTCGCCAGGATCATATACCGGAAATTTTTCTCGTTTTTTAGAATGTCGCTATATATGTTGAAATTCATTTTCCTCACCTGTTTTCGTGTTTCTCCGCTATGGAGCTGCCCCTAATTGCTTAGTACTACCCCAGCGAATCATTGGTCAGCAGCAATTCATCAAACTTATCCATCAATTCTTTATTTGGAATCATGACTTTCCCGTCTTTATGAGTCAAGAGCCCATACACCACCATGGCCGAGTAGATCTGATCCTTTGTCTTCAATTCCTTCGCCGTGGCTGCATACTGCTGCATCTTCGCTTCCACACATTCCCCGGAAACCATGCATGCCAGGTCATTTTGGACATCAGCGATATTATCTTTAATATAGTAATAAATCTCATCATACGGACCGGAATCTGTCCAATATCCCGACAGCTGATCATCCGCCAGGGCATATACGACAGAACGGGGATTATAGAGCCGCTCCCCTGTCAGAGTGTAGTACCCGTCATACCACAGGCGAAGCCCCTCCCGCGTGATATGCGGGTCTTTTGTTATTCCCTGGTAAATGTCAAACAAGGCATCTACTTCTCTGTCTAAAAATCCAAAATACTCACTGAACCTTTTTTTCGTTGCAATGTTATATTCCAGAAACATATTCAATTCCGACCCGCCGGAGTACTTTGCAATCGGAAGGATTCCTGTCATGTAAGCAAGCTCCACATATGCCTTGCTTTTTAGAAGCGATTTTAAAAACAGCAGATATTGTTCCTGTTCCCGTCCCGTTATAAAAGGCATATGAAAAACCGCATCCCATTCATCCATCACAAATAAAAATGTATGTCCGGTCTTTTCAAAAATCCGGGTTAAAATATCCCATACCGCCTCATCCGGATCCATCTTTACTTCCGGGTACACCTCCGCCAGATCATTTATGATCCCATTTTCAATGCGGAGGATATACTGCTGGTAATCCTGGCAGTTCCTCGGTATCTCACTGAAATCAATAAAGATCACATCATGTTGGTTCAGGTGCTTCCGATAGAGCTCTGACTGCGCAATTTCCAGCCTGTCAAACAGATCACTGCTGTCTATCCTCTTTCCAAAGAAAGAGGCTGTCATGTTTGCCATGACTGTTTTCCCAAAACGGCGTGGTCTTGTAATACAGAAAAACCGGTTTTCTTTTCCCATTGCCGGGAACAGTTCTTCAATCAATCGTGTTTTATCCACAAAATACGTATCTGTTGCCACTGCCTGATATTTTCTATAAGGAGATATACTGTTTAAAAACATTCCCATACGGCACACATCCTTCCTCTTTCTATCTTCGTCAAATCAAACTAATAATTCACTTTCTGTCCAATTTATAAAGGCCTGACCTCTTTCGCCAGACTAAACGGAATAATTTCTCCGGCCGCAGTCTCCGTATACGCCTTTTCTTTATGCATATAATCCACGATCTCCTTCGCTTTATAATTCCTGAACTTTTTTATCACCTTATCTAATATTGCTTTTTCTCCATCACTCAATATAGAATAGTCCATGCCCTCAGTTGGATACACATGGAGCATTGTATCGTAATTATAACTCATCTCTTCCTGTACGTTAAGTCTCTCAAGGTTCATCAAACTGTAATGTCCGATCGGCAGCGCTCCCATAGGCTCATGCTTATATACCATACCGGTCATAGCAAAACCAGTCTCCGCAAATGCCAGTACATCCGAATACCACAGCATCTTCATCAGTTTAACCTTGAACAGATTCGAAATATTCTCCGCAATATAGGAAATCATCGCCTCAATCTTATCAATGTTCAAAGCAGTAAAACCGTTGGCATCAGACAGTTCTTCATAATTTGCATATTCTCCTTCAAATGTTTGACGCGTTAAAAACTCTTTTCCATACGAATCCAGCTTCTCAACAATTTTTGACCTGATCTCCAGACGCTTTGATCTGGAAAACTTTTCAGCATTCTTCTTTAAAAACTCCAATGCCTGCAGCGGATTATCCTTGATCAGACGAAGCATCGTATCATATGCCTCATCCTGTATTGCCTTACTTTCGTAACGGGAAATCGTGGCTTCCCCCCATCCAAGCAATCTTGCAAGATCCACCTGAGACAATCCATAGCTTTCTCTGATCGCTACAATCTCCCCCGATGTAAGCAGGCCCTTTTTTACACGATATGCATTGCGCGCGTTTAAAAGATTTTCACTTGTCATTGCACCGGTTTCAAATTCATTTTCCTCTTCATCCGCATTTTCACAGAAATAAAACCGCTCTTCGTAAGTTACCTCTTCACTTTTCAGTGTAATGGCTGCGATACGTTTTCTCTCTTCTACTTCATGTGTTTTATCACAAAGTGGGCAATCCATATGAATTTTTCTGATCAATGTGCTGGCCTCCATTATTTTACCTCCTTCGCAATTCCGTTTTATGCATAGTATGGCGTAGAAAATTTCTGATCATCATCCATTTTCTTTTTACGGATTAACAAAAGATCTGTATCTATATCAAAGTCTTCTTTTCCTAAAATTGATTTTAAATCATTCAGGAAAGCAATGACTTCCTTCTTTTTCGATTGTGTGCTAAGAAATATGTGAATCACCTCCCGAATAGATTATTCACTATCAATTGATAGTATAATTGAAGATTATACTTTTGTCAAGCATACTATTTCTTTATTCTTGCATGAAAAAAACTGCCATGCCTCACACATGACAGTTTTCTCCTGATTTTCCAAAAAATCCTTCCTTATCGCAATGCAGTATCGCAGCTTCTCCTCCTCGCTACACTCTCACCGCCGCATAATACCCGGTATTCATCGCGTCATAGATCTTTCCGATCTTCCCGCAGTCGCCGATGATATAGCACTCGTCCACCAGCTCCGCCAGGGCGTCCACCTTCTCATAAGGTGCTTTCAGTCCCAGCGCGCACACCACCGTATCCGCTTCCAGGAGCAACTCTTCTCCGTCCTTTTCGCAGAGCACCCCTTCCGGCACTACGGCCTTCACCTTCGTATTCACATAGCACGCTGCCGCCTTCTCCACCTCCGGCATGAGTCCGCCCCGGTAGAAGGAATTGACGTCCTCCGCGATGGCCGGCTTCATCTCCACAATGGTACATTCCTTCCCCTCATGGTGAAACCCGACAGCCGCTTCCGCTCCTACCAGGCCGCCGCCCATGATGACCACCTTCTGTCCCAGCTTCTCCGGATGCAGCTCCGCGTCGATCGCCATCACGACCTTCTCCGAATCCAGCCCCGGGATCGGCGGACACAGCTCCTCGGAGCCGATCGCCACGAACAGCGCGTCCGGCGCAAATTCCTTCACATAGTCCGGAGTCACTTCCGTGCCCAGCAGCACCTTCACTCCGGCGCGCTCCACTCTGCGCGCCAGCACGCCGCAGAGCTTGCGGATATCCTCTTTAAAATAGGCCGCTCCCGCCGGATGCAGGTTTCCGCCCAGCCTGTCCGCCTTCTCCGCCAGAGTCACATCATGCCCCCTCTCGGCCGCGGTGATGGCAGCTTCCATCCCGGCCGGGCCTCCGCCCACGACCAGGACCTTCTTTTTCCGCTCCGGCTCTTTCTTCGGACATTTCGCCGCAAGCTGCTGGCCCATGGTAGGATTCACCATACATTTCACCATCTCCAGATCCATGGTCGAGCCAAAGCACTCATAGCAGCGCAGGCAGGGCGTGATATCGTCCGCGCGGCCTTCGTAAGCCTTCTTCGGCAGATAGGGATCCGCCAGCACGGCCCTTCCGATCTCCACCGCGTCCGCCTGTCCGGTAGCAATGATCTCCTCCATCTGGGCCGGGTCATTTAAGGAACCCACGCAGGCTACCGGAGTCTTCACATGCTTTTTAATGGCCGCCGCCAGATACACATTGACTCCCCTGGGATAAAATGCGGAGGGATGGGTCCGGCAGAACATATCCGGATCCTCGTGGTTTCCGCAGGATACATTGATCAGATCCACCTTTCCGTCGATCATCTCGGCTACCCGGATGCAGTCCTCCAGCCCCAGACCGATGTCCGTCAGGTCGTCTCCGGAGATCCTTGCCTCGATGGGGAACTGGGGCCCCACCGCATTTCTCACCGCTTCCACACTCAGCAGGAAAAATCTGGCACGGTTTTCCAGGCTTCCGCCGAATTCATCCGTCCTCTGGTTCATGACCGGGGACAGGAACTGGGAAAACAGCCAGCCATGGGCCGCATGCACCTGCACCATGTCAAATCCGGTCTCCTTGCACAGCTTCGCCGCCTTTCCGTAAGACTCGATGATCTCATAGATCAGCTCCCGGGGCATCTCCTGCACCTCTCCCATGGGTGTCACCTCATGGCTGGGTCCGTAGGCTGTCTCGCAGGTTGCCACATCCCCGCCCACACTGACCAGTCCGCCGTATTTCCCGCCGTGGGAGAGCTGGATGTTGGCATAAGCTCCTGCATTGTGGATGGCCCTTGCCGCCTCCGTCATCCCCTGGCGCACGCCGAACGCATCCAGCTGCAGCTGTTTGTTGTGGGACTTTCCGGTGGCGGAGTGGATGATAGCCTCTCCAGAGGTCACCACCGCCGCGCCGCCCTCTGCCTTCTCCTCCAGATAGGCGATCATTTCCGGTGTAAAATGTCCGTTCAGGTCGATCATGCTGGGGCTCGTCGGCGCGCAGATGATCCGGTTCTTCATCCTGATATTTCCGATCCTCAAAGGTGCGAACAGATGAGGATATAATTCTTTTCCTTTATTGTAGCACGTTTCCATTGTTTTCATCCTTTCTTCGATCCCTTACGGAACTGCCCTGGATCCACAGCCGCATCTGAATTGATTCCATGCGATCTGCGCCTGCTGTTTCATGACAGTCCCTTACATCCGATACTGGTACTGGATATCCAAAAGCCGGATCTCCTGCGCCATCAGCACGCTTTCCAGCTCCAGCACGCCGTCCGTGACCTCCACGGTCTTCATCTCCATAGTAGGGACTGCCCTCTTTTTCAGATATTCGATCTCGTCCTTGGCAAGCCCTTTGGCAAATTCCAGCTTCCGCCAAAGCTCCTGCGCGTTTCCGTTATCCTGGTTCAGGTAATAGAGCTTCACCAGGTAATTTCCGTTTTTCATATGTTTCAGAGAAAATTTCAGTTCCAGCGGCTCCATGTCCTCCAGAAACTGATCCAGTTCGTCGATCTGGATCTCGTCCTCCTCGGTAAATACATACCGTGAGGACAGCTTTTTATAATTGTGGCTGGCGATCACATACCGTCCTCTGCCGTTGGTCGTCACCACGCTGTGGTCATCCTTTGCCATGACATGCTGCTGCAGCCTGCTTAAAAAATGAAACGCATAGAACGAAGGCTTCTTGATGCCGTCCCTGGAGATCATGCCGGAGTCTCCGTTCAATATGGAACCGGAATCATAGTATTCCGAATAGATGTCCAGCCCGTGCCAATAGGCCATAAAGTCCACGCTGCCTGCCATTTCCATGCAGGTTTTCACAATATAGGCCCCCTGTTCGCAGCTGTCATTGAGCACGTTGCGGTTGGATACCGTAAAATTCCATTCGTCGATATGGATCTCCGGAACCGAAAAACCGATCTCTTCCATCGTTTCCCGCAGGATCGCCACCTGATTTTTCATATAATGTCCGTCGATCGACTTCCTGCCGTAGCGCATACCGGACTCCACCAGAGCGATATACTGGAAGGAACAGAAGGACACAAAATCCGGATGGAACTCCCTCTCTTTCCAGATCTGGAAAATATCCTTCACTATCGGCGTCTCATATCCGAGAATAAACCCGGCGCCGCCCACACGGACCTCCGGCAGGATGTCCTTAAAGGTCCGGTAAATGACCTCAAAATAGCGGTAATACTCCCCGTCCGCTTCGGTCATCTTCAGCTGCGGGTCATTCCAGAATTCAAAGTACCAGCTTTCCACCTCATCCGCGCCGTACCGGTTTACCAGGTGCATGCACAGCGCCTTGATGATCCCGCAGAACGTATCGTATGGGTAGATCCCGTCCTCCCGGTCCTCCTCCCGCAGGCACCGCTCCGGCGTATATAAGAACAGCTCCGGCTTGTATCCCAGCTCGATATAAGGCTTCATTCGGATATCCACCAGAAAATCAAGTACCAGGTCCAGCTTCCGGAAATTATATCCCTCCCGCTCGTCAAAGCAGTTTTCCCGATCCAGTACATTCCAGATCCTTGCATAGACCATCCCGGTTTCCCTCCGGATCTCCCGAAGCTGGTTCTGGACCTCGGACTGCAGGATGCTATAGGCTTCTCCCACATTGACCGCCTTATTCCACAGCATATCCCGGCTCTCGTAAACATTTGCGTCAGCCTCGCAGCGATGGAATTTTTTCACCTCCGGCTCCTGCCGGTTTTCTCTCAATTTCAGATACTCCTGGATCCGCTGCCGGTTCTTCTCCTCCTGCTCCGGGGTCGGCTCCGGCTCTGACTGCACACTCTGGATCTTCTTCCGGTACTCACTGGGCGATTCCCCATGGATATCCCGGAATGCCTTGGTAAATGCCGCCGATGTGGGAAAGCCGTTATCCAGCGCGATCCTGGTGATATTTTTATTGGTATAGAGCAGCTCGTCCACGGCATGGAACAGACGAACATTATTCAGATATTCCAAAAAAGTCAGCCCCAGGTGCTTCTTTACGTATTTGGAAAGATACGCGTTGGACAGATACAGCTTTTCCGCCAGGTCGTTTAAGCTGATCTGCCCCTGATAATTGGCCTGGATATAGTTCTGGATCTGGCGTACCCGGATCCGGTCCTGGGAATTTTCCAGATTGATGCGCACATCATCCGCCTTCACCATGAAATGGCTGGTCAGAAGATGCAGGGTCTCATAGTAAAGCGACTGCAGATGCAGCGACCCCCTGTCGTCCTTTTCAAAATACCGCTCCAGGATCTTATCCAGCAGACCGCGCACCTCCTGATAGGCATCGTTTTTATCCGCCGCCGTATTGCACCAGAACATGAGCTGCATGGTCCCCATATATTCCGCCAGCAGATGGAAATCAATCTCAAACCGCGCGCCGAACATTTCCCTGGTCACGGTGATGGCATGGCTTTTGTTTGCATTGACCACAATGAAATCCCCGTTTTTCAAAACGTAGGACGCGTCGTCGATCTGGATCTCCATTTCGCCTTTCAGCACATAGAGGATCTCCAGATTCTGATGATAATGTGTTGCTTTCTCCGGGCTTGTAAGAAAATAAAACTGCATCAGCTTTCTATCGTTTTCCATGCCTTTACCTCTTATCGTTTTTGGATCCATTGAGCCGGGCCCTAATTCCGTCCTGAGCGAAGGGTTCCCAGCACCACCGCCGCAGCCGTAACCGTCATTCCGATCACCGCCAGCAGATACACATGTGAGGTCGCCGTTTCCCCGAAGATCAGCTTCGAAGCCGTATTCAGCACCGTCGGGGAAATGAACTGTCCGAAGCAGTTGCCGCAGGTCAGGCAGGCCGCCGCCATGGCCGTGGCCGCGGGCTTCACCGCGTTGGACACCTCCACCATGGCCGTCGGTATGAACATTCCCTGGGAAAATCCGCAGAAGATTGCTCCTGCAATGAGCATACCATAATTGGACGGAAAAAGCATCACCAATAATCCGCCCACGGAAAAGCACAGCATCGCGATGGGAAGCGTATATTTTTTCGTCACCTTCGTCACATTGCCCAGGATCAGTCCCATGACGATCTGAGCGCCGGAAAACACTCCGGTCAGATTTCCCGATACCACCGTGCTGCCCGCAAGGCTTCCGCCCAGATGCATGGCGATGTTGGTGGAAAATGTGATGAGGAACAGCATTTCCAGGGCTCCCAGAAGGGTCACGGTCCAGACCCTGGGCGTCATCATCAGCTTCTCCCCCTGCTCGGTCTTCACCGTCCCGGTATCCGGCAGGCAGAGCGCGATCAGGATCATGGCGATAAATCCGATGCTGTTGATAAAATAGGATTTTTCAAATCCGTATCCGCCCAGGAAGCCTCCGACCGTGGTCACCACCACCATCCCGGCCCCCACGCTGGCCGCCTGGATCCCCATCACGGTGACCCGTTCGTCCCCTTCAAAAAATTCCGCCACCACCGCCGTATTCAACGCGATCGCCAGCCCCAGCGAAATACCGTACAGGGCTCGGGACGCGAACAGCAGCCAGAAGCTGTCCGCCAGAAAGGGAAGAAATCCCGTCACTCCGGCCACCAGCCCGGCGAATACCAGCAGCTTTTTCTTACTGATCTTCATCACCAGAGCGCCGGAGATCAGCGCAACCACGATGGAAAGCAGGGTCGGCGCTGTCACCAGCATCTGCACCATGCTGACCCCGGCCTCCGGGAAATGCTCCTGGATGGGCCCCAGCACCGGGGATACGCAGAACTGCAGCCCCTGGATAAAGGAGATGCAGACAATGGTGATGATGATCTTTGTCTTTTCTGATTTACTTAATTTCATAATGTTTTCACCCTGTTTTCTTCCTCAAAACGAAAATCCCTGGAAATTGCAGACGCCGGTATATTTCTTCACATCTTCCTTTCCGTCCAGCACACGTCCGGCTCCTGCCGCCATGGCCTCCATCTCAAATTCTCCCGGATAGGCGCAGACCGGCGCGATCCACCCGCAGGCTTCCTTCACCTGGCTGACCAGGTCCTCGCTGTAGACCATTCCGCCTCCCAGCAGGATGGCGTCCACCCTGCCGTGCAGCGCTGCCGCCATGGAGCCGATGCATTTCTCAATCTGATAGATCATCGTATTCCAGAGCATTTCGGCATAGTGGTCGCCGTTTTCGGCACGCTTCGTCAGCTCCAGCGCGTCCGAGATCCCGGTATGGCTTACGAATCCGCCGCTTCTGGTGCAGAGCTTTTTCACCTCTTTCAGGTCCTTCCCCTCACAGTATTTTAGAAGATCCGCCGCGCAGACGCTGCCGCAGCGTGTGGGAGCCATAGGACCTTCCCCGCCAACGATATCGAATCCGTCTATCATCCTTCCGCCCCGGTGGGCAGAGATGGAGATACCGCCTCCGATGTGGCAGACTACAAAATTACAGTCCTCATAACGTTTTCCTAGGCTTTCCGCATGACGGATCGCTGTTTCCTTTAAGTTCAGGGCGTGGAGGTGGACCATCCGGTATACCCCTTTGATCCCGGTCATGCGCGCCAGATCCTGGAGCTCATCCACATCCGGCGGGTTGACCGTGTATGCCTTCGCGCCGTACATTTCCGCAAATTCCTTTGCAATGCTGGGACCTAAGCAGGCCGGATGCACCACCCCGTTTGCCGCGTGGATGGAATGCTCCAGAACCAGCTCGTCAATGTCATAGGTGCCGCCGTCCATGGCCAGGAGCCCGCCGCCCCTTCCCACGCAGGCGTCCAGTCCCGTCAGGTCAACCTGGTTTTCTTTCAGAAGCTGCCCGATCATTTCCTTCCGGCAGGCAAGCTGATCCCCCAGCGTCTCAAACTTCGCCAGAGCCTCCGCGTCATGGCTGACATTTGCGGAAAATACTTTTTTCTCCCCTTCAAACAACGCGATCTTCGTTGAGGTGGAGCCGGGATTTACCGTAAATATTTTATAATTGCCCATGTTGATATCCTTCTCTTTCTATCCTATACGCACGGCCGCTGAAATCAGTTCGCCGCCGCGCGGATCAACAGCATAGCCACGTTTCCAAGCATCTCGTCCACCGGCGCGCTTCTGGAAAAGTCGCAGACCGGCTGCGCAAAGCCCTGGAGCACCGGCCCGTAGGCATTGGCATGGCCGAAGATCTGGATCAGCTTGACTCCGATATTTCCCGCGTGCAGGTTGGGGAAGATAAGGACATTGGCCTTTCCTGCCACTTCGCTCTCCCATGTTACCTTTTTTGCAGCTACTGCCGGAATGATAGCGGAATCCAGCTGAAATTCCCCGTCCACCTTCACATCCGGACGGAACTGACGCACCAGCTTCACAGCCTCCCGGACAACCTCCAGGCTTTCATGCTCCGCGCTTCCGCAGGTGGAGAAGGACAGCATGGCCACCCTGGGCTCCCATCCCAGCATATTTTTTACGGTATCTGCGGAGGAAATGGCGATCCCTGCCAGATCCTTTGCGTCAGGCTGGGCGGTAATGGCGCAGTCCGCCAGTCCCAGCATCTGCCCCTGGGGCCCGTCAAAGCCCGGAATATCCGCAATCCCCAGGCTGGATACACTCTCCACGCCCTCCTGGAGCCCTACGATCCCCATGGTCTCAAAGATCACGTCTCCGGTGGAGTATTCCTTTCCGGCCGCCACGCAGTCTACCTTATGGAGCTTCAAAAGGAACAGGGCACAGCGCACCGGATCCTTGGATTTTCTGGCAACTGCCTTGGCGGAGAAGTCCTCATGCCCTGCCGTATATTCCTCCGCCAGCTTCAGGCGGTTTTCTTCTTCTGTATAGTCAAAATAATCGAAGCCTTCTGTAGAGATCTGATGCTCTGAGGCTAATCCTTCGATCTCCTCCTGCTTTCCCATCAGGACCGGGAAGCCGATCCCGGTTGCGATCACCTGCTCCGCCGTCCGCAGGATATCCACGTTCCCTGCCTCCGGAAATGCGACCCTCTTTGGGTTCTCCTTCGCTTTTTCCGTCATTTTTTTGATAAATTCATTCATGATATTCTCTCCCTGAGAGCGGCCGGAAAATGTCATGCCTCCGCAGTCAGATCCCCAGCGGCAGTCGCCAAATATCCATGCAGGCATGGCTGCTTGGCTCGTTGCTCCGCGGGAATAAATCGTATACCTGTTACATTCCCCGCCCGCCCCGATTCTATTATTCGTCAAGCAGTTCTGCTACATAATCCGCCGCTTCCCCGAAGGTCGCGCAGCGCTTGAAGTTCATGTAAGGAACCTCCGCGTCAAATTCATCCTCCAAAAATGTGGTCATCTGTGAATAATGCGCAGACTTCGGATTCATGGACGCAAATTCTGTATCCTCATTCAATGTGGAAGCGTCTGCTCCCCAGATTTTACTTGCCTTTTCGATGATCTTTGCCAATACTTCTTCTCTCATGATATGTGATTTCCTTTCTGAATTTAGTATCTGTTCGATGTACATTTTCTTCGGAACAGGGTTTCTGATTTTTCTTAACTGATTATTTTCCGCAGCATCCATTACCGGATCACGATGTCCCCATCCTGGAATCTGGGCGGGATCACCGGAATCTGCAGGAAGGACTCATACTGCCCGCCTGTATAGATCAGGTGGTTGCCCTTGTTGTCTGTCTCCCATCTCAGCGGTTCGAACCAGTCGTCCCGGATATATCTTCCGGCGATCTGAACGCGGATCTGCTGTCCCTTGTGGAAGAACCGGCTGGTCGGCATGATTTCGATATCCACCGGCACGATCTGTCCCGGCTCCAGCTTTTCGTCGCAGGTATGTGCCTGCACCGGATTGTAATCCGTGGACAGCTTTTCATCCAGCTTGCGGCGGGATACGCGGAGCTTGCCCCATGCGCCCGGATGATTTTCCCCAAACAATGTGATCGGAAGAAATTCTCCTGTAGTGCTCAGCTTCTGGATATTGACAAACAGGTCCATGTCGTCATAGCTTTCCGCCGCCACGTACAGTCTCAGCTTCAGATAGCCGGTCAGCTCCGTATCCTCCTCAAATCGGTAGTCGAAGCAGACCTCTCCGGTCAGACTGTCATAGCTTGCCTTCGCTTCCCCGGCCACAGGCTCTGTCTTCATGGAGTTGTCGGAGGCATCCAGGTACAGCTTTTCATATCTGGTCCGTTTCAGCGGGAAGGAATCCTCCGGACGGTTGGTCTGGTAGTTGAACTCTCCAACATCCTGAACCTCGATCCTGACCTTTGGAGTCAGCTCCCACCCGTTGCGCTCCAGCTTTAAGTATCTTGCGTAGAATTTTTCCAGATCCTGCAGGTTCTCATTGCTGTATGCATCCGGCCACTCGAAATTCCTGTGGGCACGGAGCCATTTCCGGCGGGATTTACATTTCCGGAATGCATTGATGGAGCCGCGCAGGTGCAGGTGGTTCCAGCATGCCGTCTGGTATACCGGGATTTTGACCTTGCCGAAATCCGGTTCCTTGTCCTTCCAGTATGTACAGTTGACAAAGGGATATTTTTCCAGGTTCAGCGGCGTATTGTCGATGTAGTTGATCCCGCATGCCTCACGCATTACAAAGCCTACGAATGACTTTGCCGGAATCCCGCCTTCGCACAGGGACTCCCGGTACATATCCGTGGTGGACTCCCAGGGCGCGATACATGCCAGGTGCGGCGGCTGCTGAGCCGCGATCCTCCACTGCGTCATGGCTACACAGCTGTTGCCCGCCAGTCCGCATCTTCCGTTGCACCAGTCCTGAGCGGCCGCCCACTCGATGAAGTCATAGCCGTCTTTTCCGTCCTGGGTGCCGAACTGTACAAAGTCTCCCTCCGAATGTCCGATCCCTCTCGGGTCCACATTTGCCACCGCATAGCCATGGCGGCACCAGTACCCCGGATCCGGGCTTTCGAACTTGGACATGTCTGATACAGTGTGGGGCGGAACGCCCATGATCTGCCATTCTGCCTGCCCTTCAAAGGGACGCTTGCCGTAAAAGCTCCAGGAAATGATCAGGGGATATTTTCCCTCTGCCTCCGGCTTGTAAATGTCCACATAGATGGTGACGCCGTCGCGCATCTTCACCGGGATATCCTGCATGCAGATGATCCCTTCCTCCGGGCTGTAGGTCCTCTGGTTCAGCGCCGGCTGAATCTTCGCGTGCTCCCGTTCCTCCAGGGACATTGCCTCAAATTCCTCCGGCGTGCAGGGGGTCATCATCTTTGTCATGACGATCTCAACCTGTTCCCCGCTCATGTCCACGGTTTTCGTAATTCTTTCCACTTCTCCCATGTCTGGAAACCTCCTATTCATTTGCTGCCGGTCCGCAGGCGCATATGGATCGTCAGCTGATCCGGTTCGATCTTGCGGATCACCTCCTGCCCTGCTGATCGGTTTTTCTTTCTGATTTTATTTTAGGGAAATAAGACGAAAAACAACAGAACACTTTTCCTGTTTGTGTTCAAATTGTACAGATTTGAAAAATGTGTCTAACGAAAGCAAAAAAGGGGCGGTCTTCCAGGCATGCTCTCCCCGAGCATCTGGAAAAACAGCCCCCGCCTTTTTCTCAGTTATGCTTGCGGCAGATCTATCCGCCGCACGGTATCGCTATTTACGCAATGCCGCTTATAGGTCAGGTAGCCTGCCCCGACCCGCATGGTGTTCAGAAGGTTCACCACCTCATCCGCGGACAGGGCATTTTCCCCCTCCGATTCCAGCCAGAGCCGGGCAGAGAGAAAATGCAGCTCCGCAACGGTCTTGACAAAATACCCCCGCAGCTCGTCCCGCGGCAGCCCGTCATTGTCCATCATGGCTTCAATGTAATCGTTCAATATATTTTTCAGTTTTTTTACGAAATAGGGATCGCCGTTGTGGGGATCCAGCAGCGCCTCCATGGCTGTCTTATGGGTCCTGCAGAAATCAAACCAGAACAGCAAAAGCGGCGGCGGCTCCACATCATATTTTTCAATAAATTCTTCGATCCGGAACTTAGGTCCTGGATCCCCGGACATCTCCTGATACTTCCGGGACATCTCCTCCAGGATGGAGCCCTGGATCTGTTCCATGAGTTCATAGATGTCGCCGTAATACTGGTAAAATGTCCCCCTGGTGATATTGGCCCGGGAGCAGAGCTCCTTTACCGTGATCCTGTCCCATTTCTTTTCAAAGATCAGGTTCAGATAGGTCTGCTCGATCCGTTTCCTTGTCTGCTCCGACTTGGAGCCCTTTGCGTTAGAAATCGTTTCCTGCATGGTCATTCTCCTTTGTGTAAACACTTTTCAACAGACTGTTCCTATGCAGAAAGCCTGCCACTGGCAGCCTTTCTGCATACGTTGGTATACAAAAAGCTTGCTACTGGCAGTCTTTCTGCATACATTGTTATTATAGATAACCTGTCATGTACACAGGAATACAGAGGATATTCCCGTCCTTTCGAAGGTCTTTCGTATACACAATATATGCCGTTCCTAATCTGGCACTGTATTTTTCCATAAAACGATCCAGTGATGTATGCTTTTTATACGAATCTGATTTCACCTCGATCGGACAGATTTTTTTCTTATCCCTGATCAAAAAATCAATTTCTATATTATTGTGGAAATCTTTTTTGTCTGTTTTCGAATAGAAAAACAGGTGGTGTTCAGATGCCACAAGCATCTGTGCCACGACATTTTCCAAAAACATCCCTTCATTGATCCCGACCCTGTCAAACATGATCGCCTTCAGGACTTCTTCCTCTACAGCCGTTCCTGTATCGCATGCCTGTGTGATCAGAAGGCCTGTATCTCCCATATAGCATTTCATACAGGCCCGGTCTGTATTCAGATAGATCCCTACACTGGGCTCCGTAGACAGATAGCAATGATTTACCACCTTTGACTCTTCCAGCCACATAAATGAATCTTCGTATTCTCTCATCCGCGCATGCTTCCCCAGAGAGGCCAGCTTAAATTTTTTCTCATGCTTTGTCAGCTGTTCCGGTATCTCATCAAATATTGCTCTCACCCTGCTCTCATAGCCTCTGGCAAATTTGGGGATATCTTCACGATATAACTGCAGGATTCGCTGCTTCACAGCGCTCACGGCTTCTAAATCTTTTGTCTCCACATATTTCACCAATGCCTGCGGCATCCCTCCGACGATCATATACTGCCGAAACAGATTCATTGCTTTTCGATGTAAAGCCTCTCCCATCATCTGTTTCTTGTCAAAGCACTCCCGGATATAGTCCGATAAAATCCCTTCCCCCATTGCATCAAGAAATTCTTCAAAATCAAAGGGACATAAGGACATGCGTTCTTCCTCAGAGGGGATTACAATATTTTCAATATTTTGCCGGATGCTGATCAGTGAGCCGGTCTCAATATAGTCGTAGCGTCCGTCTGCCACAAGATATTTGATCAGCTGCCGCGCCGGCGGATACATCTGCACTTCATCGAAGATCACACAAGACTTTCTCCGTATCAGCCTAACGCCGTACAGCAGACTCAATTTCATAAAAAATGTGTCAAAGTCCGTCTTATCCGCCTCAAAAACGTCCAGTACATTGTCCTTCAGATTGGCAAAGTCTATATATAGAAAAGATTCATACTCTTTTCTTGCGAACTGCAAAGCCAAAAAGCTTTTGCCTACCCGCCTTGCCCCTTCGATCAGCATAGCGGTTTCTCCGTCTGATTTTTTTTTCCATTCCAGCAGTTTATGATATGCCTTCCTTTTTAGTTCCATATGTTCCTCCCTGCTGATACATTTTTCAGTTATTCTTCTGATATCACCTCTATTTTATCACATTTTCACATATTCTCAAGATATTCTCTCCATATTTTCACGTTTTCTCAGGATAATTTTCTATAATTTACACGTTTTCTCAGGATAATTTCATGGAAACTTATTTTTTTTGCAAATGAATCAGCAACCGCACAGCTGGAAATTTTTTTACTTGTTTTTCCCAACCCGGCAATATAAGATATGAATAAGGAGTTGTGTCAGTTCTTTTTCTACAGCTCCTAACCACTCTGCAGAAAGGAAGTGTCTCCATCATGATCTATGGAATCGGAACCGATATTTTAAAGATCAGCAGCATCGCCTCCGGCACAGCCGATTTAAACGACCCGTTTGTCCGAAAAACCTATACCCCGAAGGAAATTGCCCTGATCACCTCCCGCCCTGTTCCGCAAAACAGCTTTGCCACCAGATTTTCCGGCAAGGAAGCGGTCTTTAAGGCCCTGAACATTTATGGAAATGACATCAGGCTCAATGAGATCGAGATTCTGGAAAATGAGAACGGCCAGCCCACAGTCACCCTTCACGGAAATGCCCTGAGGCTGGCGGAGCAAAAAGGAATCTCCCGGATCCTGATCTCCCTTTCCTATGACACGGATTATGCCGTCGCGTACGCCGCGGCGCTCCTCTAGTATTTCGGCATAAAAATTCAGCCTGCCGTTTCTTATGAAATCACATAGAAATGTCGATATATTTATGGGTTTTCACCTATGATCCGTTTCGTGAAAAGGGAGAAGATCAAGGCTCAATTTTTTACATAAGGAGACTACGAAGATGAAAAAAGTGATCCAGAATTTAAAAATCAGCCAGAAGCTCTATGTCCTCGTTGGAGTCGCGCTGATCGGCATGCTGCTGATCGGAGGGATGTCCTTCAATCTGATGGGCCGGTTGAACGACAAGGCCAGTGATATTTCCACAAGCTGGATGCCCAGCATCGATACGGCCAGGGAGATGGATACGACCATTTCCAATATACGCCTCAACGAGCTGGGATATCTCACCGCCATTTCTTCCGAAGGTAAAGAATCAAGTCTGCAGTATCTGCAGAAGGAAAAAGAAGAGATGAGCGCTCTCCTTGCCGAATACGGAGAGATGATCGATGAAGAAGAGCGTTCCTATTATGAAGCCGCTCAAAAGGCATGGTCTGAGTATGACCAGGCTGATGAGAAGCTGATCGCTCTTGCAAAGCAGGGCAGGACCGAGCAGGCCCGCAGCATCCTGGAGGGCGAATGTGTGGGACTTTACAATGCAGTGACCAGCTCTTTCAGTGATATCATCGAATATAATACGGAAGGCAGCGACACTGAAACACAGGAAAGCTTTTCCCTTTACAGGACCGCGCTCATTGCCCAGGCTGCCATCATGGCTGCCACGATCATCATCGGCGTTTATTTTTCGTTTATCATCATACGCGGGATCAAATTTCCCATATTTGAGATCGAGCGTGCTGCTTCCCGGATGGCCCAGGGTGATCTGGATATTGATATTTCTTATACATCCCGGGATGAGCTGGGCGTACTTTCGACCCAGGTGCGCGAGCTGATCCGCAAGCTTCAGGTCATCATTGACGATGAAAATAAATTTCTGGCAAAAATGGCTTCCGGAGATTTTACCATAGACTCCGTATGCGCCGAGGAATATACCGGCGGATTCCGCCCTCTTCTGGAGTCCTTCCGCGCGATCTCTGAAAAGCTGAATGACACCCTGCTCCAGATCAGCAACAGCTCCGAACAGGTCGCAAGCGGTTCCGAGCAGGTATCCAGCGGGGCGCAGGCACTCTCCCAGGGCGCAACGGAACAGGCCAGCTCCGTGGAGGAACTGGCTGCCACGGTGACGGAGATTTCGAACCGGGTGAAGCAGAACGCGGAACACGCGAGAAAAGCCAATTCCATGGCAGATACGGTCAGTGATGAGATGAATACAAGCAACCAGAAGATGCAGGATATGATCCAGGCCATGAATGATATCAGCCATTGCTCCGATGAGATCGGCAAGATCATCAAGACCATTGAGGATATCGCGTTCCAGACCAACATCCTTGCACTGAATGCCGCGGTAGAAGCCGCCCGCGCCGGAGACGCCGGAAAAGGCTTTGCGGTGGTTGCCGACGAGGTCCGCAACCTGGCCAGCAAGAGCGCCGAAGCGTCCCACAGCACCGCCTCCCTGATCGAAAATTCTCTCAGGGCAGTGAACAGCGGGACACAGATCGCGGACGAAACCGCAAGATCCCTGATCCAAGCGGTGGAAGGCGTCAATGCCATGCATGGCATCATCGGCCAGATCTCCGAAGCCAGCAGCACCCAGGCCGATGCCATTTCCCAGATTTCCATGGGGATCGAACAGATCTCCCATGTGGTGCAGACCAACTCCGCGACCGCCCAGGAAAGCGCCGCGGCCAGCGAGGAGCTGTCCGGCCAGTCTCAGCTCATGAAGAGCCTGGTGGGAAGATTCCGGCTGAAGCACGGTACATACCGCTGACACCTCAGAACATCCGATCTAAGACAGAAACAAACAGTCCTGAGCCACCAAATGCACAGGGCTGTTTTTTTCATATTCCTCCGATTTCAGATTATATTTTAATACTGCAGCCGGATATCCAGCGCCTTGATCTCATGCGCCATAAGCTTCGTCTCCACCCGGAGCACACCGTCCTCCACCCGTATCTTGCGCAGCTCCACCTTCGGCATGGCAGCCCGCCGCAGATAGTCGATCTCTCCCTTCGACAGGTTCCGGATATACTCCATATCCTTCCACGTATTCTGCACGCTCCCGTTGTCCTTGTTCACATAGAACACCCGCATCAGGTAATCCCCGTCAGCCACATTCTGGATCTCAAATTTCAGATGGACCGCATCCAGGTCTTCATACAGCTCATCCATCTCCTCGATCCGGATGTCCTTCTCCTCCTTCATGGCATACCGGTAATTGAACTGCTTGCAGTTGTGGCATACAATGGAATAGGTTCCTCTTCCGTTGGTGGTCAGCAGGGCATTTTCCGTCTTTCCCAGCAGCCTGGACTGGGCAAAATGCAGAAAATGAAAGGCATAAAAGGAAGGCTTCTTGATCCCGTCCCGTGTCAGCAGCCCGTTGTCCCCATACAGGATGCCCTCCGTATCATAGAACTCCGTGTGAAGATCCGACCCGTGCCAGTACCCCATCATATCCGCATTTCCAATGGACTCGATGCAGGTTTTCATCACATAGGCCCCATGGGCGCAGCTGTCGTTGATGCAGTTCCGGTTGGAAATGGTAAAATTCCACTCCGTGATGTGCAGCTCTTCGGGCACAAAATCCTCTTCCGCCAGGATCCTTTTGAAAATATCTACCTGGTTCTTTACAAAATTGTGGTCCAGCGAGCGCTTCCCGAAATACATGTTATTCTGCTGGATCAGTTCATAGGAATAGGCGTACACGCTGATAAAGTCCGGCCGGATCGACCGTTTTTTCCAGTTGCTGATCAGATCCCGGTACTGATACCGGTCATACCCCATGGCGAAGCCCGCGCCCCCTACCCTGATCTTCGGCGAGATCTTCTTCAAAGCCTCATATCCGATCTCAAAGCAGTCGAAATACCAGCCGTTTTCATCCAGCATGTTCATCCGCTCATCCTTCCAGAGCTCAAAATACCAGGTCTCGATCTCATCCAGCCCGTACCGGTTGATCAGATGGGCCGCCAGGTCATGCATCACCTTCTCATAGCTTTCCCGCTCATGGAAAATGATGTCGTTGTCCTTCTGGGCCAACGTGGAATTGATAGTATAGCTGACATGGATCGGTTTGAAGGACAGCTCGATATAGGGCTTCAGCTTATGGTCCACGAGGAAATCCAGCCCCCGGTCCACCCGGCTGAAATTGTAGTGCCACCCGTTCTCCTCATCCTCATCGTACATATCTCCCACGAAGATGTTCCAGATCCGGACATAGGAAAAGCCCAGCTCCTCCTGCATGAGAAGGACCTGCTGCTGCATGCTGCTGTCCAGAAGCGCTTCCACTCTCCCGATATTGATGATCTTACACCAGTTTTTGATATATTCCTTTGTCTCAGACGCATCCGCGGTGAAGAGGCTCATATTCCTGGCCGCTACCGTATCCTCCACCGGTACATTTCCCGCCAAATAGTCCTTTACCCGCCGCCCTACTTCCTCCTGCTGTACGGCCGTGTCCCCGTCCTCCCGTTCCTCCTGCCGCACGCTGGCCCGGTACGCGGAGGGCGTCATATGGTAAATGTCCCGGAACGCCTTATTAAAGGACGCCGAGGTCGGAAAGCCGTTGTCCAGCGCGATCCGCGTGATCTTCTTCTCTGTATACAAAAGCTCGTCCACCGCATGGAACAGACGGATATTGTTCACATACTCCAGAAAGCTTAAACCAAACCGCTTCTTGATATACTTGGACAGGTAGGCATTGGACAGATACAGCTTTTTCGCCAGGTCATTCAGGCTGATCTGCTTCTGGTAGTTGGCCTGCACATAATTCTGGATCTCAAACACCCTGGAATTGTCCGGCGACACCTGCTCCTTCAGACGGTTGTCGTCCGCCTTGATCATAAAATAGCTGGTCAGCAGATACAGCGCCTCATAATAAATGCTGTTCAGATACAGCGCGCCTTCCCGCTCCTTGTCATAATACCGGTTCAGCATCCGGTCCAGCACCTTTTTCAGCTGTTCATAGGCTTCGCTCTTATCCGCCGCCGAATTGCACCAGAACAGGATCTGGTTCGTCCCCAGATATTCCACCAGTTTGGAAAAATTGATCTGGATGCTGACGATCAGGAGATCCTTCTTCGTCTCCCGCAGGGAATGCCGCTTGTTCGCGTTCACCAGCAGAAACTCCCCTTTTTGCAGCTCCTGTGTCTCCGATTCAAGTTCCAGCTCCAGAGCCCCCTCCAGCACATAGAGAATCTCCGGATTCTGGTGGAAATGTGTATTCTGTATCTTTCTCGTATCAAACTCAAAGTCCATGACGGAACGAAAATTATCCATGATTTTGCACCTTATCCTTCAGTAAATTGACCGCTCAGACCGGCTGGCCGGATTCCGGCCCCGGGAACGGGCCGTAACGGTATTTCTCATATCTGATACTTCTCTATCACACAAGTATGCTTCCGCTTCCCAGCCTGCGCCTCTTTGTCATAGTTGATCCCCACCAGCAGGATCTCTCCCTCGTATTCCCGGATCGCCGCTGGATAATCCCGCTCCTTGATCTGCCCGATCGCCCCCTGGGCCGTTTTATTCCACTTCAATTCAATCAGCAGTGCAGGAAGCATGGAATCCTTTTTCGGAAGGTACACCACATCCGCATATCCGGCCCTAGCCGGCAGCTCTTCAAACAGTACAAACTCATCTCCATAGCTGAAATACGCCCGCTTGATCACACTGCGCAGGGACTGTTCATTGTTGTAGTGCAGTGCGGATTCTTCCCCGTGGATCTTCTCAATCTGCGCCGCTACCGCCTCCGCATTTTCATGAACCGTATCGATGATCAGCTGCTCGCTCTCCCTGACCCGCCGGATCGTATCATCTCTCTTCACATCCCGGACGATCTTCACAAATTCCATCCGGATCTCTTCATTTGGTATACGAGCCTTCTCCGTGGTTTCGTCATAAGCCAGATACCCCAGGTGGATCAGCAGTGTCAGCACATCATCCCGATTCCGGAATGTCACCAGATCATTGGCAAATCCTTTCGTATGCACCTTCACTTCTCCGCCGCCGATCAGCTCCGCCACAGTCCCGGAAAGCCCGTCAAAATCCAGGCTGATATATCCCATCAGACTCTCCGCCGCCGATGTCTGGGTCCAGTAGGAATCAAAATCCTCATTGCGGATCGCTTCCATGACCGAATTCGGATTATACACAGAGCCTACGCCCCGGAAGCAGTAGCCATCATACCACTTCTTCATCCTTTCAAAATCACAATGAAAATCCTCGCAGAGCTTTTGCACCTCACTCTCCGTAAATCCCACATATTCTCCAAACCGTCTTGGCTTGACCGCCGTAAACTCTTTAAAATCAGAGATCGCCGATTGAGAACCTTCTTTTTTGACTGGAAGGATACCTGTCATGTAGGCAGCCGCAAAGATCCGGTCCGTTGTGCCGCTGCTCTTGAACAGTGTACGCAAAAATTCCAGATAACGCTTCTGATTCTCCGGAGTCTCCCGGATCGGCGCGTCCCACTCATCAATGATCATGATAAACTTGTTGCCCGTCAGTTCCACGGTATGGAGCAAGGCGTAAGAAAGTTCATTGCCTGTTTTCAGAGCCGGGTAGGCCGCAGCCAGTTCTTCCATGATTTTTTCACTGAGGTAGGAGACCGTATTTCGAAAGCCATCGGAAAATGGCTTTATATACGTCATATCCAGATAGATTACGTCGTATTTGTTTAAATGCCGCTCATAACCGGCATTCATTTTGGGATCCTCTGCAATCATAAGGTCATGAAATAACGTTCTGGAATCACACGTCTTATCATAATATGCACACAGCATCTTCGCCGCAAAGGATTTTCCAAAACGCCGCGGCCTGCTGATGCATGTCAGGCGCCTTGGCGTGTCGATCGTCTCATTGATCAGGCCGATCAGTCCGCTCTTATCCACATATGTGTCATTTCTGATCCCGGCAAATCCACTGTTCCCAGGATTCAAATACATTCCCATAACTAATCACGCTCCTTGATTCTATCCCAGCCATTCCACCCTGCATGCATGCTCCTTCGTTTTCCGGCTGTAACCACTGCTTCAATTTTGTGATCTCCAGCCTGTCAAAAATATTGCGGCTGTCCTTTGCTCTGCCGAAATAAGCGCCGACCATATTTGCCATGATGGTTTTTCCAAAACGACGCGGCCTGGTAATGCAGACAAAACGCTGTTCCCTGCCCAGCGAAGGAATCAGTTCCTCCAACAATGCGGATTTATCTACAAAGTACGGATCCTCCGTGACCATTTTATACTTATCGTAAGGTGCAATACTGTTCAAATACAATCCCATCATCTCTCCCCCGTATTCCCGGATCGCCGCATGATAATCCCGCTCCATGATTCTTTCCTTGTTTTTTCATTGTAATTTGTCACCAATTTCCGTCAGGAAATTGATGACCTGCCTGGCGTTCTAGTGCAATTCCTATTGTAACACAATCTTTCCTATCTGTCCCGTTATTTTACAGGTTATCTCTGTAAGCCGTCCCATCACCGTATCGGCCGGATGCCGTTCAGTCAGTGCGCAGTTTCGAGTGAACAACAAAATAAAGCGTCACCCTTCCCCCGCCTTCCTCTCCATTTTCCATCGCCAGATATCCCCCCTGTGCCTCAGCGAACTGCCGCGCCGTATGCAGCCCGATCCCGTAATGCGCCTGTCTGCTCCGGCTCTTGTCTCCCTGGTAAAACTGTTCAGCGGCATGCCTGAGATCCTCTGCCGAAAATCCCGGCCCTTCATCCATCACCACTGCCGCCAGATACCTGTTTCCCTGTTCCTCCCGGTTGGAAAACAAGATCCGAACCGCTTTTCCCGGCGGGCTGTAATCCAGCGCATTGCTGACAATATTCTGAAATGCCCGGAGCATCTGGCTTTCCTTCCCCTGGACCTCTCCCTGCAGTTCTTCCCTGTCAAAAATCACCTTACACTTGCGCGCAGATGCCAAAAGCCTCGCCTGATCTTCCATTTTCCCGGCAAGCGCTTCACAGGGGATACGGCGGTCCCCGGCTTCTATCCCGTTCCGGTCCGCCTGCAGAAGCTCATGCAGCATCCCCAGATACCCCTCCATGATCTCCACACTCTGCAGGATATCCCGGTCATACTCCTTCTCCTCCTCCGCCAGCTCCCCTTCCGCCAAAAGCTCCGCATTCCCCCGGATGACCGTCAGAGGCGTCTTGATATCATGGGCCAGCGCGGCGATCTGCTCCCTGCGGCTCTTTTCCAGGTCCCACTGCCGATGGAGAGAGTCTTTCAGCGCTTCCTTCATCTGGAATAGCGAATCCAGAACCTCCTCCACTTCCCGGATGTCCGAATGCCCTTTTTCAAATTCCAGGTTCTGGTTCCGGATCTCTTCCGTCGTCTCGTTCAGGAGTGACAGCTTATTCCGCATGTACCTTCCGAAGCTCCTGGATACCACCGCCGTATGCAGAAGAAACAGGATCACGTACAAGATAACCAGAACTACATCCGCCCTGGGAAGCCATGTGCTCAAAAATGCATTCCGGTACAGCATCGCAATCTCATAATTGACAATGCACACTTCCCCAAAGTCCCGTTCCACAAACCGATAAAATCCCTGCCCCTGGGTATATATCATGCTCTTTTCATAATGCTCCCATGCTGTTTTTCTCTCCTCACCGGGAATCGTACCATACAGCCAGCTTCCATCCCGGCGGAACACCCCGAAGACGCTTCTCGGCGGCATCATTTCCTCTGTGATCTCCGGTGCTTCCTTTAGCTCCTCCGCTGCTTCATTCAGCCAGAGCTCCGCATAATTGGCAGGAAGGATTTCCCCTGCCTCTACCAGCACCAGAAAGATACAGAATAAGACCAGCAGCCACAGCAGCGCCCCTCCCGCCAGCAGGCAGACATACCGCAAAAATACGTTCGCGATCGTTTTCTTTCCCATCACCTTTCTTTTTCTTCTCATTTCCATCGATACCCAATCCCCCACACCGTCTCGATCGGCTCCAGCCCCGCCTTCTGGCACTTCGCCCGGATATTCTTGATATGCTCGGTGATCACCGCGTTATCGCTTTCCTTCTCATAGCCAAATACATGCTCATAGATCCGGTCCTTGGAAAATACCTGCCCGTGGTTCAGAGCCAGGTATTCACAGATCGCATACTCGCTCTTCGTAAGATCCATCTCCCGATCCCCGTACCGCATCTTTTTCGCCTTCAAAAGAAACTGCACGCCGCCCACTGACACCGCCTGCTTCTTCTCCCTCGTCTCCCGCCGCAGATGAGCCGCCACCCGTGCCCTAAGCTCGCCGATACCAAACGGCTTCGTGATATAGTCGTCTCCTCCGATGCCGAGCCCTTTCATGAGATCCGCCTCTTCCGTCTTTGCCGTCAAAAACAGGATCGGGCAGTCCACCAGTTCCCGGATCTCCCCGCACAGCGCAAATCCGTCCTTTCCCGGCATCATGACATCCAGCAGGATCAGCTGGTAGTCTGAGAGTCTCATCCTTTCAAGCTCCAGAGGATCCGAGACCGCCGTCACATGATACCCTTCCTTTTCCAGCGCGTTTTTGATCAGTCTCAGGATATGTTCCTCATCATCCACCGCCAATATGTTAATCATGACACTGCCTTCCTTCATAAAAATGATACCACAGGAAAATCATCCCCCACAGCACGGCTGTCAGAGCCGCCCCGACACAGAGACTGCGGAACATAAATCCCGCAGGCACCGCCGCGGTTCCCTTCCAATATAATAACAGATATCCGCTCCATCTGCTACCCCAGGAGCAGGGAAAAAACTGCCACCGCCCTTCCCCCAGCCCGGTCAGGAACAGAGCGGCCACAAGCAGCTGGGCGGTTCCCATACACATGGAAATCTGTTTGGAGAAGGCCAGGTTCAGGAACAGATGGAGCAGATACAGATTCGCCCCGCCCAGCCACAGCACCGCCGCGATCCCCAGATATTGGCCCGGCGTGTAGACCATCCTTTCCGTCATGATCCCATATCCCGCTGCAAATCCGCCCACGGCCAGCAGCATGGCTCCCAGCCCCATGCCCGCCAGAACGATCCACTTCGCCAGCAGAGGCTCAAACTTATGAACCGCCGCCCCAAGCAGCGTCTGAAAATGCCCCTGTTCCTCCATTTCCACGGACAGGGAGCAGACCACGCTGATGATCAGCGGAAATGTAATGGACAGCACCTGCACGTACCCGGATACCTTTCCTTCCTCACTCCAGCCCGCAAAGCTGTAATAGATCAAAAATACCGTAATCCCAAGCAGAGGGATCAGCACATGGATCCAGGTCAGCAGGGTACGCCGCATTTTCCAGACTTCCGCTCTTACAAGCCTCCATAACTCCCCCTTCATCACCTCTCCACCTGCCTCTCGAACCATCTCCTGCTCAGTCTCCAGAACAGGATAAACCACACAAGAGACGCCGTGATTCCCAACGGCAGCCCCGTCCATTCCATCAGCTCCGGCGAATAGGTCATGCTTCCCGGCTTTGCCACCAGTCCGTTGGGCAGAATTTTCAGAATGATGCACATCAGCCTGGCCGCGATCCCTCCCGGAAGCACCCAGAAATATGGTTTCAGCGACAACACCGTAGAACACAGGATATACACCCCCATATGCAGAAGCACCATGGGAAATGTCCCCATGACCTGCTGCAGGAACAGGCAGAACGGAATCTGCCACAGCGACACCGCAAACAAAACCAGCACCGCGAAAATCTGCTGCCCGGGTGACAGACTGATGCAAAATACACGGTGCAGGATCCGCTCCATCCCGGTACTGACAGCCAACGTCACACCGCCCAGCACCAGCAGGGAGATCCCCATACAGCGGATGCCGTACAGAACTTTACCGTCCCATATGGCCCCCGGCTTCGCAGGCAGTGTCCAGATGGTCCGGTTTCCCAGCTTCTTGTCCCGGTTTCCCACCGCCCCGCATAAAAACGCGGTCAGCCCCGTAAACAGGACCACATACCACCAGTTATAGCAGTCTATCGTAAAATAATCTCCGGTCAGCCCGGCTGCCAGAGCCACCGCGGTCAGGGGCATGATCCAGATCAGCTTTCCCGCGGAGGTATGCCGGTTTTTTAAATTTTCTGCAAAATAATACGCTTTCATCTTAAATTCTCCTCCTTCCAAATGCATTCTTCTGCAATTCCATAAAATGAATTCTGCTCACACTACGCTGCCCTGTGCCCCGCCGCAATCATTACAGGTCACGCCTTGATCAGGCATGCCCTGTAACTCATGCCGTCATTTAAAATTGCCTACGGCAATGGACGGCCTGAATACCAGCTTCTATGGGCATCCTCCCGACCAATCAGCGTGGTGATTGGCCGGGGTGTGGCATGTGTCCTGCAATCTTCATAAACAGCTCCTCCAGATGCCCTTCCTCCGGCATATCTCCCTGATAGCCCAGCATCCCGTTTGCAATGATTCCGATATGATCCGCAGTCTGGGCGATCTCACTCAAAATATGGCTGGATACGATCACCGTGATCCCTTCCTCCGGAAATCTCCGGATCATCTCCCGCAGCTCCTGAATCCCGATCGGATCCAGACCGTTGAGGGGTTCATCCAGGATCAGCAGCCTCGGCCGGTTGATCAGCGCGATCCCAAGCCCCAGCCTCTGCTTCATCCCCAGAGAGAATGCCCCCGCCTTTTTCTTCCCGGTATCCGCCAGATCCACCAGCTCCAGCACCTCCCGGATCCTTTTATCCGATACTCCTAAGATCAGAGCGCGGACCTTCAGATTCTCCCATGCAGTCAGGTTCTCATACACCGGAGGCGTCTCCACCAGAGAACCAATCTCCGTCAGATCCTTTCTGCTCCAGGGATGCCCGTCAAAAAGCACCCTTCCGCTGGTGGGCCTAAAAATACCTGTCAGCATTTTCGGGATCGTAGACTTCCCCGCCCCGTTCGGCCCAAGAAGCCCGTATACGCAGCACTCCGGCACCTGCAGAGACACGCCGTTCACCGCCGGATGCCCCCGGAACTCTTTCGTTACACACTCTGTTTCTAAAATATGTTTCATCATGATCCTTCCTTTCCCATATCATTTTTCATATGACCTTTTGCGTTACCACATGCCTATCACATTTCTATTCATACGGCAGCGCATTTTCGCCGTAACTGATTACAGGAATAAGGATAATGGGGAATTATAAGGAAAGTATAAGGAAATGAAAAATCTTTTTTTACCCAAAAAAGCACAAAAGCCGCAGACCGTTTCCAATCTGCGACTTTTGGATCAATTTTTTATAAAATAATCCATCTTCCCTTTTGACTAGATCCCTCTCTTTTTATAATTCCAGATTTTTTCATAGATTCCATATAATACTTCACTGTACTATATTTTTCTCCAATAGCATTCGCAATCTTTTTCTGAGATAATCTTGGTTCCTTTTGAATTACTGTCAATATGCGAGCCTCTACTGAATAATCGGTATCTTGGTTAGCTTGGTTAGTACCT
>CATLCV010000023.1 GCA_949893755.1 uncultured Lachnospiraceae bacterium | reverse complement strand
CCCCCGGAAACGATCCAAAAGACGGAACTGCTGCCCAACAACCTGCCGCGTGAACACGCAGATGATAAGCTCGGAATTATGGATGTGCGTGTACGCATGATGGACAAGACACAGATTAACATGGAAATGCAGGTAAAGGGCTATGGATTCTGGGATGAACGGGCAATGTTTTATCTCTGCAAAATGTTTTCAGACCAGCTGAAAGCAGGGGAATCTTACGAAAAGCTGAAAAAAAGTATCCATGTCAGTATCCTGGATTTCATCCATTTCCCGAAGGATAAGAGGTTTTACCGCAGGATTGGTCTTTGCGACAGGGAGACGGGAAAGCTCTACAGCGACAAGCTGGAGATACAGGTCCTGGAACTGAAAAAACTGCCGAAGGAGATAAAGACCGGGGAAGATATCGTCAGTTGGATGCATTTTTTTAACGGAAAAAGCAAGGAGGATTTTAGACGGATGGCGAACGGAAGTATCTATTTGGATGAGGCTTATGCCGCGTTGAAGAAGCTGAGTGCGGATGAATATAAGCGTCTGGAGTATGAAATAAGGGAAAAGGAACTGAGGGACCGTAATTGGATTTTGAACGATGCGAAGAGAGTCGGAGAAAAGCGTGGAGAAAAACGCGGAGAAAAACGCGGCAGGAAAATCGGAGAGAAAATTGGCGAAAAACGTGGAGAGCAAAATACGAAAAAGGTATTCAAACTGTATATGCAGGGGAAGACAGAGCAGGATATTGCGTCTGAATGTGATATCCCAGTGGAGAAGGTGAGGGAGATTTTAGAGTGATTGCGTTGCCATGCCGCTCAAAAGAATGAAGCAGTCTGCATTAGCCGGGAACACACTTTGTATACAGCGTTTTATTTTCCCGGCTATGCAAACAGATACTTTATATATTCCGCCGCCATATCCACCCGCGGTGAATTTTTGATCACGCCCAGGTACACGTCCTCCTCAAAGCCTGCCTGCCGGAAAACCTCTGCCTGCGACACGTTAAGCCCCATCGGATATTCCTCCGTCACAGCCTGGTATTCCAGGGAACTGTCCTGAAGCAGTTCGTCAGCATTGTCTTCCAGTATGGCCGTGCCCGACACCAGGTACGGCTCCCATTTGGCCGCGCTCTGCAAATCCGTATCCCGGAGCAGTTCTTCCATATTATAGAGATACCCGTTCTGTGAAAATGCGTCAAACGCTTCCCGGTTCATGAGCACCACATCCAGCTTTTCATCATCGATCGAAGCGATGATCTTTACGCGGGAAGCATAGGCGTACTCCTGATTGGGGGCATCGGGATCATCGGTGAGATTGATTCCCGTATACAGTTCCAGCTCCGTTTTGGAAGCATCGGCACCCAGGAAATCCAGGAAACCGCCGCTCAATTCGCCGGTGAGCTGTTCCCCTGCGGACACATTTACAAGGCCGGTATAAAGCAAAATCTCCTTTTTGGAAAAATGGCCGTATACCATATAGCCGGCGATATATAAGCAGATCAGGCAGACTGCGATGGGAAATTTATAATAATCCCAGACATACTGCACCTTCTGTTTCCCGCTGAGGGAATTCCACTTCTCATTCGAACTGTTTTTAAGATGAATGTTTTTTCTTCTCTGTGATCCCATGTAGATTCCCTCTCAAATTCTGTAAATGACTGGGGAAAAATCTCCTGTACACGGTGTCTTGCGCCTTGCTGCAAGGCATCCGCCAGTAAGGAGTTGTAACTGGAAATATTTCCTGCCTTGCCATTCCGCCTTCATAGTCTTTACGATCTACCTTAATCCGCAGCCGCCCCATGTTCCTCCGTTTTTTCCTCGCAGAGCAGCAGGACATTGGACAGAAGATATGAGCAGAGCAGCGCGCACAGGCCCTCCCCGAAAATCACAGCCGGAGTAAAAATACGGACGATAACCAACAGCATCACAAAATAAATGACTGCCATCACTGCGGTACAGAACAGAAAACGGATTCCGATAAACAGCGCGTTTTTGAACATGGCGCCCACCGTATTGTCAAATCTGGCCAGAAGGGGAAAGATATACATCAGGACAACGGCATAAGCGGCCGCGGCCACAAAAAAGATTGCCGTGCAGAGCGTCCAGAATGCATTTTCAAACCGCATATGATACAGGACATACCCGTCAATGCCCAGCACGATCCCTGCTCCAAGCAGGATCAGCCAGATGACGGTGCCCTGCCGGAAATTTTCCCGGAAGGAGCGGAAAAATGCCTGCGTGAGGTTTCCTTCCTCGTTTTTTGCGATTTTTAATGAAACATAGAAAAGCGCGGTGGTGGATGCCCCGATCGTCACAATGGGAATACAGCAGATGAACCACAAAATATTCAGATAAACGCTGTATACGAGCTTGTTGATAAACTGCAGGACCGGTCCGTCCAGATGAAATAAATTACTCATGATTTTCCTTCCTTTCTCCTTGCGTAGATTCCCGGTAGATCAAACTGGTTTCCGTGTGCATGGTACGGTAATTCAGGGATGGCTCATTGATCCGCGACATCAGCAGATTCACGGCGGCGAACCCCATGATCTGGCTGTGTATGTGGATTGTAGTCAGCGCGGGCGTGACGATCTTGGACTCCGGGGAATCGTCAAAGCCGCACAGATACACATCCTCCGGAACCGAATATCCCAGCCTTTTCAGCACCTGCATCGCATTCAGAGCGGCGGAATCATTGGAGCACACGAACACCTCCGGAAAAGGCTCCAGCTTCTGCATGCTTTCGGTGAGGTACTCCTGATAATCCTCCGATCCGGGATTGCGGACCCCCTTCTTATTCCCTGTGATGCAGTATTCGTCCGGGCAGGGGAGGCCCAGAAGCTGCATGGCATTCCGGTAAGCCATATACCGCTCGAAGAAGGAACGGCAGTGCAGATATTCCCCGACAAATCCGATCCTGGTCTTTCCCCGCCGGGCCATTTCCTGTATAAATAAGTAGATACCGGTCTGATTGTCCATACAGAGCAGGTCCGCCTCCAGCGGTTCCCGGAAGCAGGCCGCCGGCGCGTCTACAAATAAGACAGGCAGCCCCAGGCCGCAGAGCATTTTATCATATTCATAGTCAAACATCTCAATGCAGACGATCCCGGCGGTCCGCTCCATGGAAAAAGAAGCAGGCAGCTTCATGGCATCCAGCTCATCCGCCAGGATCCGGTGCATTGTCAGGCTGTACCCCAGCCCGGAGAGCTCCATCTGAAATTTGTCCAGCATGACGGATGCAAAATGAGAGCCGTCAATAAAATTTGCGATCAATAACGCGATCTCCGTGTTCTGCTTTGCGGCCGGGATGGAAAGCACGGTGCTCCCTGCGGCCGCGCTTGCGGCGGTCACGTAGGAAAACTGCTTGTACCCCATCTCCATCGCCTTTTTTAATACCCTCTCGCGGGTCGAATCGGCCAGGATGCCGGTATTGTTGATCGCCTTTGATACGGTGTTGCGGGAAATGCCAAGCTCATCCGCAATGTCCTGTATCGTAACTCTAGTACCCATATGTCCCTCCTTTTGCTGTATCGGCATATCCTCAAACCGGAGTCCGGGGATCTGTCTGCCGGAAAGCGTTCTATCTGTACGGCTGCAATCCGGCAGACCGTCTGCATGCAATTTGCTGCAATGCAGGTGAGCAGTTCGATTGCAGCCGCACAGATAGAAATTTGTTCTAAACACATTATAATGCACAAAAGCGATTGTGTCAAATGTAAAAATGTAAAATTTAGAGATTTTTCCGAAAATGCAGTAAAAAAGAGTGATGAGCCTCACTGATATGTGCATAAAAATAAAAATGTAAAATAAAATATGTGCAAATGATGAAAAAAGTATTGACTAAATGTAAAAAAAGTGATATAAATTTAAGTAAGCAAATTCCAAAGCATGTTACAAGATTTTACAAATGCACAATTCCAAAACGGAAAAGGAGAAGAATAAGGTTGAGAGAAAACGTGTGCAAAAGAAAACGGGATTTGACAGAAAGGAGGAAATTATGAATACAAATGCAACAACTGTTCCAAATCAAAGACAGGACAAGGGATTTCACAACACCATGCTGTATGTGAAGCAGCACTGGCAGCTGTATGCGATCTTCCTGATGCCGGCGCTTTTGCTGACGCTGATCTTCAAGTACGCGCCCATGAGCGGCATTCTGATCGCGTTCCAGGACTACAACCCATTCCGGGGAGTTTCCGGAAGCGAATGGGTGGGATTCAAGCATTTTACCAGATTCCTGTCCTCTCCGGATTTCATGGGGTATCTGGTCAACACCTTGAAGCTGAGCGTTTACAGCCTGCTGTGGGGATTTCCGGTTCCGATCATACTGGCGCTCCTGCTGAACCGGATCCAGAGCACAGGACTTAAGAAAAAGGTACAATTGATCCTGTATCTTCCCAACTTCGTATCAGTCATCGTACTCTGCGGTATCGTCAGGATCCTGCTTTCCGTGACCGGCCCTCTGAACCTTCTGATGGGAACAGAGATCAATTTCATGACCATGCCGGAGGCATTCCGCTCAATCTACATCATCAGCGGTATCTGGCAGGGAGCAGGCTGGGCGTCCATCATGTATACGGCATCCCTGTCCAACGCAAGCCAGGAGCTCAAGGAAGCGGCTGTCATGGACGGCGCCAATATCCTGCAGCAGATCAAGGCGGTGGAGTGGCCCGCGATCAAGGATATGGTTGTGATCCAGTTCATCCTGCAGGCAGGAAATATCATGAGCATCGGATTTGAAAAAGCATACGCGCTGCAGACAGACCTGAACCTCCCGGCATCCGAGATCATTTCCACCTATGTATATAGGAAAGGTCTGATCGACGGGGACTACAGCTTTTCCACCGCGGTCGGCTTATTCAACACCGTGATCAATGTCATTCTTCTGGTTGCCGTGAACAAGATCGTGGCAAAGATGAATGACGGCCAGGGATTATAAGGAGGTGCATACGAAGTGGCAAAAACAAGATATTCCGGTCAGGACAAGATTTTATTGACAATTGGATACATACTTCTCGGGCTGTTTGTAGTGGCGATCATCGTGCCCATGATTTACATCGTCGTGGCATCCTTCATGGATCCGATCACACTGCAGAACAAGGGGATCACATTTGATTTCAGCAAATGGACCATGACCGCGTATGAGCGTGTCATGTCCAACAGCCAGATCTGGATCGGCTTCAAAAACGCGGTCATCTATTCGGTGCTGTTTACGGTGGTGTCCGTGGTTGTGACACTTTTGGCCGCTTACCCGTTATCCAGGGCGGATTTCAAGGGAAGAGGATTTTTCAATATCATTTTCATGATCACCATGTTCTTCGGCGGCGGCCTGATCCCTACGTACCTGGTTGTAAGTAACTTAGGGCTGGTGGACAGCATGTGGGCGGTCATCCTCCCGGGAGCTTTCAGCGTCTGGAATATGACCATTGCCAGGACCTATTACCGCGGGATTCCGAAGGAGCTTCGGGAAGCGGCGGACGTGGACGGGGCCAATGAACTGACCTTCTTCTTCAAGATCCTGCTTCCGGTCTGCACGCCTGTGATCGCGGTGCTCGCCCTGTGGCAGTTTGTGGGAATGTGGAACAGCTACTTTGACGCGATGATCTACATCAACGATTCCGCAAGGCAGCCCCTGCAGCTGGTGCTCCGCTCCATCCTGATCCAGAATCAGCCGGAATCAGGTATGATCTCCGATATGCAGAGTACGGCGGCCCGTGCGCAGCTGGCAGAGCTTTTGAAATATGCAACCATTATCATTTCCAGTTTGCCGCTTTTGATCATGTACCCGTTCTTCCAGAAATATTTTGACAGCGGGATCATGGCAGGCGCTGTAAAGGGTTGAGAAAGGAAGGAGCATTCTTATGAAATATAGAAAAGTAAAACGCGTCATGGCAGCGGCGCTGGCAGGCTGTATGGTACTTTCTATGGCAGGCTGCGGCAAGGTAAAGATCAATGACGGCACATTCCGTCCGGTGGATGAGGCAACCCTGGAATTCCCGCAGAAGGAAAAGGTGACACTGACCGGCCTCATCAGCTATCCGCCGAATACGGAGTCAGAGCCCAACAACAGGACGATCTTCAAGCGCCTTCAGGAGCAGACCAATGTGGAGATCGACTGGACCGCGATCCCCTCGGACCAGTGGGCGGATAAGATATCCCTCAATATGTCCGACCCGAATAAGCTGACCGATTTTGTTTTTTCGGCAGGCTTTTCAGACAGCAACCTGCTCAAATACGGGGAATTCGGCGCGATCATTCCGCTGGAGGAATATATTGACAACTATATGCCGAACCTGAAAGCGGTGTTTGACAAATATCCGGAATACAGGGTCATGTGTACGGATGTAAACGGCCATATCTGGTCGCTGCCCTGGATCGAGCAGCTTGGCTCGGAAAAGACCGCGATCCAGACAGTCGGCGATATGAGCTTTATCAATAAAAAATGGCTGGATTATCTGGATCTGGAGATCCCGGAGACAGTGGATGAATTTGAGGAGGTGCTGATCGCGTTCCGCGACCATGCGTCAGAACTGCAGAAAGAATTTAACATCGACGGAGCGATCATCCCCATGTCCTGTATTGTAAATGACGGCGACCAGGATCCGGCGATCCTGATCAACGGCTTCGGGGAAGGCTACGGCGATGCCGACAGAGGAAGACATATCGCGGTGACCGATGATCAGGAAGTGATCTGTGCCGCGACCCAGGAAGGCTGGAAGAAAGGGATCGAGTGGCTGAACAAGCTGTATGAGGAAAAGCTCATCGACCCGGAAGCATTTACCCAGGAATGGTCTACCTATGTGGCGAAAGGAAAATCCGGACGTTACGGCGTATGCTTCAGCTGGGACGTTGGAAATATCGATAACCTGAAGGACTGGGTTCCGCTCCCGGCGCTGACAGCGGACACGAGAAATATCACTCCCCAGAACGGCTCTTACACAAGCGGATTTGACCGCGGACGCTGCGTGGTGACCTCCGTGGCGGAGAATCCGGCGCTGGTATGCGCATGGCTGGACCAGATGTATGCGCCGATCCAGTCGCCTCAGAATAACTGGGGAACCTACGGGGAGGATGATGACTTTGATATCTTCGAGATGAGCACCAACGACCAGGGGGGGGGAGATGCTGAAACATGCTCCTTTGGGCGATGCCTCTCCGGTAGAGGTCCGGGAAGCCGAATCTGTGGGCGGGCCGCTTGCCATCCTGGATGAGTATTATGATGTGTATGTGACCTGCCCGGACGACGCACAGTACCGTCTGGACTGGATCAAAGACATCTACACGCCGGATATGCACACGAAATATGTCTATCCCAACCTTTTCATGAGCAGGGAGGACACGGAAAACTTGTCGAACCTGCAGGCGGATATCGAGAAGACGATCAACCGGCATAAGGCGGACTGGATCATGAACGGATTTACGGACGCGGACTGGGAAAAATTCCTGGATGACCTGGATGCATACGGGCTGGAGGAATACCTGGGATTATTCCAGAAATATCTGGATGCCTACAACGCACAGATGGCAGAATAAGTAAAAATGTTTTATAATGTCATTATATGACGAAAGAGACAGGACAGCGGCCGCGGACGAGGCTGCGGCCGTTGTTCAAAGCATCTGGTCGGCATGAACTATATAGATGATGAAAGGAAAATGAATTATGACAAGTCAGACATTGAGAGAAGCAAGGAAGTATGAGGAAGCTTCCGAAAAAATGATCCAAAAAGAAGAGCGGCCTGATTTCCATTTATCTGTCCGTACCGGCTGGATGAATGACCCCAACGGATTTTCTTATTATAAGGGCCAATACCACATGTTCTACCAATATTATCCTTATGATACCAAATGGGGCCCCATGCACTGGGGGCATGCGGTGAGCTCTGACCTGCTGCACTGGGACTACCTGCCCGCCGCGCTGGCGCCGGATGAGGCTTATGACAGGGACGGCTGCTTTTCCGGAAGTGCGGTGGAGCTTCCCGACGGCAGACAGCTTCTGATGTATACCGGAGTGGTGAGGACGCCACAGTGGAACGGCGGCCACTGCGATATCCAGACACAGTGCATTGCGGTGGGGGATGGTGTGGACTATGAGAAATGTGACTGCAACCCGGTCCTTGACGGCAAAGATCTGCCGGAAGGGTTCAGCAGAGAGGATTTCCGGGATCCGAAGATGTGGAAGGACGAGGACGGAAGGTACTGGTGTGTGGTCGGAAACCGCCCGGCGGACGGAAGCGGGCAGATCCTGCTTTTCTCCAGCGAGGACGCGTTCCGATGGAAATACGAAAAGGTACTTGCGGAAAACAGGAACCGGATCGGAAAAATGTGGGAGTGCCCGGATTTCTTTGAACTGGACGGCAAATGGGTGCTGCTCACCAGCCCCCAGGATATGCTGCCCCAGGACTTTGAATTCCACAACGGGAACGGGACGCTCTGCCTGATCGGAGAATATGACAGGAAGACGCTTACATTTTCGGAGCAAAAGCAGCAGTCCATTGATTATGGGATTGACTTTTATGCTCCCCAGACCGTGCTGACTCCGGACGGGCGCAGGATCATGATCGGCTGGATGCAGAACTGGGACACCAGTATGCCCCACTCTCCCTATCAGAAATGGCTCGGACAGATGAGCCTTCCGAGAGAGCTTTCTGTGAAAAACGGAAGACTCTATCAGAAGCCGATCCGGGAACTGGATGACATGCGGAAAAATGAGGTGGTGTATTCCAATGTGATCCTGGAAAACGGCACCATCCATCTGGAAGGCGTCCGGGGACGGAGGATCGATATGGAATTGTCCATCCGTCCGGGGGATCCGGACAGCAGCTACCGGAAGTTCGCGGTGCGGTTTGCCCAGAATGAGGAATATCAGACCTCCTTAAGCTTCCGCCCCTATGAGTCGGTGCTGAAGATCGACCGGAAGTTTTCCGGCTCCCGCAGGGCGCTGATCCATCAGAGAAGATGTAAGGTCAGCAGCCGGGAAGAAGAACTGAAGCTCAGGATCATCCTGGACCGGTTCAGCGCGGAGGTCTTTGTCAATGACGGGGAGCAGGTGATGACGGCGACGTTCTATACGGACCCTGCGGCGGACGGCATCTCCTTCTTCGCGGACGGCAGGGTTCAGATGGATGTTGTGAAATATGATCTGGATTGATCAATGCTGAAAAAAACTGTAACTTTAGGAACTGTCTTTTTGACAGTTCCTTATGATGTGGAGGCTAAAGATGAAGGCTTATCTGTTTGTTGCCAGGGTACGGATTCAATCCGCCCTGGCTTATCGGTTTAATGTGATCTCTACCATCTCCATCCAATGTCTGCTCCTGTTTGCCATGGCCTGCTTCTGGAAGGCGGCCTACGGCGGAACGGGAACTGTCTCAGGGGTAGGGGAGCGGGATATGATCACCTACACCATCATTTCCACGATCATGGGAAATCTGCTGACCATGGGGGTGGAGGGCCGGATCGAGGACAGTGTCCGGTCGGGCAGCGTGGCGCTTGATATGTTAAAGCCGGTGAATATCTACGGCATTTATCTGGCGGAGGACCTGGGAGATCTGGCCGTTGCCTTTTTTCAGACCGCGGTCCCGCTGTTCGTTCTTGGCTCTGTGCTGTTCGGCCTGCCGGCTCCTGCGTCTGCCCTCAACCTGGTACTGTTCCTGGCAAGCTTTGCCGTCGGTTATCTGATCAACTGGATGCTGGCCGCGCTCCTGGGGATGTGTGCCTTCAAGACGATCACCATGGGGCCCTTAAGAAATGTAAAGGGATTCGTTATGAAGCTGCTTTCCGGCAGCGTCATTCCCCTCTGGTTTTTCCCGGAGGGATTTCGGGTGTTTCTGGAGTGTCTGCCTTTTGTAAATATCTATCAGCTTCCTCTGGGAATTTATATCGGACGCTATACATTTTTGGAAATGCTGGGGCGTACAGGGCTGCAGATATTTTGGTGCGCGGCTCTGTGGCTGATCTTTCATGCCGTGCAGAAAAAAGCGGCTGCGGCCGTACTGATCCAGGGGGGATGACAATGATGAAAAAAATCAAATACTATGCTTCCGTGGCCGCTGCACTGACAAGGATTTCCATCCAGTCCCGGCTGGAATACCCGTTTATGCTGATCGGCCATGTGCTGGCCAACTGCGTGCAGTGGGTGGTGGGATTCGCCACCATTAAGTTCGTGGTGGATTCCTTCGGCAGCCTGGGCGGCTGGGGGTATGAAAGCCTGGCGTTCCTCTACGGCATGTCCGTTTTGAGCCACGGGCTGGCAGTGGTGCTTTTCATCCAGACATGGTACATGCCTTACTGCGTGGTGGAGGGGGAGTACGATATGTTTTTACTGCGCCCCATGAGCGTTTTGTTTCAGTTCCTGTTCGAAGAGTTCAACCTGATCGGCATTACCGATATGATTCCCGGGCTGATGGTATTTTTTTATGGGTGCGCGAAAGTGCATCTGGAAGTCAATGCTGCGAATATCATCCTGATTCTGTTTGTTCTGGCCGGAGGGACTCTGATCAGGGGCGCGGTGTGGATCTTCTGCGGTTCGCTGTCCTTCTGGACGAAGAGCACGGCGAATTTTACGGATATGGTCGGGGCGCTGTTTGAACGGGTGTCCATGTACCCGCTTACCATCTATCCGAAATGGACGCAGGCTCTGTTCACATTTTTTCTGCCCCTGGCATGGATCACCTTTTATCCTGTAAAGGATATGCTGGGGATGGGGGGGAGCGCCATTCCGGTTCCCATGGCAGTCATCGGCCTGGGAGTGGGGGCGGTGATGTTCGCGCTGAGCTGCGGACTGTTTCGGATCGGAATGCGCAGGTATGAGAGCGCGGGGAGCTGACAAAAAAATTTCACCTGTACGGTTGCAATCCGGAATCTCAGTTTTATGCAATTTATTGCAATAAAACTGAGATTATGGATTAGCGACCAACAGATGGAAAACTCCCAGCCGTGCAGATTGGTTACAATAGGAGAAAATTTTCATGAATATAATAGAAGTCAGCCATCTGGTGAAGGAATACAAGAAGATCAAAAAAGAGAAGGGCCTGTACGGAGCGGTAAAGAATCTGTTCGTGCAGGACGCGCAGTATGTAAGGGCTGTGGATGACATTTCCTTTGAGATTGAGAAAGGAGATATCGTGGCCTACATCGGTCCCAACGGCGCGGGAAAAAGCACCACCGTGAAGATGCTCTCCGGTATTCTGCAGCCCACCGCCGGGGAGATTCGGATTGACGGCATATCGCCGCAGAAGGACCGCAAACGGGTGGTAAAGAATCTGGGAGTCGTATTCGGGCAGCGCAGCCAGCTCAACTGGAATCTGCGCCTGGGCGAGACCTTTGACCTGCTCAAGAGAATCTATCAGATTGATGACACGATGTATGACAGGAACATCAAGATGCTGGATGAGATCTTCCGGTTCAGTGAATTTATCGACACTCCGGTGCGCCAGCTTTCCCTGGGACAGCGGATGAGAGGGGACCTGGCGGCGGCCATGCTCCACTCCCCGCAGATCTTATTTCTGGACGAGCCCACCATCGGCCTGGACGTGGAGGCAAAATATTCTGTCCGGAAGTTCATCAAAGAGATCAACCGGCGCAGCGGGACGACCATCATCCTGACCACCCATGATCTGGGGGATGTCCAGGAGCTGTGCAGGCGGCTGATCATCCTCAATGAGGGAAAGATCATCGAGGACGGCTCGCTGGACGATCTGGTGGACCGGATTGCGCCCTATCGGCAGCTTGTGATCGACTTTTATCAGCCTGCCGTTATCCGGCACCCGAAGGCGGAGCTGGTGTCCGTGGAGGAAGCCAGGGCTGTGTACAAATTCAAAAAAGATGAGATCACCGCCGCCCGCCTGATCGAGGATATTTCCCATACCGCGCCGATCAAGGAGGTGGGGCTTAAGGAAGCCAGGATAGACGATATCATAAGGACCGCATACCGAGGGGAAACAAAACAGTATGGGTGAGAATCATTAATCGTGACAATTGTCATGCCAAAAGGATGACAATTGTCAGGTGAACAGATTTTGATTTTTTATTATACTTTTCAGAGAAAGGAAGGCGGAAAGTGTGGACACTTTTCGCTTTCGGCATTGCGGGAAAGGAATCAGATGAAAAGTAAGCATATATTTTTGGGGGCGCTTGTGCTGTTTAATACCATTGCTTTTGGGGCATTGTTTTATTTTGTGTGTACAAAAGCGGATTATTCTTTGAATCAGAAGGAGGACTCTTATCTGATCGGAGCAAGCTATATGACCATGAACAATGAATTTTACAAAATCGTGAATGAGGAGATCAGCGCCAGGGTAGAAGCGGAGGGAGACCGTTTTATTTTGCGGGATCCGGCTCTGGATGCCCGGCGGCAGATTGAACAGATTGAGCAAATGCTGGAGGAAGGCATTGACGTGCTGGTAGTGACGCCGGTAGATTGGGAAAGCCTGACTTCTGTTTTAGAGCGGGCCAGGAAAGAAGGCGTGCGGATCATTGTTGCAGATACCAATGTGCAGGATGACAGACTGGCGGATTGTACCATTACTTCGGATAATTACAATGCGGGCACTCTGGTAGGGGAATATTTTCTGAGTCAGAAAAAAGAAGCAAAACTGATCATTATGACACATGATACTACAAAATCCGGGCAGGACCGCGTCCAGGGCTTTTTAGATACGGTCAGCGGTCACGAAGGAATTGAAATTGTACGCAGGATTGAATGTGAAGGCCAGACGGAGATCGCGATGCCCAGACTGCAGGCGGCGATTGCCCAGGGAGACAAATTTGATAATGTGTTCTGCCTGAATGATCTGGCAAGCGTGGGGGTGGCTGCGGCATTGGAGGAAAATGGCATGCTGGATTCCGTGGATGTATACGGCGTGGATGCATCCCCGGATTCTAAGGGATTGATTAAAGAAGAAATGATGCAGGCATCGGCAGCGCAGTTCCCCACGGAGATCGGCGGCCAGATTGCGGAGGCAATCTATAAGCTTCTGGCTGGGGAAAAGACAGAAAAGGATGTTCTGGTGCCGGTAGAATTGATCACGCGGGAAAATGTGGAAGAGTTTGGAATCGACAGATGGCAGTAAGGTGGGGCAGATCATGGATGAGAACAGGACTTCAAATTATGTGTTGGTTTTTATGAAAAATCTGAATCTGGTCATTGTCCTGTATATAACAGTTCTGATGGCTTACAGCCTGTCCGGTTATATCCGGGAGAAATCGGCGTATCCGTTTTTGCTGAAAATTGATGAGATTCCGTATACGGCAGAGAAGATTCTGCTCATGGCACTGTGCCTGTACGGCTGCGTTTTGCTGCTGATGTATATGCGTAATGTGAACAGCACCGGCCTGGCAGGAAAGGTGTTTCTTGAAATTGGGGCCTGTATTGCTTTAAGCTATATTTTGGAATTCAGCTACACCGGAACCATATTGCTTGTCCTTGCGGACACCATGAAGTGGTTCCCCAGGTCAAAGTGGAAATTTCCCACCGCGGTTCTGATCTGCATGTTTTATCTGCTGATGGATTTTCATCTGCTTGCAGCCTGGTTCCATCTGGTTCCGCTGGAGGTTTATCTGGGATATTTTCAGACGGACGTCCGTTCGGTACTGTTGGGAGTCGTGAATATTTTAAGCTCTTTGAATACCTTTGTATTTCTGGTCTATATGGTTCTGCTGGTGCGCATTGAACTGAACGAAAAGGATAAGATCCTGAGCCTGAATGAGCAGTTAAATACGGCAAATATGGATTTGCAGCAGGCCAATATACAGTTGGAGGAATATGCCAGGGAATCGGTTCAGATGGCGCAGACGAGGGAAAGGAACCGCCTGGCGAGGGAAATCCATGATACGCTGGGGCATGCGCTTACAGGCATCATCACCGGGATCGAGGCATGCATGGCACTGATGGATGTTGCTCCGGAGGCCACGAAGGTGCAGCTGAAAGCAATTTCAGAAGTGGCGCGGCAGGGAGTGACGGATGTACGCCGTTCTGTCAAAGCATTGAGGCCGGACGCTCTGGAAAAGCTGGATCTGGAAAAGGCTCTGCTGCAGACCGTGGAGGAAATGTGTACCGCGACCTCGGCCAGAATAGAGTATCGGTGCACAACCCGATTGAGTGGATTTAATGAGGATGAGGAGGATATCATTTACCGGATCGTGCAGGAAAGTATTACAAATGCCATCCGGCACGGGAAAGCAGATGAAATCAGAATCCAGATTGACAGAGAGTATAATATGCTGAAGATCCATATCAAAGACAACGGGATCGGATGCAAAACCATTCAGAAAGGATTTGGCCTGCATCATATGGAGGAACGGCTGAATATGCTGCACGGAAGCCTGGCATACAATGGTGAGGACGGATTTCTTGTAGAAGCCCAGATACCGATCCGGTGGGGGACGGAGGAATAATATGATTAAAGTTTTGATTGCGGATGATCAGGAGCTGATTCGGCAGAGCCTGCAGATCGTCCTGGGAATCGAAAAGGATTTGGAGATTGTAGATGCGGTGGCAAACGGCAAGGAAGTGATACGCTCTGTCCGAAGGATGAAACCGGATGTGATCCTGATGGATATCCGGATGCCGGAGATGGACGGCGTGGTCTGTACACAGATCATCAAAGAAAACTATCCGGGTATCAAGATCATCATTCTGACCACATTTGACGATGATGAGTATGTTTTTAATGCTTTGAAATACGGGGCAAGCGGTTATCTTCTGAAAGGGATTTCCACGAAAGAGCTGGCGGACGCGATCCGCAAGGTCTATCAGGGAAGCGCGATGATCAACAGCGATATTACATCGAAGGTTGTAAAACTGTTTTCAAAGATGGCACAGTCGAATATCACGATTCATGTGGACGAAAAAGAGGTGGCGGATCTCAAGCAGTCAGAATGGCAGATCATCGCATTAGTGGGGAGCGGGATGTCCAATAAAGAGATCGCGGGAAAGCTCAGGCTTTCAGAAGGAACTGTCAGAAATAATTTAAGTATTATATTGAGCAAGCTGGATCTGAGGGACCGGACCCAGCTTGCGATATGGGCTGTCCAGACTGGAGCTGTTTATAAGGATTTTGAGGAAGAAAAATAATGAATGCGTTGAAAAGCAGAAAAAATCTGATCTTAGGTATCATTTGCTTTTTGTTACTGGCCTGTACATGGCTGTTCTTTTGTGACATAGGACTGTCAGGAGAGAAAAACACGGAAAACAGAATCACGGTCGGCGTGTTTTCAGACAGCTATTGGGAAGTGCAGAATGGATATTCCTACCGTATCCTGGACGATGCTGCAGAGATTTTTGAGAAGCAGCATCCGGGTATGAAGGTGGAATATGTAAGCGGAATTTTAAAAGCAGACTATTCGGAATGGCTGGCAGAGCAGCTGCTGTCGGGACATGCCCCGGATCTCTTTTTTGTGGTTTCGGAGGATTTCAATGATTTTGCGGAAGTCGGAGCATTGAAAGATTTGGGGACGCTGATTGAAAAGGATACGGGGTTTGACCGCGGCGGATTCTATTCCTCGGCTTATGCCTGCGGGCAATATGACGGCATTCAGTATTCGCTGCCCTATGAATGCGCGCCAAAGCTGATGTTTGTGAATAAAAGTATCCTGGACAAGGAGGGGATTCCGATGCCGGAAAAGCAATGGACATGGGAGGACTTCTATGATATCTGCCGGGAAGTTACGGAGGATACGGACGGAAACGGAGTGGAGGATCAGTTCGGGGTGGTAGGCTATACGTGGAGGGAAGCATTTGAATCGAACGGAGTCAATCTATTTGACCGGAAAGGCACGAAATGCAGCTTTACAGGCAAGCGTGTCGGGGAGGCGCTCGCTTTCCTGGAAAAACTGGAAAATCTGGGGGAGGGGAATACGGTTACCAGTAAAGACTTTGACTTGGGAAACGTCGTATTTCAGCCGATGTCGTTTTCCGAATACAGGGCATATAAACCGTATCCTTTGAGTATCAAAAAGTATTCCGGTTTTGAGTGGGAATGCCTTCCCATGCCTTCCGGTCCCCAGGGGGATAATATCTCCACCCTTGACACGCTGCTTCTGGCCATGAATGCACATACAAAGAAGGTACGGTATGCCTGGGATTTTATGAAGATCCTGACGAGCGATCTTCAGATCCAGTCAGAAATATTTGAATATTCGGAGGGCGTGTCTGTCGTGAAAGCGGTTACGGAGTCAGATGGAACACTTCAAAGGCTGATCGAAAGCTCCGGGGACATGGGGGGCCTGAATCTGCCGATCCTGAGCGACGCGGTGGAGAACGCGGTGGCGGCTCCCCGCTTCAGAGATTATAATGCTGTGATGGAGGAAATCGATACGGCAGTGCATTCGATCATTGACGGCGATTCGAATATCAGTATGGAGCAGATCATCTGGAACCGGAATATCAACAGAAGCCTCAATAACAGAGAAAAATAGGATGCTTATGATAGAATCATAGAAAGTTTATGATAGAATCGTGGATCATAGCATTACAATTGTCATTGAAATCGTGACAATTGTAACCCGAAATCAATGACGCTTGTTAGGTGAACAGGCGTCATTTTTTTTATATACTTTTCTTGAAGTTAAGAGAAAGTTCATAAGAACAAAAGAAAAGAGAGTGAGGTGTAAAAATGAAGTACATTGTTTTAGTCAGCCATGGGACATTTGCTCCGGGCCTGCACAATGCATTGAGGATGCTCGCGGGGGATGACAGAGAGGACATTCTGTCCACAAGCCTGGAAAACGGGATGGGGTCGGATACATATACGGAGAATGTCCGGAAATGCATCGAAGGAATCACGGAAGAGGACGAGATCCTTTTGCTGGGCGATTTGGTAGGGGGGTCCCCGCTGACTCTGGCATCCAACGTGATCGCGGAGAGAGGCCTTCTGTCTAAGACAGTCATCCTTGGAGGCGTGAACCTGCCGCTGGCACTGAGTGCGGCATTGATGAAGGATGATATGGAGATGGAAGAACTGGTGGAGGCAATCCTGCCGGAAGCAAGGGAAGTCATGCAGGAAATTAAATTAGAAACCGAAGAGAACGAAGACGAGATATAAGGAGGAGAGAAAAATGTCAGTTTCATTTATCAGAGTAGACGACCGTATGATCCATGGACAGACCTGTACAAGGTGGGCGCTGGAATATCCCTGTGACGGGCTGATCGCAGTGAACGATGTGGCAGCAAAAAATTCCGTATTGAAGGCTGCCTATAAAAGCGCCAGCGGAAAGAAAACCTTCGTGTGGGGCCTGGAAGAATTTAAGGCAAAAAGCGAGAAGGTCCTCAACAGCAAGGACAACTATTTCCTGATCACCAAGAATCCGGTGGATATGAAGAAGCTTCTGGTAGACCAGGGATTTAAGCCGGGGGTTGATACCGTGATCATCGGACCCTGCAACGACAGGCCGGGAACTACAAAGCTGGGCAATAACCAGTCCATCACGCAGGAGGAAGCACAGGCACTTGAGGATATCATGAATGCCGGATACGAAGTGGAATTTGCGCTGTTAAAGGAAGAAGCGATCGGGAACTGGAAGAAGTTCAGAGGGCAGTTCGGATTCCATTAATGATGATTATAACATTACAACAGAGAGGAAAAATATTATGCAGATCAGTTGGTTACAAGCTATTTTAATAGGTATTTTTGCATGCCTGTCAAGTATGCCTGGCATGGGTGGTTCATCCATCGGTAACTACACATTAGGAAGGCCGTTGATCGGCGGTTTTGTCTGTGGGATCATCCTTGGAGACATGACCACAGGTATCCTTGTAGGCTGCGCGATGCAGGTGATTTATATTGCATTGGTTACACCGGGCGGAACCGTATCCGCGGATGTCCGGGCTGTCAGCTACATCGGAATCCCGCTGGCAATGGTTGCCCTGAAAAGCTATGGACTGACCGCCACTTCCACGGAAGGCGCGGCGCTGGCAACCTCCTTCGGGGCAATGGTTGGTACATTGGGAACCGTTTTATTCTACGGCACGGCGACCATCAACCTGGTATGGCAGCATATGGGCTGGAAAGCGGTGGAAAACAGACAGTATAAAAAGTTATATATGATCGATATGGGCCTGCCCTGGATTTCACATTTTATCTGTTCCTTCATCCCCACAGTCATCATGTGCAAGATGGGGGCGGATGTAGTAGAGATCATCAAGACCGCGCTTCCTATGGATGGGATCGCAATGAAGACGTTGTTTACCGTAGGTTCTCTTCTTCCCTGCGTAGGTATCGCCATTCTTTTAAAACAGATTGTAAGAAATGCCGCTGATTTTATCCCGTTCTTCTTTGGATTCGCGCTGGCCGCATCCATCGGGATCAATCTGGTATCCGCAACAGTCGTGGCGGCAATGTTTGCGATCATTAACTACAAGATCAAAATGCTGTCCGTAAGCAAGGTTGCTGTGGCAGGCGGGGATTTTGATGACGACGAGGAGGACATCTGATATGGAAAAGAAATTATCAAAAAAGGCACTGACCAAATCTTTTCATAATTGGTATTATGGACATCTGACCTGTTTTTCACAGGAACACATGCAGACATTCGGTTATCTCTGTTCCATGCTTCCATTGGTTGAGGAACTGTATGATTCCGAAGATGAGAAAGCAAAGGCAATGAATACATATACTGCGTTTTTCAATACGGAGCCGCAGTTGGGAACCGTAGTGGTCGGAATCACAGCCGGCCTGGAGGAAGCCAGGGCAAACGGCGCCGAGGATGTGGATGAAGAGACTATCAACGGCCTGCGTGCCGGACTTATGGGCCCGATCGCTGGTATCGGGGATTCCCTGGTCGTTGGAACCGTGATCCCGATCCTTCTGGGTATCGCGATGGGAATGTCCACCGGAGGTTCTCCGCTGGGTGCGATCTTCTATATTATCGTATGGAACCTGTTTGCTTACTTTGGCATGAGATTCATGTATTTCAAGGGATATCAGCTTGGAGGAAAAGCGGTTGATTTCCTGATCGGCGCGCAGGGAGACGCCCTGAGAGATTCCATTTCCATGCTGGGCGGTATCGTCATCGGCGCCGTGTCCGCGACATGGGTCAGTGTCACGACTTCGCTGAAGCTATTGAATGAAGAAGGGGAAGCTTATCTGGTACTGCAGGATAAACTGGATTCCGTATTTCCCGGACTGCTGACATCTGTATTTATTGTTGCCTGCTGGTTTTTGATGGCAAAGAAACGGATCTCACCGATCAAGGTTATGCTCCTGCTGGTAGTAGTTGCATTCCTTGGGGTTTTGGTTGGATTCTTCAATCCGGGATTAGCATATTAGTTTAGTTGAAACATTCTCAAATTTGGAGGTAACGCCATGAACGCTGTTCAAAAAAGAAATTTATCAATAGAAGCCCAGATGCAATTAAATGCCCTAAAAAAAATAAATCTGTGGAAAAACATTGCCATTGCAGTGTCCACGCTTGGTGTTGCGGCTGTGTATGCTGGCATAGCCGGAAATGGCCGCAGTTTGTTTCTCAGCGTTCCTGGCGTTATTATCATCGTTTTCGGAGTATCCGCGGCTCTGGTTCTGAACCTTGGAATCAGGAACGGGAGAAAAAACGTGGAAAAGATGCTGGCAGCATTGGATGCGAAGGAGGATCTGCCATGAAGGAGCATTTTACGGACAGGAATCAGAAGCAGGCAAAGGCTGCTGGGAAGAGAAAATATAGATTGATCTGTGCCGATATAGACGGCACACTGCTGGATGATAATAAAAGGCTGCTGCCTCAGGTAAAGCAGAGCCTCAGGAATGCGGCAAAAAAAGGAATACGGATCGCGCTTGCATCGGGAAGGATGCCGGCGGGGGTGGACCTGATAGAAAAAGAACTGGGGATTCCCTGCATCAAGATCTGCAATGCCGGAACTTACGTTTGCCTTGGAGAGCAGTGTATCGCGATGGAAACACTGCTTCCTGACACCATGAAAAATATTTATTTCCATATGGCGAAAAAGAATCATCTGCCGCTTTGGATTTTTCAGGAGAGAGAATGGTATGTAACGGATGTGGATCATTATATAGAACGGGAAATAGAGATCATCCATTACCGCCCGGAAGTCGTGTCGGTGGATCAAATGGCGGATCAGTGGAACAGAGAAAAAAAGGGGCCGAATAAATTGCTGATCGCTGCCGATCCGGAGATCATCCGGAATATTGAGCAGGAAATGACGGCCTGGAACCTGCCGGATATTGATATGGCGTGTTCCGCGGATACATTTCTTGAGATTTTTCCCAAAGGAGTAACAAAGGGAACCGCGTTATCCGCAATCTGCGGAACTCTGGGTATCCCGCTTGGGGATACGATCGCGTTTGGCGATCATGAGCTGGATATCCCGCTGATCGAAACAGCCGGGATGGGGATTGCCATGGGAAATGCGATCGGACAGTTAAAGGAAAAGGCGGATTTTGTAACAAAGTCAAATAATGAAGCGGGAATTGCTTACGCATTGGAATATTTTTTGGAGGATTAAAAGCTATGGTTAAATTTACATTTACGGTAAATGATGAGATGGGCCTGCATGCAAGGCCGGCAGGGATGCTGGTGAAGGAAGCTGCAAAATGCTCCTGTAAGGTTACGATACGAAAGGGAGAGAAAACAGGGGATGCCAAGCGTATTTTTAATGTCATGGGACTTTCTGTGAAAGGACATGAAGAGGTGGAGATTACGGTCGAGGGAGAGAAAGAGGCGGAAGAGGCAGCCGCATTGGAAGCATTCATAAAAGAAAACATATAGACAGATCATTTTGAGGTGCGGACTATGGAAAAAGTAAACGGCAAATCCATTGTAAACGGGATTGCGATCGGGAACATCCTGTTTTACAAAAAGGGAGAGCAGGCTGTAAAACGTATAAAAATAGAGGATACGCAGGAGGAGATCAGGCGTTACGAAGCAGCGAAAGAGGTTGCGGTGGAACAGTTAAACGCATTGTATGAAAAGGCGGTCAAAGAGGTTGGCGAGATGAATGCCGCAGTGTTTGAAGTCCATGCGATGATGGTGTATGACGGGGATTATATAGACTCGATCAAAAACATCATTGAGAGCCAGCAGGTGAACGCCGAATATGCGGTTGCCACCACCGGAGATAATTTTTCCAAGATGTTCAGTGAGATGGACGACGATTATTTTAAGGCAAGGGCGGCGGATGTGAAAGACATTTCTGAAAGGATCGTCAATATACTATCGGGAAATGAGGGCGGCGGAAATATAGGAGAGGAGCCTGTCATCATTATGGCAGACGACCTTGCCCCCAGCGAGACCGTCCAGATGGATAAAGATAAGCTGCTGGCCTTTGTGACCCGCCATGGCTCTTCCAACTCCCATACGGCGATTCTGGCAAGGACCATGAATATTCCGGCTCTGATTGGAGCAGAGATTCGGGAGGAATGGGATGGGAAGCCGGCGGTCATCGACGGTTATACAGGAACCCTTTATATTGAACCGGATGAGGATATCCTCAGCCGTATGAAGCAGCGGCAGGAGGAAGATGAGCAGACCCGAAGCCTGCTCCAGAACCTGAAGGGTAAGGAAGACGTGACTCTGGACGGGAAGAAGATCAAACTGTATGCGAATATCGGGGGCGTCAAAGATGTGGCAGGCGTGCTTGCAAATGACGCTGCGGGAATCGGGCTGTTTCGGAGTGAATTTTTGTATCTGGAGGCGGAGGACTATCCCAGTGAGGAAAGTCAGTTCCAGGCGTATAAGACGGTGGCGGAAAATATGGCCGGGAGAAAAGTCATTGTGCGGACGCTGGATATCGGCGCGGACAAGCAGATCGGTTATTTCAATCTGGAACATGAGGATAATCCTGCAATGGGATACCGTGCGATCCGGATCTGCCTTGACCGGATCGAAATTTTTAAGACGCAGCTCCGGGCGCTCCTGCGGGCAAGTGTGTTTGGAAATATAGCGATCATGTATCCGATGATCATATCCGTGGATGAGGTCCGCAGGATTAAGGAGATCATGGATCTGGTAAAAAAGGAACTGGAAGTGGACGGCATTTCCTACGGCAATGTGGAGCAGGGGATCATGATCGAGACCCCGGCCGCAGTCATGATCAGTGAACAACTGGCCCAGGAGGTAGACTTTTTCAGCATCGGAACCAATGACCTGACACAGTATACCCTGGCCATCGACAGGCAGAACATGAAATTGGATAACATTTATGATTCCCACCATCCTGCTGTATTGGAGATGATTCGGATGACCATTGAGAATGGCCATAAGCATAACTGCTGGGTGGGTATCTGCGGGGAACTGGGAGCCGATCCCACACTGACAAGAACATTCATTGAGATGGGAATCGACGAACTGTCCGTATCCCCGTCCTGTGTACTGCCGATCCGTAAAAATATCAGAGAGATCAGTTTAAAGGAGTAAACATATCTGCGCAGCAGGCAGTCCCCTGAAGGAGGGAATTAGGATGAATATATGGCATGACATTGGGGAAGACAGAATTTTCCCTACAGATTTTATGGCAGTGATTGAGATTCCGAAAGGAAGCAACATGAAATATGAACTGGATAAGGCAACGGGGATGCTGTCATTAGACAGGGTTTTGTTTACGGCAACGCATTATCCGATGAATTATGGTTTTATTCCGCGGACCTATGGAGATGACAAGGATCCGTTGGATGTACTGGTGCTCTGTTCCGAGGCAATTCAGCCGATGACTCTGGTCAGATGCTATCCTATTGGAATTATGAAAATGACAGACGGCGGCATGGGAGATGAAAAGATTATTGCCATACCGTACGGAGATCCCACTTATATGGGATATACGGATATCAAAGAACTGCCGAAACATATTTTTGAGGAGCTAAAGCATTTCTTCTCCATTTATAAATATCTGGAAAAAAAGAATACCGAGGTGGAAAAGTTCGGCGGACCGATTGACGCGGTAGAGTGCATCGAGAAGTGTATTGAAAACTATAAAGAGAAATTTGGAAAAACAGAATAGCACAGGCAGTCTTTTTTAGACTGCTTTTTTTTAAAGGAGAGACTCATGAATTTCAATCCCACGTTTTGTAGTATTTTGCACCACAATATCTACGACAAGTAGGTTGAATAATTTTGGCTTCCAATATAAAATAGATGTGGAAGGAGGCAGCTTCAAATGGAATCCAAAAAACTTGGTGAGCACATAGCAAAGCTACGAAAGGAAAGACATATGACGCAGGCCGAACTCGCCGACAGGCTGTATATCACAGAAAAGGCGGTGAGCAAATGGGAGTGTGGGAACGGATTTCCTGACCTTGATAATATTGGGAAGTTGGCAGCAATTTTTGATATTTCTATAGATGAACTGTTGCAGGCCAAAGAAAAGCACAAATCAGAAACGGTGTCAGAGGAACAAATTTTGCAACTACAGGAGGGTGATTCCCCATTAATAAATTGTTATGAGGATATTGTTGTTTACAGTTCGCATATGAGTAGTCCTTTAATTAACAGACTGGCCGAAAAATATATGGATACGATAACTCAATTTGAAGAAATCTTTTATCTTTTAGATTATTTTACACAGGAGACTTTGCAAAAGCTTTGCCTGTATCACAAAGAAAAAATTGCGGAAGATACCGATTTGGCCCTTTTATCAGGCCGGATCAGCAACGACTGTTTCTCAGCCTTGTGTGAGAGCAAACAAGCGAGATAAATTCAAATTTTGAAGGAGGAATGAAGTATGGTTAGTGATTTTTTGAACACAGGGAGGAAATGAATTTGAATGTTTTGTTAGCTGTTCCTCAAGAAAATAACAGTGTACAAGAATTAAATAGTTTTTTATCGCAAAATAATGCAGATCTTTATATTTTTCCAGAAGGTTTTTTAGATAATAATGTTTTGCAGGAAGCAATTGATATTATAAAAGAAAAAGAAAAATATGTTATTACTGGTTTCAAGGATTTAGACAGTTACGGACAGCAAAAAGCACTGGTCATAGATAATGGTAAAATCGTTGATAAATATACTAAGTGTATTTTGACTAGAGGAGAAAAGCAAAAAGGAAAACGGAATGGGGAAAAAATTGCTTGCGTAAATACTAAATTTGGAAAGGTTGGAATACCAATCTGCTACGAAATACATTTCCCAGAGGTAGCGAGGATTATGTGTTTGGATAATCCGGTTTTATTGATTAATATAATCGGAACAGGAATGTATCATAATTTACAGTTTGAACAATGGACTTCATTAGCAAAGGCACGAGCCATTGAAAATGAAATATATGTTATTGGGTGTTCTCATTTTGCTGGTAAAATTCCATTAGCATATGCTTTTGACCCATCAGGAAGATGTGTTTTATTAAAGCGAAATGAATATGGCGGTTTTATTGTTAAAATTGACTTAGGAAAGAGTGTGGAAAAAAATATTAACTATTTGCCTGACAGACTTCCAAATTTATTCTCTCGTTTGGCAGAATAAATAAATTCCATTTTGTAGTGAGGTGATGCAAAATGTTTGCCGTGAATCAAACGGATATTGAAACTATATTAAAAGATTTTGGCATTTTTTCAAAAATCAAATATATTTCTGAACTGCAGAGATTGGATTATGAGAGAAATGATCCTGATTCAAAAGAAGTCCGGCTTATTGTAAAAGCGGAGCAGGAGTCCGGCCCGCCGTTGGTCATACGCTTTAAAAATGAACCGGACGTAACGATGGAGCTGCTTGAAAGCCAAAGCCGTTTTGCAGATGAAATGCGGAGAAACGGGATCATAACGCCATATCCATATCAGTCCGGCGGTGTGTTTGTCCGGCGGTATCGAGTCAAATACCCAGGGGATCTGATCTCTGCGGCAGCCGACGGATATCCATGCGGGCAGGAATGTCTGGCGGGCGGCTCTGCGGGAATAAGCGGATATGACATCCTGGTCACTGTGGAACAGTTCGCGGAAAATGAAATCAAAGCTGTCGATCCCGCCATTGCTGAGAAAACGGGAGCGCTTCTGGCAAAGATGCACAATATCTCCGAAAAAAAGGATCTTCATGTACAAAATGGAGTATTGTTCGACCCGTTTTCGGCAAATGAATTATTTGATTTCGAGGCATTTCGATCCGTGGAATCCGCTCTCGGTGAGGATGAGGAAATCTTGTTTCATAAGATCGTCCGGAAGTACAATGCGTACATGGATGTTTTAGCTCCCCTGAAAAAAGAGCCGAAGTATGCGGTGCAGGGGGATATCAGTAATTGCAATTTATATCGGGATCGTTCCGGGGAAATTGGTATATTTGACTTTAACAGATGCGGAGATAACCATTTGTTTTGCGATCTGGTCATGCAGGCCGTATTCGAGGCAAGGCTGATGGATTATCCGGATGATTCAAACGAGGATATCGAAGAAAAAATTCTGACTTCGTTTTTGAGGGGATATGGTTCCGTACGCAATTTTTCAGAAGAAGAACGAAACTGGTATCCATATCTTTACGCGGTTATAGACGCGTTCTGGAGTTCTGATATGAAGTGGAATGAAGACAGCCTGATGAATGCGGTCAAAAATGGAGACAGAGAAAGTGTGCGGAGGTGGCTTGAAATCATCTGGGGGCGGCTGATTTCTTTGGAGCGGCTGATAACGTAAGGGAAGGAATACTATTCGTATTCCTTCCCCGCCAGTATTTCCTTGTAGTCCGCATAGTTCCGTTCCAGCAGAGCCGGGGTGTCCAGCCCGTAGGGACATTTCTTGCTGCATGCTCCGCAGTGCAGGCAGTCCTCGGTTTTCTTCATCATGGCCTGGGCCTCTTCGGTGAGCTGTTCTGCGGAGGGGGCTCTGCGGATCAGAAGAGACATCCTTGCGCAGGTGCTGATCTCGATGCCGGCGGGACAGGGCATACAATACCCGCAGCCCCGGCAGAACTCGCCCTGCAGCTCTTCACGGTCGCGTCGGATGGCCTCTGCTAATCCGCCTTCCAGAACCGGTTCCTTTTCCTGATAGGACAGAAATTCATCCAGCTCCCGTTCCCGCTGGATCCCCCAGATGGGAAGCACGTTGTCAAACTGCAGCATGTACGCGTAAGCGGCGGCAGAGTGGTTGATCAGTCCGCCGGCCAGGGCCTTCATGGCGATGAAGCCCATATCAGCTTCCCGGCATTTTTTTACCAGCTCCAGCTCCTGGTCGGAGGAAAGGTAGCTGAACGGGAACTGCAGCGTCTCATAAAGCCCGCTCTCAATCGCTTCCCGGGCCACTGCCAGCCGGTGGTTCGTGATGGCGATATGGCGGATCTTGCCCTGCTCCTTTGCTTTTTCCATGGCTTCATAAAGCCCGCTGCCGTCTCCCGGCTTCGGGCAGAAGGGAGTGTTGTGGAACTGGTAAATGTCCAGATAGTCGGTTTTCAGATTCCGAAGGGTGGTCTCCAGATCCTTCCAGAAGTCCTCCGTGTTTTCCGCAGCGGTCTTGGAGGCAAGATAGATCTGATCACGCCGGTCGTGAAATGCCATCCCCAACTTTTCCTCGCTGTCTGTGTAGAACCTGGCAGTATCATAAAAATCAATTCCATTGTCAAATGCCTTGTGGAGCAGGTATACAGCATCCCGATCGGAAATCCGCTGGATCGGGAGCGCACCGAAGCCGTTCTTGTTTACTGTGAGATTCGTTTTTCCAAGGGTGATTTTTTTCATAGTCATTTTCTCCATTATATGTAACCAATTTGCGTAGCAAATTGATTGCCTGCTTGCCCGCCATCTGCGAAGCAGATTTTTAATGCGGGCAATTCCCGTATCGTTTTTTCATATGATACTTTACACTACCGCAGTGTGCGGCCGGCCGGATGCCCGGCAGAGGGGAGGGACAGTGAATACAGCGCCTGATTCCCGAGGGGCATCCTGTTTTGGTCATACGGCCTTTTCATAAAGCATCTTCTAAGGAACTATTATAGCCCCCATGCATACCCTTGTAAAGCGGAAAAATGCCGTTACAGGTCACCCCTTGACCAGGCGTGCCCTGCAACGGCAACTGGTTCACATCAAGGACGCCATAGCGAACTCATCCAGACCGCCCTGCTCCTTTTCCTGGCCGGATTTTTGCGGAACCTGGCTCATACGGGCTTCGGCTTTGCTGATCAGGGCTTCCACCTTGGCAATCTCTGATTCGTCGCACCAGCCTTTTTCCAGACCGGCTTTGCAGTCGGAAAGATCCTTTTGCAGCAGCGCAAGCACCTGCTGGAGCTGCCCCCGGCTCTTGGCCGCCGCGATCTGCCTCATCCGTTTTCCCACGTTGACGGCGACCTTGCCGCCCTGCTCCTCGGAGACTTCCGGATCGTCCTGCTTTTCAGAGACAATGCGTTCATCCTGCTTTTCAGCGATTTCCGGATCATCCGGTTTCTCGGAGACGCTCTGCTCACCAAAGATCCCCGGCTCATCCTGCTCCTTTGCCGCACTCTGTTTTTCCTGCACTTCTATGCCGGAGCCGGCCTGCTCCCGCGCTTCCTGTTCCAGCACCGCAGCCAGCCGGCCTTCGGGTGAGATCTCCAGACCGTCCTCCCTCAGCTCCGGATGCGTTTTTTCCATTGTTTCCGTGCGTGATCCCTTTTTCTCTTTCTCCGCCTTTTCCAGTTTTTTGATAGCAAAAAATTTCTCATTAACCGGATTTCTATAAAGATTGTTTCGTCCTGAAATATGCATTAGATTCTCCTCCTTATGACTTTTCCTGCACCATGACCGTAACCCGAAAGACCTGGTTCTCCGGACAGACCTCCATCTCTCCCATATATTTCTCTGCGATCCGCCGCACGCTGGACAGGCCGATGCCATGCATGGACACATCCGTTTTTTTATCCGTGACAGGCAGGCCGTCCGCTCCAAATACCAGATCCCCCGCAAAAGAATTTTTCACCTCGATCAGAAGGAAGCGCCCTTTCCGCCTCCCGGCCAGGGAGATAAAACGCTCCCCTTCCGATACCTTTTCACAGGCTTCCAGCGCATTTTGAAGCAGGTTTTGAAGAACGATCCCCACATCAAACGCGTCAAAGCTTCCGGAATCCGGATAGTGAAAATCTGTCCGGAAAGGAATCCCCTGATCCTCGCATTGCTGTCTCTTATCATTGACAATCACATCCGTGACCGGATTTCCTGTACGGAGTGTCAGTTCAAAGCCGCCCATACTCTCGTCCATCCGAAGAATGTAATCCTCCGCACAGGCATATTCTCCATTGTGGAGCATTCCTTTGATATTGTTCAGATGCCCGCGCGTTTCATGCCTGATCCGGCGGATGCGGCTGTAAAACTGCTCCGCCTCCTGGATCCGCGCCCGGATTGCCTGAACCTGCCGGCGCTCCACGAAAGCGGCGGCCTGTTCTTCCCGAAGCACGGCCATTTCCTGCTGGAACAGGATGGTCAGATAACCTCCTGTGTAAAACAGCAGGGCAAGCAGCGGCACAACCGCCAGAAATACCGGATGCCGTTCATAAAGCTGAAGCAGCTGACCATCCTTGATCTCATACAAAAGACCGGCGATCATCTGCCCAAATAAGATTCCCGCGGCCGGGATCAGGCTCATATAGCACAGCTCCAGCAGGCCTGACGGTACTGGCGTCCGTCTTTTTATCCGGCGCAGAAGGGCATAGAGCATGATGATAAATAAAACGAGATGTGAGAGAAGGAGCAGCGTCAGCAGGACCGTGGTGCGTAAGTAAACTGCCTCCGGGGGTTCTGTCGGCGCAGGAACAAGCTCTTCTCCTATGAAAAACAGGCTTTCTGCCATGAGACCGCTGGAAATCTTGGCATTCCAGTAAAGCAGCCCCAGAAGAAAGGCCATATGTTTTCCAAGCTCCAGAGCCTTTGATGCTGCCGTCAAAAACAGGAGCAGCACCAGGATAAACGAACCCTGCGGGGCGGCAATCCGGCTCAAAAACAAAGACGCCAGCAGGTATACGCAAAACACGGCCGCGCCCTTTTTCCACCGGTGCTCCCGCTCCCTCAGAAAGGGGCATAAAAACAAAGTCAGACAGAGCGCGTACAACAGCTCCGCCCCGATGGCATAAGCCTGATGAAAGATCTGAAATCCTGTTTCACTCATAGGCCGGCTCCTTTTTTCAGAAAGCGGAGATACGCTTTTGCAAAATCCGGATACTTATACTTGGAAAGCAGCAGCTTTTCCCCATTTGTTAAGGCCACCTCCGTTTTGCTGTATCCGCTCACATAGGAGAGATTGACCAGATACCCTTTGTGGATTCGGAAAAAATGCTCCTGCAGCTCCAGTTCCAGATCCCGGATCTTCATGTAGCAGGCAAATTCCCCGTCCTTCATGTGCAGGACGGCCTTATGGTTGCTGCTCTCAATGTAATAAATGCTGTCCAATGGAACGACCTTATTTGCACCGGCAAAACGGAGCACGAGCGGGCGGGCCCTCTGCGGATTTTTCCGTCCGGCCATGACCTGCTCCGCGGCGCGGGCGAAGACACCGGCAAACTTCCCTTCGTCCACAGGCTTCATCAGATAGTGAAAGGCTCCCACGTCAAAAGCGTCAAATACATACTGCTCATAGCCGGTCACAAAAATGATCACCGGCTGTACCGCCGAACCCTGTTCCCGGATCCTCCGGGCCAGTGCCATCCCGTCTGATCCGGAACCATCAGGACCCAGTTCGATGTCCAGAAAAAGGAGATCGATTTCCCTCTGATCCGCAAGATATTCATCCGCAGAAGCATATTCCGCGATCCCGCATGGAAAGGGCTGCGCCTGAATCAGTGACGAGAGGTAGGCGCGGGTCCTGGGCTCATCATCACAAATCGCTGTTCTTATCATGTTGAATTTCCTCTATGTCTGTCGGAGTGCTCTCAGAAACGCCCCTGCACCCAGATTTGTGAGATGTTTTTCTGAGAATACTCTATCTGTTTTTTCGTTCAAACCGGCCCTGAAATAAACCCATCCGGCGTGACTGGACGGTTTCGGGGCGCGACTGGACCGGGAAAGGCTGCTGTCCGCTCCCGGACCGCGCGGCATGCTGCACGGTCACAGGCCGGTACGGCGCCGGAGCTGGACTCCAGCCTGTGATTCCATCCTGTGATTCCATCCCTTCCCTGACTTTATTTATTGTAACTGCCGGATACTTTACATGCAAGGAGCTGTAGAAAAATAACGGACACATCTTGACTGATCTATTTCTTCGGATGCAATCTCTATCACTCCTAAAGCAAAAAAACAGATGGTTGAAGCCGGAGCCCTCTTCCTGTATAATGAGAAAAAGCATGAGGTAAAGAATGGAATGAGGGAGAAGCCATGATAAAAGTATTTTTGGTAGAGGATGAGACGATCATCCGGCAGGGAATCCGCAATAACATCGACTGGGGAGCCCACGGGCTGGAGCTTGTGGGGGAAGCGGAGGACGGGGAGTACGCCTATCCCATGATATTGAAGAGCCGTCCGGACATTTTGCTGACCGACGTGAAGATGCCCTTTATGGACGGGCTGGAGCTGAGCCATCTGGTCAGGAAGGAGCTTCCCGGGACCAAGATCATCATCCTCAGCGGATATGATGAATTCGAGTATGCCAAGGAAGCGATCAAGATCGGGATCAGCGATTATCTGCTCAAGCCCGTTACGCCCGCTGCGCTGATCGACGCGCTGAAAAAAGTGGCCGAGAGCATCCGGGAGGAGCGGGAGCATTCCAGGCTGTTGGAGCGGTATTTCGTAGATTATGAAAAATATATGAAATTCCCGGACAAAACGGATTACAACGGAGTGGACCGCAAGCTGATCGAAAACTTTTTAAAGACCGGGGACCTGGACGAGTGCGGGCTCTTTATTGACGAATATTTTGAAGCGGTGGGCAAGGAAAACTATATGTCCCTGCTGCTGCGCCAGTATATGGCCATGGATATCTTCTACTGCGTCCGGGAATTTGTAAAATCCATTCATGCAGAGGAGGCAGAGAGCCGGCCGGAGTGGACGGATCTGAAACGCCTGGCAAAGGCGATCGAAAATACGCAGAGCACGATGGATTATCTGAAACGCCTTTTCACCTCCGCGCTGACCATAAGGGATAAAAGCTCCGGTGACCGGTACGGCCAGATCATCCGGGAGGCCAAGGACTATATTGCGGAAAATTTCAGCAGCAGTGACTTTTCGCTGAACAGGATCGCGGAGTACATCGGCGTGAGCTCCAGCTATTTCAGCTCGATCTTCAAGCAGGGGACGGGGCAGACCCTGATGGAATACGTGACCGGGGTCCGGATCGACAAGGCCTGCGAGCTTTTGAAATGCACCAGCCTGCGGACGGCGGAGATCGGCGAGCAGGTGGGCTACAGCGACCCCCATTATTTCAGCACGGCCTTTAAAAAGGCTACGGGACAGTCGCCGAAGGAGTTTCGGGTCGGTACATCAGGAAAAGTGAGGACGGAGCATTGAAGAAAGAACAGATCGAAGGAAGGAGGGCCCGGCGATTCACATTGAATATGCGCCTGGCGCTTCTTTTGTTTGTTACGGCAATTCCCCTGACAGCCATGATGCTGGGGATACTGAATATGATCCGGGAGTATTCGGAGTCTTATAATGAGATCATAGACAATCTGAAAGTGGCAAATGAATTTAATATCAAGTTTAAGGAAGATATGGAATATTCCATGTACCGGGTTATGATCGGCCTGATCGATGCCTCCAAATTTGAGGACGGGGATATTCTGGAGGGATCGACGAAATATGCGACCGTGGTGAAAAATCCCATCCATATGATCGAATCCGCCCGGTATTCCTTCGGGACCGCGATCGACCGGGTCCCGGGTTCGGACAGCGATATCAAGATCAAGGGGATCCTGTCCTGTCTCGACGCATTGGAAACGGCGGTAGACCGCATGATCGACAATTCCTCCGTGCCGGGGACGTATACGGAGAGCGAGACGATATGGGAAAATGATATCAAGGGCCTCTGCTCCATGATCCAGGATTATATCACACAGTATACGTATTATGAACTGATCAATATGGAGAAGCTTCAAAAACAGCTGGAAGAGCAGATGCAGCAAAGCGTCAGGATCTTCATTGTCCTGCTTGTGGCAGTCCTGGCAGCAGGCTTCGGCCTGTCAACCATGATCACGAAAACCGTCACCACCCCCATCAATTCCCTGCGGCAGACGGCGGAGCGGTTTGGTATGGGGGATCTGGAGGTGCGGGCCGGGATGTACGCCCTGGAAGAGATCAATGTGCTTGCCAGGACGTTCAATACGATGAGCGACAAGATCTCGGAGCTCATGGAGAGGACAAAGCGCGAGCAGAAAAATCTGCGGGAGGCGGAGCTGAGGCTTCTCCAGGAACAGATCAACCCGCATTTCCTCTATAATACGCTGGATTCGATCGTGTGGCTGGCCGAGGGCGGGAACAAGCAGCAGGTGGTGGAGATGACCGCGGACCTGAGTGTTTTTTTCCGGACCGTTCTATCCGGCGGGAATGATTATATTACCGTGAAGGAGGAGGAGAGCCACATCCGGAGTTATCTGAAGATCCAAAAGATCCGTTATGAAAATATCCTGGATTATGTGATCCGCATTGACCCGGAGATCGAGGAACAGGTCATCCTCAAGATGACCCTCCAGCCCATTGTGGAAAATGCCCTGTATCACGGGATCAAAAATAAGAGAGGCGGCGGGAGGATCACCATCCGGGGCTATGGAGAGGGGGAGCGCATCGTATTTGAAGTGGAGGACAACGGGATCGGCATGGACGCTGAGGACCTGGAGGAGCTTAAGAAAAAGCTCCGGGGAGAAGAAAGCCGGCTGGATTCCCGGAACGGAGGCTTCGGCCTGAACAATGTAGCGCAGAGGATCCGCATGTATTATGGGGAGCAGTCTGAGATCACGATCACCTCCCGGAAGGAGGAGGGGACCTGCGTCCGGATTTGCCTGGGACGCTCTGTGTCCGGGGATTGAAAAATTTCGAACTGCGCGGTTAGAATTTTTTATAAAACAATACAAAAAAAGTGTATTTTTTTACACCGGCGGAGGGAAAATCAGCCCGAAGCCGGTATTTTTATAAAAAAATATTCGACTTTTTTCATAAAATATCTCATGGAAAATACGGGGGGCTGCTCTTATAATAGGGGTATAAAAAATAAAGCCAAGGAGGAAGAGTAGTATGAAGAGAAAGGTTTTATCTGCATTTTTAATCGCGGTAATGACACTGTCTATGGCGGCATGCGGGTCCGGCAGCGGGGATTCCGGATCATCCGGCGGAGATTCGGCGCCGGCGGCTGACGAGGCGGAGGATACGGACGACGCGGAACCGGCAGGGGATGCGGATTCCGGGGAGCTGATCACGGTGGGCTACGCGCAGGTAGGCGCTGAGTCTGACTGGCGGACTGCCAACACAGAATCCTTTAAATCTACATTTACCGAGGAAAACGGATACAAGCTGATTTTCGACGATGCCCAGCAGAAGCAGGAGAACCAGATCAAGGCGATCCGCTCCTTTATCCAGCAGGAAGTGGATTATATCGTAGTGGCTCCCGTAGTGGAGACCGGATGGGAGACCGTTCTTGAGGAAGCGAAGGAAGCGGGCATCCCGGTGATTCTCTCCGACCGTATGATGGACGTATCGGACGACAGCCTCTTTGAAGCATGGGTCGGCGGAAACTTCGTACAAGAGGGCGAGACCTGCGGCGACTGGCTTGCGGAATATCTGGAAGAACAGGGCCGGGGCGACGAGGAGATCAACATGGTGACCATCCAGGGTACCATCGGCGCGTCCGCTCAGGTGGGACGTACAGAAGGTATGGCAAACAAGCTGGAAGAGCATTCCAACTGGAAGATGCTGGAAATGCAGTCCGGAGAATTTACCCAGGCAAAGGGCCAGGAGGTTATGGAGTCCTTCTTAAAGAGCTATGACGACATTGACGTTGTGATCTGTGAAAATGATAACGAAGCCTTTGGCGCGATCGACGCGATCAAAGCGGCAGGAAAGAGCTGCGGACCGGACGGCGACATCATCGTAGTAAGCTTTGATTCCGTAAAAGCTGCGTTTGAATCCATGATCGCAGGCGACCTGAACGCGACCTTTGAGTGCAACCCGCTTCACGGACCGCGTGTAGCTGAGATCATCCAGAAGCTGGAAGCAGGCGAGACTGTGGATAAGATCCAGTATGTGGACGAGTCCTACTTCGATACAAGCATGGATCTGGAATCCATTCTGGAGGAGAGAGCATATTAATCGGCATCAAGAAAACACAGCTGTAATATAAAGTGTCAGGGGGCGCGGAGCCGGAGGCTTAGACCTTCTCTCTGCGTCTCCTTTTTTGTACCCGAAAGGCAGCGCGGGATATGAGCCGCAGTCTGCCCGCAGGGGTACGACCGTATGTAAAAAGGAGGCACAGCTTTTATGGAAAAGGATTCCGTTCTCGAAATGAGACATATTTACAAGACATTCCCAGGTGTAAAAGCTCTGCAGGATGTAGATTTTACCCTGAAAAAGGGGGAGATCCACGCGCTGATGGGGGAAAACGGAGCGGGGAAGTCTACGCTGATCAAGGTGCTGACCGGGGTAGAGGAATTTGAGACAGGGGAGATCATGATGGAGGACACGGATCATCCCATCATCAACCGAAGCCCGCAGGAAGCGCAGAAGCATGGGATCAGCACCGTGTACCAGGAGATCAACCTCTGTCCGAACCTGACGGTGGCGGAGAATCTGTTCATCGGCAGGGAGCCGAGAAAGGCCGGGCTGATCGACTGGAAGACCATGAACCAAAAGGCCGGTGAACTGCTCGCGGATCTGGAGATCTTTGCGGATGTAACGAAGACCATTGACAATTATTCCATCGCGGTCCAGCAGATGATCGCCATCGCCAGGGCGGTGGATATGTCGGCAAAGGTCCTGATCCTGGATGAGCCCACGTCCTCCCTGGACGACAGCGAGGTGGAGAAGCTCTTCCGGCTGATGCGGCGGCTCAAGTCCGAGGGGGTCGGCATCATCTTTGTGACACATTTCCTGGAGCAGGTCTATGAGGTCTGCGATAAGATCACAGTCTTGAGAAACGGACAGCTGATCGGCCAGTTTACGACGGCGGAGCTCCCCAGGGTGCAGCTTGTGGCGAAGATGATGGGAAAGGATTTTGACGATCTGGCAGCCATCAAGCAGACCGAGGCGGGGACAAGTACCCGGCGGGATGAGGATATCATCATTAAGGCAGTGGGACTGGGAAAGAAGGGATATATCAAACCCTTCGACCTGGTGATACATAAAGGAGAGGTGGTGGGCTTTACAGGGCTCCTTGGCTCCGGGCGTTCCGAGACGGTCCGCGTGCTCTACGGAGCGGAGAAGACGGATGAGGGAGAGCTGTTTGTAAAAGGAAAGAAGCTCTCGGCAAAGCACCCGATCCACTCCATGTACGAGGGCATGGCCTACCTTCCGGAGGACAGGAAGAACGAGGGGATCATCGCGGATTTGTCCGTGCGGGAGAATATCATCATTGCGCTCCAGGCAAAGCGGGGGCTGTTTCATCTGCTGTCCCGAAAACAGCAGGAGGAATTTACGGACAAATATATTGACATGCTGCAGATCAAGACGGCCAGCAGGGAGACTCCGGTCAAATCCCTGTCCGGAGGCAACCAGCAGAAGGTGATCATCGGCAGGTGGCTTTTGACGAATCCGGATTTTCTGATCCTGGATGAGCCTACCCGCGGAATCGATGTGGGGACGAAGACGGAGATCCAGAAGCTGGTGATCCGGCTGGCGGAAGAAGGCATGGCGGTGGTGTTCATTTCTTCGGAGATCGAGGAGATGCTGCGTACCTGCGAACGCATGGTGGTCATGCGGGACGGAAGCAAGGTGGGCGAGCTGAGCGGGGAAGAGATGAACCAGTCAACCATTATGTCAACCATAGCAGGAGGACAGTGATATGAACAAGACGTTGAAAAATATAATATTAAAACGATTATTTCTTCCGATCTTCTGCCTGGTCCTGGTGCTTTTGATCAATCTCATCACCAGGCCGGACTTCTTTTCGATCGAGATCCGGGACGGTGTGCTGTATGGATTTCTGATCGATATCATCAACCGGGCGTCTGAGCTGGTGATCCTGGCAGTGGGCATGACGCTGGTCGTATCTGCTTCCGCCGGGACCGATATCTCGGTGGGCGCGATCATGGCGGTCAGCGCGGCGGTATGCTGCAATGTGCTCACCGGAGGGGAACGGGCGGCTACGGAATATGCCAGCCCGCTGATTCTGGGCTTTCTTGCGGCAGTCCTGGTGGGGACGCTGATCGGATGCTTTAACGGAGTGCTTGTGGCAAAACTGAATATCCAGCCGATGGTTGCTACACTGATCATGTTCACGGCGGGCAGGGGGATCGCCCAGCTGATCACGGACGGGCAGATCACGTATGTGCGTGTGGACAGCTATAAGACACTGGGATCCTCTTTCCCGGGCTTTCCGGTTCCGGCGCCCTTTATCGTATCCATTCTCGTGGTGGCGGCGACGGCGCTTCTGCTGAATAAGACGGCCCTGGGCATGTATATCCAGTCTGTCGGCATTAACAAAAAGGCGTCCAGCCTGACCGGGATCAAGGCGGTCCTGATCATTTTCCTGACCTATGCGTACTGCGGCTTCTGTTCCGGGCTGTCCGGACTGATCGCTTCCAGCCGCATTTACTCCGCGGACGCGAACAATATCGGCCTGAATATGGAATTGGACGCAATCCTGGCAGTGGCGATCGGCGGAAATTCACTGGGCGGCGGGAGATTTTCCATTGCAGGCTCTGTGATCGGCGCGTATACGATCCAGGCGCTGACTACGACCCTGTATGCCATGCACGTATCCTCTGACCAGATCCCGGTGTACAAGGCCATCGTGGTTGTGATCATCGTAACGCTCCAGTCTCCGGGATTTGCAAGGATGAGAAAAGCACTTGCCCAGAAGAAGGCGGGCGCGGCAGAAGGAAAGGAGGCGGCATAAATGAAAAAGAAACGTACTCTGAATCAGACCAGTTTTCTTCTTTTGATCACGATCCTGCTGTTTTTCGTGATGTACGCGGTGGGCTGCGTTCTTTTTAAGGACCAGGGCTTCGCGAAGATACAGAACTTCCTGAACCTGTTTATTTCCAATGCCGGCCTGATTGTGATCAGTATCGGCATGACGGTGGTCATGATCACGGGAGGGATCGATATCAGTGTAGGATCCTTCGTGGCCATGGGCTGCATGATGCTTGCCTGGATGATGGAACAGGCGGGGATCGGCGCGGTTCCTGCTGTCCTGATCGTACTCGCGACCGGAGTCGTATTCGGACTGGTGCAGGGATTTCTGGTGGCTTATATGGATATCCAGCCCTTTATCGTAACCCTGGCGGGCATGTTTTTCGCAAGGGGGATGACGGCGATCATTTCCAAGGACATGATCAGCATCAGCAATGAGATGTTCATGGGATGGGCGAAGATGAAGATTTATTTTCCCATCGGAGGACATTTGAACCGCAAAGGGGAGATGATCTATCCGTATGTGTATCCTACGGTGGTGATCGCCCTGCTCCTTCTGGCGGCGGCATTTATCATGCTGAAATATACAAAGTTCGGGCGCAGCATCTACGCGGTAGGCGGAAATGAGCAGTCGGCCCTTATGATGGGGCTTGATGTGCGGCGGGTCAAATTGAAGGCCTATATGCTGGACGGCTTTTTGTGCGGCATCGGAAGCATCCTGTTCTGCCTGAATACCCTGGGCGGCTTCGTGGAGCAGGCCAAGGGCTTTGAGATGGATGCCATTGCCTCCGCGGTCATCGGCGGCACCCTGCTGACAGGCGGTGTGGGAAATGTGATCGGCACCCTGTTCGGGGTTCTGATCAAGGCGACCATTGAGGCGTTTATCACCTTCCAGGGGACACTGTCCTCCTGGTGGACCAGGATCACCATTGCGGCGCTGCTCTGCTTCTTTATCGTGCTGCAGTCGGTGCTGGCAATGCTGAAAAAGAAAAAATAATATCGGGCGTGAAAAGTTCCAACCGTACAGGTGGAAAGAGCCTGGTTCTGTTAAAAAGGAAACAGAGATCTGCAGAGGGGCGTGCATGTGGTGCACGCCCTTGCGAATGGATAGGATTCGAAAATACATTCGGGGTTGTGCATTCGGCAGCAATGTGTTATTCTTGACAGGAAGAATTCGAAAAGGTATTCATCTTTTTTATTCTTACCGGTAAATCACCGGGTTACTCAATCACAGTTTTTTACAAAGCAGGCTTTTGGGCTGGTCTTATTTTAGAATGTAAATTTGGCTGTTTTCGGGAGAATTTTACTTTTCTGAACGGATATTTCATGTTATGATGAGTTCAGGAAGTGAGACAATTCTTTTTTCTCTTCGGGCAGCCGGCCGAAAGCACTGCAGGAGAAAGGAGAATTGCATGACTCAGAAAACGAAGAAAATTCAAAAAACGGACAGCGACTTTATCATGTCCCCGAAGGTTGACGTATGCTTTGCAGGGCTGATGGAGAACCCAACTGTACGGAAAGGCTTCTGCGCTGCGATCCTGCGGGTTCCCCCGGAAACGATCGAAAAGACGGAGCTGCTTCTCAACCATCTGCAGCGTGACCACGCAGACGATAAGCTTGGGATCTTAGACGTGCGGGTCTGTTTGCTGGAAGGTGTCCAGATCAACATGGAGATGCAGGTGAAAAAGTACGCTTTCTGGGATGAGCGGACGTTGTTTTATCTCTGTAAAATGTTTTCAGGGCAACTGAAATCCGGAGGATCCTATGGAAATCTCAAAAAATGTATACACGTCAGTATCCTGGATTTTATACATTTTCCGAAGGATAAGAGATTTTACCGCAGGATCGGCTTCTGCGACAGGAAAACAGGAAAGCTCTACAGTAACAAGCTGGAGATTCAGGTTCTGGAACTGAAGAAGCTGCCGAAGGAGATCAAGACCGGGGAAGATATTGTCAACTGGATGCATTTTTTTAACGGGAAAAGTAAGGAGGATTTTCAACAGATGGCGAAGGAAAGTATCTATTTGGAGGAGGCTTATGATACGCTGCAGAAGCTGAGCGCGGATGATATCAAGCGGCTGGAATATGAAGCCAGGGAGAAGGCGCTGAAGGATTATAATACGTTTGTTGTCGATGCGGCAAAACGCGCGGCGGAACGTGCGGCAGAGCGTGCGGCGAAACAAGGAGAGAAACGCGGAGAGAAGCGGGGAGAAAAGCGCGGAGAGAAACGTGGAGAGAAGCGCGGAAGGAAGATCGGGGAGAAAATCGGCGAAGAAAACGGTATCAAATTATCAAAAAAAGTATTCAAGCTGCAGGCACAGGGAGAGAATGAACAGAATATTGCATCTGAATGCAATATTACAGTTGAGAAGGTACGGCAGATTTTATACTGAGCGTAAGAGAAATCTCCTGCGCAATCTGTACAAGTTATTTTCCAACAGTTCCTAGTGCGCCCAGATAGGGCGAAATGTTTAACGGGTGGAAATCCCGTCTGATAAGATGTTAACCACATCATCAGTAGCAACCCAGAGCATGCGGTAGTAATATCGTAGGCGAAGCATGGGAAGTAAGGTGGTAGGGTCATAAGGCAGGTTAGCCACGAAAGGTTTAATCAGTGTGCCGACACTGTTAGGAAAGTGGAAGGCAACATGTGGGACAATCGTTAAGGTGAGATGTCACACAGCACTGCGGGGTTTGGAGTCAGCCATGCCACACAATGACATTGCGTTAACTGGGGAGAACCTGTATCTCTCCGTATGGGGTGTGACCATGCGGTATGCCTGACAACTCACGGAGGAGGGCAAACGGAGTACAGGTAGTCGGATGGACGGATAGTACCAGAGAAGGCGGGCAATGCCGCCGGAGGGAATCCGAGAGCGGGCTGTACCTCGCAGCCCTTCCATGCAAAGCAATATCGAAGAGGAAACATAAACCATACCCAGAGGTGGAACGATTATGGGAACGAAATTGGAGAGAATATCTCAACGGTCGCGGGAGAATCCGGACATGGTGTTCACATCCATAGGGCATATGATTAACAAGGAACTGTTAAAAGAATGCCATGAAGAAATGGATGGGAAGAAAGCCGTAGGAATCGATGGGATAACCAAGGAAGAATACGGAAGGAAGCTGGATGAGAATTTAGAAAGCC
>CATLCV010000022.1 GCA_949893755.1 uncultured Lachnospiraceae bacterium | reverse complement strand
TTTTAATTTGTCACCAATTTTCATCTGGGAATTGATGACCTGCCAGCTTCTCAATTATAACACGGGAAACAGGACAGCTGTATGTCATGTTTCAAATTCTATTTTATTCCGAATCAGTGAAAATTTCTATTGTTTTTACTCCAATTAAAGAGTATACTATAATTGTTAAAATCATTGATTTTAATTGGGCTGGTCATTTGACCCAGGTCCATCCAGGGCGGGGAAGTTCCCCGCCATTTTTACGGAGGTGATTATTTTGAAAGAACTCAGTATATTCATAGACGAATCTGGTGATTTTGGCGATTTTGACTATCGCTCCCCATATTACATAATCACAATGCTGTTTCATAACCAGGATGAAAATCTTCAGCCTGCCATCGCAAAGCTAAATACTGAGCTTTCCTATCTTGGTCTTCATAATCTGTGTATCCATACCGGCCCCATCATCCGAAAAGAAGAGATATATACAAACATGTCAATTCAGGAAAGGCGTCATATTTTCAATAAAATGATAGCCTTCATCCGTCAGGTTAACATCCAATACAAAAGCTTTTATATTGAAAAAAAGCATATTCTTGATGTGGTTGAAGCCACCGGAAAACTTTCCAAGCAGATTTCGCAGTTCATTCGAAACCACTATGAAGAATTTCTTTCATTCGATGATGTAAAAATTTACTTTATCTTAAACCGCTGAGCAAGAAGGAATGGACTTAGAGGCTGTCAATCATATTGCAGAAGACATCTATGTATTCTATCATGTTTCAAATAAAATATGATTCCGGAATACCACCTTTTTCTTCCCTTTTCGTATTTCCCCGATCTCATAGCAGTCGTGATATTGTTTCATCTGTTCCATAATTTCCCGTGCATGCTCCTGATCCACTACCAGCAGAAGCCCGGCTCCGCAGTTGAACGTGGAAAGCATTTCCTGTTCTTCTATATTACCGGCATTTTTAATATAGGTAAATATGGGCAGTGTTTTCAACTGCCGCAGGTCAATTTCCGCACACAGTCCGTCGGGGATGATCCTGCACAGGTTCCCCTCAATGCCGCCCCCGGTAATATGCGCCATGCCGCGGACTCCATTCCCCCGGGTCACCGTTCTGATCGCCCGGTAGTACGGCGTATGAGGCTTCATAATCTGCTCGATGAATGTCTCGCCTTCTATTCTGTCCAGCTTGATCCGGGGAATTTTTTCCATCAAGTAGCGGATCAGCGTATAGCCGTTGGTATGGAGACCGTTGGAGGCCGCTGCCAAAATCTTATCTCCTTCCCGGATCCCTGACCCGTCGATGATCCGGTCTCTGGGTACGATCCCGGCAATGCTTGATGTCAGGATATACAGCCCCGGATTTACCACCTCCGGCTGAATGGACGTTTCGCCGCCCACCAGGTCGCATTCATTTTCCCGGCAGGCCTCGGAAATCCCTTTCACAAAAGCTTTCATCGTCTCCTTTTCCGCCTTTCCGCATACGATCGTATCCAGAACCGCAAGGGGCCTCGCGCCCATCACGGCAATATCATTTACCAGGTGGTTGATCATGTCATGGCAGATGGATTCCACGTATCCGTATTCCATGGCCAACTTCTGCTTGGAACCCGGTTCCTCGGACTTCAGGACCAGTACCGGATCCTCAATGCCCGGAAATCCGATGTCGTACAGGGACGCAAAGGGGCCGAGACCGTTGAGCACGCGCGGGTTCTCCGTTCTCAGATACACAGCCATCTCCCTTTTCATGGCATCGGTATAGGAAATGTCCACCCCGGCCTTGCTATAGGAAAAGCTCTCGCTGTTTTTCTCCCGGCCCTGGAGGATCTCATCCACTGAGGTGTGCAGCAACCCGGCCAATTCCACCAGGATCTCCACATTCGGCAGCGTACCGTTTTCCCACTTGGAAACAGCCTGAAAAGAGACGTTGAGCCTGGCGGCGATCTCCGCCTGTGTCATGCCGAGCTGCTTTCTTTTGCTTGTGATGAAACCAGCTATTTTTTTATTGTCCAGCATAGTTTGACCTCCGATCATAATTTTTTACAGTTGTGAATGGACGCTGATCCTGCAGCGATTACGAAAAATCACTTTCATCTTAACCCCAACGGAAGCCCTTCCGCAATCACTAAATATTTGATATCCGGGGGAAAATTCAACCCGGAGTTGATTTGTGTGCATCTGCACAAATACATATGGTTGATTTAGTAAAAACGCCTAATGAATAATCCCTCTGTACATCATATAATAAAGATAGAATGAAGGTATCTTACAGCGCAGGAGCCCGCATGGGACAGGACTCTGCATGAAATGTAACGTACCGGAGAAATTGTGAAAAGGAGGAAAATTAATCATGGGATACGAAAAACTTTTTACACCTTTTAAAATCGGGAGCATGGAGGTTAAAAACCGTCTGGTCATGTCTCCGATGGGAACAAACTCCGCATTTACAAACGGAAGAAAAGACTCTCAGGAAATTGATTATTTTATAGAGCGCGCAAAGGGCGGCATCGGCATGATCATCATGGGCTGCCAGATGCTGAACGAAAAAATTGCGCAGGGCTCCATGGAGGGATATCTGGATACATATACTGTGCTCCCGTCACTGACCTCCGTATGCGACGGCGTACACCGCTACGGCGCGAAGATCGCCTGCCAGATCAGTCCGGGTACCGGAAGAAATGCATTTCCGGATACCTTTGGGAATCCGCCCATCTCTTCCTCCGAGACACCGTCCGTATTTAATCCGGAAATGAAGTGTCATGCCCTGACTGTGGAGGAAATCCGGGAAATGATGGAAGGCTTCAAGTTTGCGGCGGGCGTAGCACGGGACGCAGGTTATGACGCGATTGAGATCCACGCGCATGCCGGGTATCTGATCGATCAGTTTATGTCCCCGGTATGGAATAAGAGGACCGACGAGTACGGCGGAAGCCCGGAGAACTGCGCGAGATTCCCGCGGGAGATCATCCGCGCGATCCGAAGCGTTGTCGGAAATGACATGCCGATCCTGTTCCGCATTTCCCTGGATCACAGGTTCAAGGGCGGACGTACCATGGAGGACAGTATCAAGATCATCAAGCTTCTGGAAGAGGAAGGGGTAGACGCGCTGGACATCGACGCCGGCTGCTATGAGACTCTGGATTATATTTTCCCGCCCTCCTATCTGGGAGAATCCTGTATGTCCTATGTCTGTGAAGAGGCCAGAAAGAACGTCCATGTGCCGCTGCTGAATGCGGGCGCCCACAATCCGGACACTGCGCTGGCGCTGATCGAATCCGGAAATGCGGATTTTGTTATGATGGGACGTGCCATGATCGCGGATCCGGAGCTTCCGAATAAGCTCCTGGAAGGAAGAAGAGAGGACGTACGGCCCTGCCTGCGCTGCAACGAATACTGCATCGGCCGCATCTGGAATTATCATACAAAGCTGAGCTGCGCGGTGAATCCGCAGGCAATGGAAGAGGTGCGTTTCCAGATCCGCAAAACGGATTCTCCGAAAAATGTGGTTGTCATCGGCGGAGGCCCCGGCGGACTGGAAGCGGCAAGGGTTGCTGCGATCGAAGGGCACAAGGTCACATTATTTGAAAAAGCCGGCAAGCTGGGCGGCGTCATGGGAACCATCTGTACGGCCAGCTTCAAATCCAATATCGCCGCGCTTACAAAATGGTTTGAGGTTCAGTTGGAAAAGCTGGGCGTGGATGTACGCCTCAACACGGAGATCACAGGCGATGAGAAAATCCTTGCAGAATGCGACCGGATCATCATCGGCTGCGGCGCATCCCCCATCACACCTCCGATCCCGGGGATCGACGGCAAGAATGTGGTAACGATCCTGGATTCTCACAGGGATCCCTCCCTCATCAAGGGAGAAAATATCGTTGTCTGCGGCGGCGGTGTATCCGGCTGCGACGGCGCCCTGGAAATGGCTTCCGAGATGGGCAAGAAGGTAACCGTGGTAGAAATGCTGCCCACTGTTGCCAGAGATGCCATGTTCATCAATCAGATCTCCCTGATGAACGCGCTTGCAAAGCACCAGGTTCAGATCCTGACCGATACCAAGGTAGTTTCTATTCAGGCCGGCGGCGTGACGGTAGAAAAGAAGGACGGAACACAGGAAGTTCTGAAGGCAGATACCGTGATCTCTGCATTTGGCATGAAGCCGGATCTTACGACAGTGGATGCTGTAAAGGCGAAATACCACACAAAGACAAGAGTCGTTGGAGACAGCAAAAAGCTTGGCAAGATCGGGGACGCGATAAGAGAAGGATTCTATGCGGCTACGAGTCTGTAAAAAATTTCATCCCGGGATGCACCGATCGCATCCCGGGACTTTTTTACTCTTTGATCCTGTCAATTTCAGTTAAGTTGACTTCCAGACTCGAGAGCGTTACTTTTCATTCAAGGTATCTCTTATGCATTGATTGATATAAATCTGTTCGGATTCTAAATTACTACTTTCCCCCTGCACTTCGGCAGGGAGTCCCTTTCCGATCCACAGCAGCCTTAAAAAACTGGCCTCCCGAATTTGAGTCCTCTGTAAGAATAACATCAGGATTCACCGGCTTTTGATGGGAGTCTGCACGGTATAAATGGAAAAATTCATTATATGTCTGCTTCAATGTACTATATTTGCACGAACTCCGTATCCCGTAAATTTCCTCGATACTGTAGGGCAGAGAGGGAATCCCCTCCCTGGTGACGATCACATAGTAATTATCCGTATCCCTGATACAAGCCGCAAATTCATCTGTAAAAATAAATTCATTTCCTTCATCAATAAATACGATGTGATCCTGCATCAAAGCAAGATCTGCTTTCCAATTCCGACCGGAGAGAATGGCACATTCTTTGTCTGAGTGTAATTCTACACCGCTTGCCTGCCCATTTTCATAATATTCTTCTATCATAGAGACAAGCGTCGTTTTTCCGGTAGCACTGTTCCCCTGGATGACCGTAAGGTTTCTTCGGATTTCAAAGTCATAACGGATACGCTTATTCTGAACTACTATTTTATGTGTCCCTTTCATACAAATCCTCCGCTAGACATACAGCCCCGCAATCGGAACCAGTTCTTTCATACTATGGACATCCTGATTGGTATTCAAAATATGGATATCAAATGTCCCTCTTCCAAAATCCATCAAGTGCCGCAGATTGATCGTAATATCCTGGGTCTTCCCAATCTCCAGGATCCATTTTGCACAGTTATTGCGGCAGGTGGAGGCGTTGAACATTTTCTCAGGCTCATTCTTGATCAGGATCAGGGTCTTTACTCCGCCGGAAAGCCCGATCGGCGAGATTTTCCCAAGAACAGGGCTATCGATCACGGCATTGCCAAGAACCACCGACTGATCCACGTCCAGGATCATTTCCTTCGCAAAGGGCTCCGTGATCCAGCTGTCTTCGTATACATTTTAAAAAAAAACGGCAGTATTGAAGATTGCCTCCGGCGTTCTCCCAAAATAAATGCTTAGCATAGAATCCTCACTTCGTGTTCAAGTCTGCTTTGTATATGCTTCCCGCCATAACTGCAGGTTTCTCCGTCAGATAGTATGAATATTTTATCAGAAAATACAGGACGCCACAAGATTGTTTCCGGCTTTTTTCTTTTTCCGCCTGCTTTTACTGCTTGTGCCTCCCCTATTCCCTCTTTTTCCAGAGCAGTCGTGATATTGTTTCATCTGCTCCGCAATTTCCCGTGCATGCTCCTGATCCACTACCAGCAGAAGCCCGACTCCGCAGTTGAACGTGGAAAGCATCTCCTGTTCTTCTATATTACCGGCATTTTTAATATAGGTAAATATGGGCAGTGTTTTTAACTGCTGCAGGTCAATTTCCGCGCATAGCCCGTCGGGGATGATCCTGCAGCGATTACGAAAAATCACTTTCATCTTAACCACAATGGAAAACCTTCTGCAATCACTAAATATTTGATATCCACGGGAAAATTCAACCCGGAGTTGATTTGTGTGCATCTGCACAAATACATATAATTGTACGCCCGTAAGGGGCTGTAATACTCTTACCTTGAGCAAGTAATAGGACAAGGTATTAAAGCGGAATAATCCGCACCCTATCATCACCTGACTTATCCGAAAGATGAAACTGCCTCTGACAAACTATTTTTTCACAGAAACCCAGATAAAAATCATCCTAAATATAAAGATTTAAATATTCATCTTATATAAAAAGCTGCTGCAGATTTTACTGCAACAGCTTTTATTTTAAGCGGATTAACGCCATTTTTTAATGTCTGGTACCCTAGACAGGTACCAGAGACCAAAAGGGATGTCAAAAGAAATGGCAGGCTCCAAGTATTGATTCCAAAAACCTTTCGCTATTATATTATCTTGCCCCTTTTACAGCCTATTCTTCTTTTTTCCTCCTTTTCTTCTGTAAACCAGACATAGAAACAAACAGATCAGTGAACCAGTAAGTATGATAACCAGTTCCATAACCGGAGTACTGTCGCCGGTGGATGGTATGCTGACACTGTTACCGGGCTTTTGTCCTGCTGCCGGTTTTGTTTTCCCATTGCCTGCCGAACCTGTTATTTTACCTGTACTGCTATTTTTACCTTTATCATCGGTACCTGAACCGGTTCCGCTGTTTCCTGCATTATTACCTCCGGAATTGCCGCTGCCATTTCCATTGTCATTTCCATCCCCACTGCCGTTTCCGCCGTCTCCTTTATCATCAGCAGCAGTCACCGTCACCTGGCAGACAGCAGTTTTATTCTGGTCCGTAGTAATCACTGTAATGTTGGCACTGCCTGCTCCAACTGCCGTAACCTTACCATTGTCATCAACGCTTGCAACATTAGAATCAGTTGTTGTCCAGGTCACTGATTTGTCAAGGGCATTATCGGGAGTGATCACAGCCTGCAGCATATAAGTTTCACCAGTCTTAAGCTGCAGTACATCTTTATCCAGTGAAACGCCCGTAACCTTTATTCCTTCCGTCCTGGTAAACGGTCCAATAAATCCGTCCTTTTCCTGGTAAGTAACCGTACCTGAAACAGCTCCGGCTCCATATGTGTCTTGATCAACAGGTATTCCAACCAGGGCTTCCTTCAATCCCTCCCTAAAAACTCCGGAGGCAGGATCACCCGGTGTCTCTGGTGAATAAGGATCGAAAATTCCGAACCCTGCATGAAACTCCCAATAGCACCAGGATATACCGTACTTTTCTGCTGTCTCACGAATATGTTTTGTATAAGCCACCCGGCTGTCCATGGGTGCATCGCGGAAAGAACCAAATTCGCCCATAAGTACCGGAATTCCAGTTGCCAGAGACCATTCCCGGATATGCTTCATCGCAGTATCATTTTCCAGCCTTTGCTCCGGCGTATCATTCCATGGTGTATTAGCTGGATAACCTGAGCCCATGTCCGGACCCTGATGGGTAAATTCCATAGGCTGGTAATAATGGAAATTCAGGATCAGATTATCATCAGCAGCGGGAAGTCTCAATCCCCACATAGACATATAATCACCATAATTTGCTCCTGTCACGATAATCCTGCGGTCAGGGTTCGTCTTTCGGATGATACTGATCACCTCATTTTGATAAGGATTCCAACGCTCAGTGGCGGTAATATGCGGATTTTCCCCTGATATATTTGATGTCTGAAAATAATCATGAGGCTCATTATTAACTTCAAAAATCAAGTGGGGAGGATAGTTTTGATACATATCAGCCAGCATCTCCCAAAGCGCATACATCACCGGTGCATATTCCTCCGGGTCTTTATCGAATTCGTTAAAATGGTGAATATCAATGATAATACCCAAATCCTGCCCTATTGCCGCATCCACCGCCTTCTTTACCTCGTCCCGGAACTCCTCATCAATAGAAAGCACTCCGTCTATGGCAGTCAGCCTGGTCTGCCAGCGGATTGGCAGTCTTACAAAATCAAACCCCGCCTCTTTGATCCGTTTAAAATAACCCGGAATATATTCCCAGCTGAAAGGAGATACCCCGTTATCGGGCCATAACCCTTCTTCAACAGACTCCAGCATCCCTCCCATATTAATACCACGACGGAAATGTTCGTTAAAGAGAGTCCCCTCCGCAACATCATTCACTCCTTCCCACACGGAACCATTCGGAAGTGAAGGGGCTGGATAGGCTTCAACTTGAGCAGCAACTACTTTTCCAGGGGCAAACGGATCATCAAATCCCTCCTCTGCGTCTTTGTTACCAACCGTAAATACCTGAGGATCCAGTCCCTGCATGTCGCTAAAAATCTCAAAGACAACCTTTCTTTCATTTTTTCCCATGATATATTGTACCGGTAAGGATATCCGTCCGGATGTCTGCGCACTATCGGAAGCCTCGATATACAAAAAGCCGCAGTTTTCATTTACCCCACTGGCACGAAGCAGAAGGATTCTCATATCTGCCGTTTCACCTGCATGCATAATACTCCAGTTTGAGCCTGCGGCAGTATTTTCATCAAATCCATAGTCCTTAATCTTACGGGCAAACTCCATGGCTCTGTTCCATATGGGTGTCCCGGCAATATTGGTATTATCCCCTCCCGATTCAAGCTTAACAGCTCCTGATGACATTCTTACCATCCCCATAACAGCATGTGTGTCATCTGCGCCATCCCCATCTGTATCAACAGGAACGCTGTCAGCACGTTCCAAAATGTATTGAGCTGAAAAATCAATATTACGGATTAAATCCTGACGGTTTCCCGGCCATCCATTCACGGATGATTCTGCCGGAACTTCAGGAATATTCTCGGGTGCAGGACCTGTGGGCAGAAATCCTGATGCCTCCTCTTCCTCACTAAAATTACCCATGGTAAAATTCTGCTCCTTCAATCCTTTTAAACCATCCGTAAATTTAAATACCACCGGATCCGTATTATTCCCCATTTCATAGGTAACCGGCAGCTTGATGACTGCCTGAGGATCCGCACCACATTTCGCTTCAATATATAACCATGCAGTTCTCTCACCGCGTCCATCCCCACGGGCACGGATAAGAATAATATTCATGTCATTCGTGACCGCAAAATGCATGATCCCCCACTCATCTGTACTGCTAAATTCATCATCACCCAGAACATCCTCTGCGGCAGACAACGCTCTGCTCCTTAAAGAGTCATTCTTCTTAGCCGAATAGTCTTCGGAAGGGCCAAATTTCGTTACATTATCAGATATAGTTACCAGTCCCATAACAGCTTTATAATCGTCTTGACTATCTCCGTCACTATCGATCATAATACCATCGTCCTGGTTCAAGATATACTGTGCAGAAAATGTTATGTACCTGATATATGGACTGGAGTTTCCCCCCCAGCCAGTTACCTCCTCTCCAGCCGGCACTTCCGGAATATCCCCCTTGTCCGGGCCAAGAGGAGACGATTCCATTTCTCCCATTGCATACACATTAGATGCTCCTAACAAAGGCGCCCACACTCCCCCAACAAATATACTACAGATAGTCAGGACTGTGAGCATTATCCTGAATTGCTTTTTCATCCTCTTTATCTTTCTTTCATATTGCATGCCTAATCCCCCTGTCTTTGATTAAAATCCATCTGAACCACTCAGCAAAGTACCCCCATTACTTTCAATCACGCGGCGGTACCATACACCTGAATCTTTAATAATCCTGTCTTGATTTATAAAGTCTATATATACTATACCAAAGCGGTTAGAGTAACCTGTTGCCCATTCAAAGTTGTCCGTCAATGTCCAATGAAAATAACCTTCTACCGGAATCCCTTCACTGATTGCCCTGTGCAGCTGAAGTAAATACCGGTGTAAAAAATCTATTCTCTGATAATCATGTATGTTCCCATCCAGACACACCCAGTCTTGATTCGAGATCCCGTTTTCCGTTATGTACAATTTCTTATGGTAACGCGCTTCGTAAAATTTAGGTCCCCAATACAATGCCTCCGGTGTTACCGACCATCCCGCGTCTGTATGAGCATATCCCGGTTCTTCCTTCACAGTAACACATTGACCCTGACCATCCGCTTTTCCTCTATATGTCTGATATACATTCATACCTATGAAATCTATGGGTTGGGAAATGATTTTCATATCGTAGTCCGTTACTTTTGGTAAGTACTCTTTATACTGATACATACTTGTATCTGGATACTTTCCTAAGCAGACCGGATCCAGCCACCAAGACGTTGCACCAATTGGGTCTTCCCCTGCCGCAAAGGTCTTTGCTCTACATGCCTCTATATCTGCCGGGTCATCTGAGATTGGAGACCACAGATACCATGACGCCGGAGCATAACCAATAACCGGAGGCTGTTTCGCAGCACCTCTTATTGCCGTAACCGCATGCCCATGGGCCAGAAGAGAATGATGCGCAGCAAGAAAAATATCTTTCTTGCCCAGGGAAAGTCCCGGCGCATGATTTCCGTCCTGCAGCGCTGCCCCGATATAACACTGCGGCTCATTTTCAGTGATCCAATACTTTACCCTGTCTGATAGCCGATTTACAACGATATTTACATACTCCGCAAAATACTTTGCAACATCCCTGTTCAACCACCCGCCTTTTAGATATAATTCATAGGGAAAGTCCCAATGAAAAAGCGTTATATATGGCGTTATATTTTTCTCCAGGAGCTTATCCACCAGTCTGTCATAATGATCCAGACCTTTCTCGTTTATTTTACCATAACCTTCTGGAAGAATTCTGGGCCAGCTTACAGAAAATCTATATGCCTGGATTTTCAATGCCGACATAATCTCCACATCTTTGTCAAGCAGCCGATAATTATCACAGGCAATGTCCCCTGTCTCCAGATCAGATATATTACCCTGCTCATGAGTGTATGTGTCCCAAACAGACAATCCCTTTCCTTCAGACTTATAGCTGCCTTCTATCTGATAGGCAGAGCTTGCCACACCCCATATAAAATCTTTTGGAAATTCCATAACTATCCTCCTGTTATAACATTAATCAACTCTTTATTGCTCCCGCCATCATTCCCTTGGTCAAAGATTTAGATATAAAACAATAAACTATGATAATTGGAACAATGGATACGGCAATTGCTGCATATTTGGCCCCCAAGTCCTGAAGCATGCCGCTATTAAGATTATTAATTAAAAGCGGTACTGTAAATTTATCATCATCAAAAAGTAGAATCATTGGATTAAAGAAATTATTCCAATAAGACACAAAGTTAAAAATCACCATGGTAGAAAGAGCTGGTTTAGAAAGCGGCAGCACAAAAGTATGAAAAATCCTCACCTCGCCCGCGCCATCTATCCTGGCAGATGCGAAAAGCTCCTCATTCATGGAAGACTCCAAATACTGCAATATGAAAAAAATAGTACCTGCATTAGCAATACTGGGCAGAATCAGAGGCCAATAAGTATTTAGAAGGTTTAAGCTGTTACACAACTTAAATAGACCGATAATCCCCAACTGTCCGGGAACCATCATGGATCCCATCAGTATTATTTGTATAACTTTTCTCAATTTAAACTTGTATTCAAATAACCCAAACGCCGTCATAGCCCCAAAATACACGGATAAAAAGGTAGAGGATACGGCAATAACGGCACTGTTCAAAAAGCCTTTCGGCATATTGACCTTAGTCAGCATATTTTTTATATTCACCAGAAGCTGCGTTCCCGGAAGAACACTGAGTCCCGTATAAAGTTCATTTGTGCTGTGGGTGGCGTTGATGATCATGATATAAAACGGTGCCATACACACAAATGTCAAAAATACCAGCAGTATATAGATCATTATCTTAGATATACTGATTTTTTTCATTATTCCTTATCCTCCTTTCCATAAATAACTTTGAAAAATATAAGTGAAAACGCAATAATAATCACAAATACCCCGTAAGAGATTGTAGCACCATACGGAAGATCATTATTCTTAAAGGCCATATTGTATAAATACAGAACCATTGTGGTAAGCGGTTTTGATCCCTGTGACAAAGTCATTGGAATATCAAATATCTGCATTCCGCCAATCAGGGATGTTACAAGCACATACAAGACTGTGGGCTTCAGCAGAGGCAGTGTGATCTTAATAAGCCTGGACCAGGCATTTGCCCCGTCTACGACAGAGGCCTCTATAATATCTTCAGGAATTGCCGCAATTCCTGCTGTCAGCAGTATAGAAGAATATCCAAACCACATAAGCCACTGGATAAATCCAACAATGCCCTGTGAAATAGAAGGACTACTCATCCAGTTAATTTTCTCCTTAATTATTCCCATGCTGACCAGGGCGTTGTTTACACTTCCTGTCTGCCAGTCGAATAACGCCAGAAATAAAACACCGATAGATGCCGCAGTCACCAAATTAGGCAAATAAAAAATTGCCCGAAAAAAAGATGCACCTTTCAGTTTATACTGTGTAAGCAAAATTGCCAGAAGTAATGCGGATACAATCTGCGGAATAAACCCAAGCAGCCAGATTTTCCACGTATTCCCAACACTCATCCAAAATGTTTTATCTTTCAACAAATCTGCATAATTATCAAATCCCACGAAAACAAAAGTCCTGCTGTTTTCCTGAAACGTTAAACTCAGATAAAAGCTGTACATAATTGGATATAATTGAAATATCAAAAATGTAATGATAAATGGAAGACAAAAAATCAATCCCCATTTTCCTCTCTTACTTTCCATTTTATAACACCTTTCTAAATAGGACAGCCTATACAGGCTGTCCGCCTGCCATATGTATGCTGCTTACATTATCACTCTACATCCAGCTTCCTATAATTAGTTGCCACGTCATCCTTAAACTGCTGTATCGCACTTTCCTTATCCAGCTGCCCGTTTAAATAAAGCTCAATGTTATTGAAGAGCAGTGAACCGATCGTATCGTCATATTTTGTAACAATATCCGTATTGATTTTATCCATCTGGCTTGAATAGAAAGCAAATGTATTCTGACCTGCACAGAACGCTTCTTCATAACCACTGTCTGCAATTTCCTTATTTACAGATTTTAAACTCGTATAATCTCCCTTATCCTCTGCATACTGTTTTATATAATCGTGATTATTGCAGACAAAGTCTACATATAGCCAAGCTAAATCTTTATTCTGGCTCTCCTGATAAACACCCAGGTAAGATCCGCCATTAAAATATGCTTCCGGCACAGAGGCAAGTCCCCAATTTCCATTTGATTCAGGAGCACCTGTCATGATCACATATGGCAGCCCCCATGTTGGCAATACATATCCAAAGACAGAATCATCCGCACAGGATGCATACCACGCATCTGTCCAAATATCTATTTTAGCATCGTACCCATTATCTCTTACTGTTTTTGCCACATCAAAGAATTCCGGTACAAATTCATCCATCTGAAATTTTTCATCTTCTACCCAAGGGATCGTTCTCATACCATAGTTTGCAAACTGCCAGATATCCTGATAACTTGCAAACATATGTGTAGCACCATCACTTCCATCTCTGATCTTTTCAGCTACCTCCAAAACGCCATCCATAGAAGACAGCATTTTAGAAATTTCATCCGGATCATCTGTACCCAGGTACAGTTTCGCCAGATCTCTTTTGTACCAGAATCCGCCCGGTGTAGCCTGATAACTCAATGCTCTGACATTTCCCTCATCATCAGATCCCAAATTTACCGTATACTCTTCCAAGTCACTGACATCTGCATTGTAAGGATCTGCTGAAAGATTTTCCCAAGCTTCGGATTCAATATAGTTTTTCACATTCTTCACATCAGAATAAAATACATCCGGCCCTTCTGTACGGTTGTCCACAATAGTCTGCATTTTCGTATCATAGTCCGTACCGAGCATTGTAAATTCTACTTTGACATTAGGGTATTTCTTTTTAAAAGCTTCGATCTGATATTCCGGATCATTTGTCCAGCTCCATACTTCCACTGTTCCGCTGTAGTCTTCTGCCGCCTTCGGCTCACTCGACTGTTTAGAAGCATCCGTTTCTTTGTTTACTTCGGCCTTTTCTGTTTTTTCCGAACTACATGCGGTAAATGAAGAAGCTACTATAATACCCGCCAATAATAATAATAATCTTTTTTTCATCTTTTAATTCCTCCTTGATTTTCAATCCTACCGTCGGAACATTACCATTTTTTGGGAACGTTCCCATTTTTTCCTACAAAATAATGTTGTGCTTTTAGTAATACTCCAAAAACTGTCTCAATACTTTGCCCTCCTTTCTTTATTAATATATTATTGAAAGCGCTCTCTTGAGAACGCTCCCATTTTAAAATATAAAAACCCTTTAACTTGATTCAGACTGTTTTGCCTGCAACAATGTTTGTTTCAAATAACTTTAGTTTGTTATATGGCTGGTCGTTTTCAATTTTATTGATTAAACTTTCTACAACATACGCCACCATCTCTTCCAGAGGCTGTCCTATTGTCGAGAGACTGAATTGCGTTTCATAATTTGAAAATTTTATATTATCAAATCCCAGAACAGCCAGTCTTTCTGGTATCGCAACTCCTTTTTCTGCCAAACCCTGCAATAAACCATATGCCATCAAATCTGTTTCACAAAATACGGCATCGACATTTGATGACAGCACTTCTTCGGTCAGATGGTAAGAATCCACAAATTTTCTGTTTCCATAAAAATGAACGGCTATGTCCTTTCCGTAATCCTGCATAGCTCTCATAAATCCCGCTGCACGCTCATTTCCCTCATCAAAATTTTCCAAGCGTCTTCCGTGCATATATCCTATTTTTTTATGTCCTTTCTCCAGAAGGTACTTCGCTGCCATATAGCCGCCCTGTTCATTATCTACATTGACAGAGAGCGCACCATTTTTTACAATCTTAGATTTAAATAAAGCAATCGGCATCCGCATATGAACGACTTTCTCCACGTCCTTTTCCTGAACACACTCGTCACTTAATATAATGTAAGCATCTATTTTTCCATAAAACATAGAAATTTCACGGTCACAACCTACCATTTTGTCACGTGCCACGGTATAGATCACTCCGTAACCACGATTCCGGCATTCCAGTGCTATTCTTTCCTCTACATATCCATAAAATGGGTCATTAATTGTGGAGCCATTAATAATTCCAATTACATAATTTTTATTACCTGCTAATTTCTGTGCGGACGTATTCGGTACAAAACCCAGTCGGTCAATCACCTCCTGCACCTTCTCTTTTGTTTCAGGTTTTACAAGCTTACTATTCGATAAAACTCTTGATACCGTTGTTTTGGAAACTCCTGCCTCTTTGGCAACATCAATTATATTCAATTTCTTTTCCTCTCATATTCGCCAAAATGGGAACGGTTTCATTGAAATGATTATACCATCGTTTTCTATAATTTGCAATACTAAAATTTAATTTTTTTAGTTCAATTGTCCTGCTGGTGAAGTAAAAAGTTAAATTCCACTCTGGAAGGGTACAAGTTGAAAATAGTCTTACCCTAATTTCAATGCCCAGACCCGTAGATTTTACTTTTACATTTTCATTCACTATGCTATAGTTCGATTGTACCTTTGTTCAAAAAAAGGAAAAGCCCCACCTCACACGTCTGGCCTTCCCTTCATTCAGAGATAATACATGTTTCTATCATGTATATCCATATAGTATTTCAAGACATTGATATTCATTCGAGACGCCGCCTTTTTTTCTTCATCCTGTTCTTTTGTGATATTCTGAAATCCTCAGTCAAATATGGTCATAATGTGTCCACATACGAATGATCTTTACTGTCCCCTGATATTTAACACCATCAATTGTAACAGGTTCCTGATATACTTGATACACGAGACGATGTTTGATATTGATCCTTCTTGAGTATAATCCGTCCAAGTTGCCGACTAACTTTTCATATCCCGGCGGATTTTGATATGGATTCGCTCTGAGGATATCAACGATTGCCTTTGCCTTCTGTGAAATATTAGCCGTTTTCAGCCGCTCCAGATCCTTCAATGCCTGCTTTTCAAATACGATCCGATACATTACCATTCCACCTGATCTTCAGAAACGCAATCTTCAATGGGGGTTTGTACGCCGCTGATAATAGATTCTGCCATTCCTTTTATAGAATTCAGATACAACGTTTCCTGGATCGCATTCCAATCATCCTCTGAAAGTAAGACTGCATTTCCTTTCTTTCCTATGATCAGCGCAGGTTCACTATATAAGTTCACCTTCTCTACCAGATTATAAAGATCCTTTCTTGCATTTGTTATATTTACTGTTGACATTCCAATTTCTCCTTATACTGTGTTGAATCTATTATAACGTACCTTATCGCGTGCGTCAATATTGGGGTTCATATTATACTGTACGGCAGATTTATCTGGCGCTCAGCTTATTTTACCTCTGTCGAGATTCTGAAAAAATTTATAATCGTCTTGACCACACGTATCATACGTGTTATTCTATTTTTGTAGGGAGGTGGAACATGAGAGATAAAGACCTGTTAAAGCTTTTGAAGAAAAATGGATGGAATGTTGTAAGAATTAACGGCAGCCATCATGTACTTCAGAAAGACGGGATAACCACAGTAGTACCTGTACATGGCAAAGATGTTCCTATCGGCTTACTCAATACTATTCTGAAAGAAGTCGGTCTAAAATAGTCCGGCTCACTTTGAAAATCATATAAGGAGGTTCGTATCATGTTATTTGTATATCCTGCAATTTTTCATAAAGAAGAAGACGCATACTGGGTTGAATTTCCTGATCTGAAAGGTTGTCACACTTATGGTACTTCTATCACAGAAACGATGGAAGCGGCACAGGAGGCTCTAGCAGGCTATCTTCTGACCCTGCTGGAACAGAACTGTGACATCGCGTCACCTTCTGATATTTCTGCATTTCATGTCGAAGATGGTTTTTCTTCGCTTGTGTCCTGCGATATAAACCAGTATAAAGACACAAAGGCGGTCAAAAAGACTCTGACGATCCCTGCCTGGCTAAATGACCGCGCCATGTCTATGGGGATCAATTTTTCCCAGGTGCTGCAGGAAGCTCTGCTCACAAAAATACATTTATGATTGCACAATCCGGCTGGAACTGACAGGAAAACCATTGCTACGCTGAAACAAAGGACTGTCCCATAATTTCACTCGATCTCCCGCTTCCGGAACACCACGCACACCGCCAGCGCCCCTGCCGTCAGCACCACCCAGCTTCCGATCGTCACATTCCAGCCCATTTTTTCCACCATCACCCCTATGGTAAAGGTTGACACCGCCGTTCCCAGGTATGCGGCGGAATTCAAAAATCCGGACACGGTGGACACCCTTCCCATCTTTTCAAACCGCAGCGGAAGCATATTGACGAACAGCGTATTAACCGCCATCATGGCCGCCGTAGTCACTGCAAACAGGAGGACCGTGAGCACGATCGAAATGCCCTTTCCGATCCACAGTCCGCAGAGCGCCGCCGTTGCCGCCACGAAAAATACAGCTGATGCCTGGACCTCGTGCTCCTTACATTTTCCATATATATATTTGGCAGCATAGGCTCCCGTCAGGTTCAGGACCGGGAGCACGGTCGTCATCAGTATGGAAAATGAGGGGGAGGTCAGAAATGTCTCCGTAATGTATGTCGGTACCCAGGTCGTCACCCCATCCTTCAGCATTCCGTGGATCACCACCGGAAAGAGCACTGCCAGAAGGCCGCAGTGAAGCAAAACATATGAAAAATTCTTCTCCCGTCCGGCTCTGGATCCGGCTCCGCCGGGTTTTCGCTCCCGCCTGTCTCCAATCTCGTCCCCGCAGTTCTGTCTGCCTCCAATCTCGTCCCCACAGCCCTGTCTGCTTCCGCTCTCCTTCCCGCAGTCCTGCCCGTTTTCATCCGGCGCGGCAATCCTCCTGCCCTCTTTTTCTCCTTTCTCAATCCTTCCGAACCCGACTGTCCAGACCGCAGCCATGACCGCAAGGCAAACTGCCGCAGCCGCAAACACGGCTTTCCAGCCGAACAGCCACATCACCCCGGCCGCGATCAGATAAGACGCCAGCGTCCCTACCACCTGAGAGGATACGATATCGACGCAGTATTTCATCTTCCGCTCTTTTTCCAGCATTTCCGCAAAAATACGGATGATCGGAGGCCAGATCATAGCCTGGGCATATCCGTTGATTCCCCAGATGACAGACATCAGCAGGAACTGCCCGGTAAATCCCATCAGCAGATTCATGAGGGCAGCGGCGGACAGTCCGGTGAAGATCATTTTTCCCGGATGCATCCTGTCTCCCAGAAGGCCGTTGCACAGCTGCCCGATTCCGTATGCGAAAAAGTAAACCATACTGATAAATCCGGCCTGGCTTTTCGTCAGGATCTCCTCCTGAATCATCGCGGTCATGGCCGAGGAATAATTCAGCCGTCCGATATATGATGTAAAATATGCCGCCCAGCATAGTAAAAACAGCGCCATGGCAGTCCTGCCATTTGTAATTTTCCTCAATTTTCCCATATCATCCGTCCTCCTAACGAAATTTCCATATCGCGCTCCGTAAACCCAAAGGCATCCGGCCAATCCAACACGCCGTTTCTTCTTTTTCACAATGGAAAACGGCCGCGCATCACGCAGCCGCTCTCCAGGGTCAAAGGTATGTATTCCGCCGCTTTGCGCGCCCTGCGGCGCGGACGGCAGCATCCAATAATAGGATCATCTGAGCTCCAAAATATCCTTTTTCGGAATCTGCAGATAGACTTCTTCTCCAATCCCCATTCTCCCGTTCGGGCTGAACAGGACGTCCGCGTTGACCTCCAGGCCGCCGCAGTTCACCGTATAAGCAACCGTGGTCCCTCTGGACATGGCACCGGTGATCTTTCCCTTCATCCGCACATCCTGGCCGCCGCTGCCGCCGTCATTGGACGAAATGCGGATGGCTTCGGGGCGGATCGCCACGAACTCGCTTCCCGTATCTACGGTCACCACCTTCTTCATCGCGGCCGTATCCAGAATATTATAATGCCCGATAAAATTGGCCGCGAATTTGGTTTTCGGACAGGCATAGATCTCCTCCGGGGAGCCGGACTGCTCGATCTGCCCCACATTGAAGAGGTGGATCGTATCCGACATCACCATGGCCTCCTCCTGGTCATGGGTGACAAATATTGCCGTAATCTTTAATTTCTGCTGGATCCTGCGGATCTCGATCTGGAGATTCCGTCTCAGGAGCGCGTCAATGGCGCTCAAAGGCTCGTCCAGAAGCAATACCTTGGGTTCCATGACGATCGCCCTGGCCAGAGCCACCCTCTGCTGCTGCCCGCCGGAGAGCTGCCTCGGATACTGGTCGATTTTTTCCGATAAGCCGACGATATCCAGCACTTCTTTTACCTTTTCTTCAATAAATGATTTTTCCTTTTTCTGGATCTGCAGCCCAAATGCCACGTTCTGCCGGACCGTCATGTTGGGGAACAGACTGTACTGCTGGAAGACCATCCCGATCTTCCTCTGCTTGGGCGTAAAGTCCGTGATGTTCACGCCTTCCAGATAGATCTCACCCTCACTGACCGTCTCAAGTCCGGAAAAGCAGCGGAGCAGTGTACTCTTTCCACAGCCAGACGGCCCCAGCAGGGTTACAAATTCGCCCTGCTCAATATTCAGATTGATCCCTTTTAATACATGGGCGTCGCCAAAACGCTTATGGATATTTTTAAATTCTATGTATGACATGTATTTTCACCTAACCCCTTTTCTTATTCTGAAACTTGAATACCGTCTGCGAGATCACCAGTGTAGCGGTAAACATGATAATTACGATCACGCACTGGTACTGGAGCACGATCACACGGCTGTTGTAAAGAAGCATCTGCACGGTTTCGAATTTATTTCCTGCAATGATCTTGATGATGGCAAAATCACCGAATACGGTAGACAATGCCAGCAGCGAGGAAACCAGGATCCCTGACAGCATGCTGGGAAGCACGATGCGCACAAACGCGTACAGCTTGCCTGCACCCAGGATCTCGGCCGCTTCCAGAAGCTGCGTCACGTTGATCCCGTGCAGGTTGTTCCGGATCCCCTGGTAGACGAAGGGCAGGATGGAAATACTGTAAATGCATACCAGCATGACCATTCTGTTGGAAAAGATCGTCGGTGTCCCTGCATAAAGAGCCAGTACCGGGATGGCAATGATAACGCCCTTCAGCGAATTGGGCACCATACAGATTGCCTGGATGTACTTTTCCAGCTTCGGATAATAGACCACTGAAGTATAAAGCGCCAGGATCACCACTACGTTGCAGATGAGGATCGGCGGGATACTGATCAGCACGCCCCGCAGGATCGCGGGCCACAGGTTCGGCTCCGTAAATGCCTGTCCCCAGTATTTCAAAGTCCAGCCTGCGGGAAGGAGCTTGGTCCAGCCCACGGTAAAGGAATAGACCAGAGTCGCGATAAAGGGGATCAGCAGGAAAATACTTGTCAGTGTCAGCACAACATAAGGAAAGGTTTTCTTCCGTTTCATGATCCGCTCCCTCCTTTATACAGCAGTTTTTTCAACAGGTTGCAGCCGCAGATGACGGCAAGCATGATCACGATCATCCAGATCGCCAGTGTGGAACCCATTTCCCGCTGGGGCGTCATTTCCCCGGTGAACATGGTCGTGATCTTGACCGGAAGCAGCGGGATACTGGTGGTCACCAGAAGGAGTACGGTCGCGTATGCCGTGATCGCATTGGCGAACAGGAGTGCAAAGGTATCCAGAAGGCTGGGAAGCATGACCGGAATACCGATCTTTGTCCAGAATTTGAACGTAGACGCCTCCATCAGCTCCGCCGCTTCCTTCCATGCCGGCTGGATCGCCTGGAATGCCGGAACCAGCATCAGACTGCCCAGGGGAAGCTGGAAGTACACAAACATCAGCATCAGCCCCTGCATGGAATACAGCTTGAATACCGTCGCCAGTTCAATCCCGATGGCTTTCAGCGCCAGCACAAAAATACCGGTATTGCCTAAGATCACAACAAAGGAAAAATATAATGGCAGACCTGCGAAGTTTGACACCATATTCAGCAGGGACAGAATGCGTCCCTGGCCTTTCTGCCCCAGTTCATTTATCGAATACGCGATCAGGAAGGACAGGATCAGTCCGATGATCGTTGAGAGAAATGACAGGTACAGGCTGTTTTCCGTAGCGACCCTGTAGACAGAGTCCGTAAATATTATCTTGTAATTGTTCAGCGTAAAGGTTCCCACCTCCGGCATCGTAAAACTCTGTTTGATCATGCTCAGGATCGGCAGAAAAATGAACAGAGCGGCCAGGATCAGCAGCGGAACCATTGTCCACAGATTTTTGATCTTATATTTTGTTTTCATAGATGTCTCTCCATCACAGCGAGGCCCGGCATGCCGCCGGACCTTCTGCCCAGCAGCAGTCTTACTGTACCAGAGGAAGCACTTCCCTCTCCCACAGTTCTGCAATCTTCGTACATGCCTCATTCAGGCTTTCCACGTCGGAAATATTAGTACAGTTCTCATACAGGTCGTCGCTCAGCAGGATTTCCGCCACTTCCTCCGGAAGCTCCACGCCTTCCTTGGTCGGCCTTGCATAACCCTTTGCGCGGTCGATGGCGCCTTCATCGCTGCAGAGATATTCGATCGTCAGTCCCGCCGCGTTAGGACGGGCAGAATATTTGTTGATGATCTGCGCATATCCGTTTGTAACGGAGCCGTCGGAGGGGATCGTGATATCCAGCTTCATATCCGGATTTTCCGCTACAATATTGTCCCGCCATGACAGCACGGAATAGTCGTAATTTCCGACACAGCATACCATCTCGCCGCTCGCGAGTCTTGCGGATGAGGTGTCGCCCGTATCCAGCCTTCCGGCCTCCGCCAGCTCTTTGAAGTAGTCGATCCCCGGCTGCACATCATCCAGAGAACCGCCGTTCGCGATCGCGCAGGATAATACCGCCACCTGGGAAGCCGCGCCTGCAAGAACATTTCCTACGGATACCAGATAGTCGCCGTCCTTCACCTCTTCCCAGGAAGCCGGGCATTTTCCGCCGGTGGATTCCGTGTTCGCGATAAACGCGAGGGAACCTGTGTAGGTCATGACCCAGCGGCCTTCCGGATCCTTCGCCCAATCCGGGAACTGGTCCCAGGTGGAAGCCTTGAAGGAACCGATCACATCCTGCTTGATCGCTTCCGGCGTCATGGAAAGTCCGATATCCCCGACGTCCTTCGTGGGATCGTCCTTTTCCGCCGCAAACTGCGACAGTTCTTCCGCCGATGTCATGTCCACATCCCCGTGAGTCAGTCCGTATGTAGTGTTGATTCCTTCCCAGGAACCCTTCCAGTTCGCCCAGTCATCCGGCATGCCCACGGACTGGATGTCGCCTTCCTCCTGAGCCTTGGAAACCAGATCGGCCAAGGACATTTCCTCTCCGTTGAGCTCCACCTTCGCATCCGGGTCTACCTCCACCTCGGGCATGGGCGCATCGTTCTTTTTCTCTTCTCCTCCGCCGCAGCCTGTCAGCATGGACACTGCCATCGCTGATGCCAGAATTACGCTCAATAACCTTGCTCTCTTTTTCATTGTTGTCTCCTCCTTTGAGTACATGAATCTATTGATCCTTTGTGTCTATTGCAAGCGAATCTTTCTCCGCCTGTTTTCTTTGATACCGGGCCGTTCCCTGCTCCTGTTCTTCCTATTCTATTGAAACGATTTTTTATCGGTTCGCCCTGTCCCGGCCGTCCCTCACGCCAGGGCGATCTCCTCCAGCCCCATCATCTCCCGGGACGCCGGCATGTCCATCAGCCGGCAGAGTAACGGCGCCACATTTAATTGGGAAATAGAATTCTCCTCGAACCGCCCTGCCCTGACCTGGCTGCTGAAAATATACAGCGGCGTGTCCCTCTGTTCCGCGTCGGTGCCGCCGTGGATCCCAAGCGTATTCATTCCATGATCCGCGGTAATGACGATCTGATAGCCTTCCTTCATCCAGTCCTCCATCAGCAGGGAAAGGATGACATTCGCCTTTCCAACGGACTCCTCGTATTCCCTGCTCCCTGCGCCCCTGAGGTGTCCCTGGTAATCGATCCCCATGGGATGGTACAGGATAAAATCCGGGTCGTACTGTTTTCTCAGGTACTCTCCGTCCGCAAAGAGGTGGGAATCCGGGTAATCGTCCTCCCAGTAATAGATCCCCGCGTCGATCATGCCTCCGGCATGGATCCGGATCCGGTCCCGTTCCGGCCGAAACGGCGCGTCATTGTACAGCTCGCTGACCCAGGAATAGGCCGCAGCCGCCGTGAAGCCTCCCTGAGACTTGCACAGGGAAAAAATACTGTCGCACTCCAGCACCCGGACGGTCTCATTTGCCGCGATGCCGTGCATATAGACAGGAAGCCCTGTCAGCAGAGTGGCGTACATGGGCCTGGATAAGGACGGCAGTTCCCCGCGGACCTTGTACTTCGCGCCCTTCTCATAATCGATCAGGTGCTCCAGATAACCCAGGTTTCTTGTCCCCGCTTCATACTGGCATGCGTCCAGCAATACAAATATTGTTTTTCTCATCAGCATCCCCTCCTCTATCCGTTTTTTATTCCACAGTAGAAAATGAACCTGTGGTCGCCTTGCCGTCGTTGATCCTCTTGATCTCCGCCGCGTCCGCCTTGTATTGATGCATCTCATCCAGCAGTCCGTTCTGCTCCTGTTCAATATCTGCCAGCTGGGTATAACAGAAGCCGCAGATCAGATCCGAAGCATAGATGTCGCCGATCAGCCGTTCGTAAACCTCAAGAAACGCCTCCGGACCATCCGCGCCTGTATAGCCCCAGCTTGTATTGCCGTCGCCGTTTCTGCACGGATCCGCTTCCGCCGTACCAAATGTATTTGCATCAGCTCCGGCCGTGTTTTCTGCTTCCCCGCTGACTCCGGCCGTACTGTCCGCTTCTTCTCCATGCCCTTCCTCTGCCGTCCGGATGGCAACGCCTCCGATCTCGGTCAGCATGACCGGCTGTCCTTCGTAGGAAAATCCTTTTGCAAACAGGGACCTTTCCACAAGTCCCGACAAGCCCTCCAGGCTCTTCACCCCCGCGCGGAAACGCGCCTGCTGCCCGGTGTCGCCCTGTTCGCCGTGCTTATAGGTATGGAAGGCGCAGATATCATTTTCCGTCATTTCCCAGCCGTCGTTGGCGATCACCAGCCGGGTATCGTCCAGCCCCCGCGCCATATGGTACATGGCCCTTGCGAAATGCTGCTGCCGGCTGTCATCGTATACGCGGGGAACCCCCCAGCTTTCATTCATCATATTCCAAAGCACGATGCAGGGATGGTTGTAATCCCTCTGGATCACCCGGGTCCATTCCTCGGCAAATGCCGCCGCCCCCTGGGGGGTGAAGCTCCAAAAGCTTGCCATACTCTCCCACACGAGGAAGCCCAGCCTGTCCGCCCAGTAGAGGAATACCGGGTCTTCCACCTTTTCATGCTTCCGGCAGCCGTTGAACCCCATTGCCTTTGCTTTGCGGATATCCTCCGCGTATTCCTCCTGGTCCGGCGCGGTCATCAGTCCGTCCTTCCAGTAGCCCTGATCCAGCAGAAGCTTCTGATAATAGGGCTGGTTGTTCAGGTAAACCTTACCGTCCCGTACATGGATCTTGCGCATTCCGAAATAAGTCTCAATGCTGTCCCGGCAGTTGTCTCCGTCCCTGAGCCTTGCCTTCACGTCGAATAAGTAAGGATGCTCCGGCGACCAGTACCATCCGGTAAAATGAAACGCGCCGCACAGCGCTTTGTTCCGGAACACATCCACAATGATCTTTCCTCTTTTGTCTGTCCCTTCTATGGTCCCCTTATACACCTTACTGCCGCGGAATCGGATGTCCAGCTCCATCTGACAGGTGTCCGGCGTATCATCCGATACCTGCCAGGTGATCTCCACTGTCCCCTGATCGATATCCGGCGTAAAATGCATCCACTCCATATGAGCGCTGTCCACAGGCTCGATCCAGACCGACTGCCAGATGCCGCTGGACTGGGTATACCAGATGAACTGTCCTTTCTCCTTCCAGTACTGCTTTCCCCGGGGAATGCTCTCGTCTGTCAGGTAGTCCACCGCAGACACTCTCAGATGCTCTTCGGCCCCGTTTAAAAAATCTGTGATATCAAATGTAAAAGGAGTCTGGCCGCCCTGATGAGTGCCTGCGCACTGGCCGTTCACCCATACGCTGCACCGGTAATCCACCGCCCCGAAATGCAGCAGGATCCGCTTGCCTTCCCAATCCTTCGGGACCGTAAACTGTCTCTCATATAAAATGGTATCCGAAGTCAGATTCCTGCCGATACCGCTGAGCCGGCTCTGGGGTACGAAAGGCACCTGGATCTGCAGCCTTTCCGCCCTGAGCCCTTCATAAAAATCCCATGTGCCATTTAAACTCTGCCATTGCTCCCGCACAAAGTCCGGACGCGGATATTCATTTCTCATATGCTCCACCTGTTCCTTTTTTAATTTCTGTTTTTTTGAAATTTATGTATATTATTTTTTGCATTAAAATTCATTTTTTGAAATCCGGACAAATCATCTTTTTCAGTTTTATTATTTTAAGCATTGTTTTATGATTTATTTCCATTTTTCTGTTTTATTATTTTTAGTCCTTATATATCTTTTTGCTAGATTTTATGTTTTAACTATACTCTCCATTTTCCCCAAATGCAATCATTTTTTGTTGAAAATAACAATTTCAGTTCATTTTCACAATTTATTTATTGTCAATTTGTGCAATATTCCTTGACAAATCACTTTATTCTATTTATAATGCAATAAATGCTTTTTATTTCTTTATTTCAAAATATTTATTTTGTAATATTTTTTGCTATTTTTACTACAATATTTACGAAAGGAACATAATCATGTCAGCAATCCAAAATACCCCAAAAGTCATCGGAGAAAAAAATCTGGAATTCAACCTGGCTGTATCCGGCCACAAAGAGCATATTGTCGCGATCGGCAAAGCCTTATCTTCCCCGGTCCGGATCGACATTATGAACCTGATCAAGACCAAGCCCTTATCCCTGCAGGAGATCTCACGGCTTCTGCAGATCCCGCTGTCCTCCACAGCCATGCACGTCCGCTGCCTGGAGGATGCCGGGCTGATCATCACGGAAAACCAGCCCGGGATCCGCGGCTCCATGCGGGTCTGTATGTGCCATATCCTTTCCTTCCATCTGGAAGCCTATGACACAGACATCGACTCCGCCGACCATTCTTTTCTATATGATATGCCCATCGGCGGCTATTACAATTTCAACGTCAGCCCCACCTGCGGCCTGGCCGGTATGGATGGGATCATCGACTGCTTTGACAACCCGGTTTCCTTTTATTCCGCAGAGCGCAGCAGCGCACAGCTTATCTGGTTCAACCATGGATTTCTGGAATACCGTTTTCCGAACAAGGTCAACAGCCTGCTGACCCTGCAGGAGCTTTCCTTTACCCTGGAGCTCTGCTCCGAGGCACCCGGTTACAGCGAGGACTGGCCTTCAGATATCACATTTTCTATCAATGAACAGGAGGTGGGGACCTATACGTGTCCCGGAGATTTCGGCGTGAGAAGAGGGAAGCTGACTCCGGATATCTGGCCTATGGGCCGCACCCAGTACGGACAGCTGACCACCATATCGCTGCGCCCGGACGGCGGATATATCAATGAGATATCGGTCAACCCTGCTGTCAATCTGAATACGATCGGGCTGACGGAGCATCCTTATATCTCATTTAAGATCTGCATCAAACCGGATGCAGAGAACCTGGGCGGGGTGAATATCTTCGGTGAAAAGTACGGAGATTATCCGCAGGGGATCTGTATGAGAGTTGTATATTGAATCAGCAAAAATAAAATGATTGGAGATTGCCAGCTTGCGTACAAGAAAACAGATTCGAAAAGATTTAAAGGCACGCGCCAAAAAAGTATTAAAAAAGCACTACCGCCTGTTCCTGCTGCTCTGTGTCATATCGTCCATACTCGGCGGACAGTCCGTCATGTCGGGATCCGGTATGAATATCCAGGAAGCGGATGTATCACAGGCAAGCGTTACATTTACCAACACCATCATCAATTCTTTCCTGAATTATACCATGGAGATCGCGGAGGACAACTTTGCGGATCAAAAACAGCAGGTCCGGGAAACGGAAAAGCGGTATGTGGAGGATTCGCTGGTCAATCCAGGCGCTGCCCTTGGGCGGAGCCGTGGCGTATTTGCTTCTGTTGTCAATAAGCTGTCCTCCGGAGCGTATCTTCTGACCCTGACGGTGGGCATCCGCTCCCTGGCCGGAACCGACAGCGGCGCCATTGTGATCATGCTTCTGGGAGCGCTTCTCCTGGTGTTCCTGATCCAGATCTTTGTGGTCGGAGTGTACCGGACCGTGATGCTGCGGATGTTTCTGGAGGGCCGCTGCTATGAAAAGGTGCCGGCCCAGCGGGTGTGGTTTCTGCTGCGGGTGAAAAAATGGTGCCATGTGGGAATCGCGCATTTTGTGACGGGCCTTTTGAACACCCTCTGGTCTCTGACCATCGTGGGCGGAATCATCAAGGCTTATTCCTATTATCTGGTGCCCTGCATCCTGGCGGAAAATCCGGGCATCCGGACCATGGATGCCATCACCCTGTCGCGGAAGCTGATGCACGGCCATAAGTGGGAATGCTTTGTGTTGGAGCTCTCGTTCCTTGGCTGGGAAATGCTCGGGATCCTGACCTTCGGCCTTTCCAATATCTTCTTTACCGTTCCGTATAAAACCGCGGTGCTGGCAGAATACTACGCGGAGCTCCGCCGCCTGGGCCGTGAGCGCGAGATTGAGCGAACAGAGCTTTTGAATGATACATATTTATTTGAAAATGCGGACCCTCTGATGCTGGAATTTACTTATTCCGATGTATATGAGGAGTACGGCAGAAAATTGCCGGAGGCCGCGAAGCTGGGAGGCATTCAGAGAGTTTTGGCAGATGTGTTCGGAGTCACGTTCCGGCGGAACAAAGCGATTGAGGTACTGGAGGAGGAGCAGAGTCTCCGCTTCCAGCTGGAATACGACAAAAAGGCGGCCGAAGGGCTGGTATATCCCACCAGGCTGTACCCCATCCCGGAGCATAAAAAACGGAAATGGATCGCCAGTCAGAATTATCTCCGGTACTATTCCATCTGGTCCGTGATCCTGATCTTTTTCACGCTGTCCTTTGCCGGATGGCTGTGGGAGGTGAGCCTTCACCTGATCACGGACGGAAAATTTGCCAATCGGGGCGTCATGCACGGTCCCTGGCTTCCGATCTATGGATGCGGAAGCGTCATGATCCTTCTGCTGTTAAATAAATTCCGCAGAAAGCCGGCAGCGGAATTTGTCCTTGCCATCATCCTCTGCGGATGCGTGGAATATTTTACGTCCCTTTTCCTGGAATCCCTCCACGGCGGCACAAGATGGTGGGATTATACCGGGTACTTCCTCAATCTGCACGGCAGGATCTGCGCGGAAGGGCTGCTCACCTTCGGCATCGGCGGCATGGCGGTGGTGTATGTGCTGGTGCCCTTCCTGGACGGAGTGTTCCGGAAGCTTCCCGCCAGAACCCTGATGGTGACCGCATGTATCCTGGTGGCGGTCTTTGCGGCGGATCAGCTGTATTCGGTGAAATATCCCAATGAAGGGAAGGGGATCACGGATTTTCAGGAGGTAACGGTTGGGAAAGGAACGTTTGCCGGAAGGCAGATTATTATGTAAGGTATTTCTATGTTAGGTATTTTGCGGAAACAGGGCTGTCATCCGACAGCCCTGCTTTCTATTAATATTCCATCAGATCTTCCATCGTACAGCCCAGCACTTTTGAAATCTGAAATAAACTCCGCGCATCGATCAATGCTATTTTTGAATCATCCTCTTCCAGCTCCCGGATCGTCTCACAGGGGATTCCCGTCTGCGCCGACAATTCCTCTCTGCTGATCCAGGCGGCTTCCATTCTTTGTCTGAGGTATGTTTTTGTATGCCGCCTTTGATACAGCCGGTTCATGGTATCTACAAAATGCTCTTCATCCGCTTCGTGATGGGTTGGATACATCCATAAGATTTCCTCTATGGAAACGATCTGGCGGATCCGCTGGAAGCTTCTGCAGGTCCGCCACTGGTAGTACGCCAGGATCCAGCCGCACCAGTATTCCGGCGATTTATCCAGTTCGTACTCTTCCGGCTCATTTAACTCGGTTCCTTTTTCCCGCAGCACGATCTCCCTTACGATCTCCGCCCCGGTCATCCCCGCAAGATATCTGGGATTTCCGAGTTCAAACTGCCTGGCCGTCCCGGAGGCCAAAAACATGTAGAAAAAATCTTCTCCGTTCATCCCACAGGTGTTCAGCGCATAGTCCATCATATTTCCCATCGTGTCCATTGCATCGTCCAGATAGCCTTCATAATAAGCGCGGATCTCCATTTTCCATCCCCTCTCTCATAATATCGATCATAAGCAGTTCATCCTTATTCGGCATATGCCTCACCCGTTTCCGATATTCCGCCCTCGCGCTTTGATCTCGTTCAAGCTTCTTTTTGAAATAAATTTCCGAGGGTGCGGATTCATATTCCACAAAGCGAAGCCGTTCAAATGCCCTTCTGCTTTTCAGCACGATCTGTTCTCCTAGTCTGCCCAGCTTCATTGCCTCCTGAAGCTGCCCCAGAGTAATTCCATTTGCCACAAAATTTTTTGCAAAGGTAAAGTAAGAATCATCTGCCCGGTATCCGATTATAATATCATAAGGTGAAATATCAACCAGGAAATGATCCCTCAGATAGACCTTGGCCTCTTCCGAGATTGTGCTCCTCTCCCAGTATGTCCGGTTATCCGCGAGCACTGCCAGCCAGTTCAATACGTGATACGGCGGGTTGTTTAAACGCAGGATGTCCAGCCCGTTCATATCCAGCTCATAGATGTTTGCATAGCCGTCATTCGCCCTGGAGCATGCCCATTCCTTTGCAAGCTCTATGCTTTCCGTACAATAAAATCCCCGGCCATAATCATTTGTAGTCTTTCCCTTTCCAAACTCCGGTTTTTCAATGATATTCTCCGAACCATGACAGATTCTGATCATATTCCCATCCATAGCATCCCCCCTAAAAATTTCACATGTTCCGCGCCCCGAAAACAGGATCGGCCATTTAGTCGTCCTCTTCATATAAAAGCGTGATCAGGTTCAGCAATTTATCGAGTGAGATCCCGCTTACCCTGGCAATCTCTATTGCTTCTGAAAACTTTTCTTCAATTTTCTTTTGCTGTTCTTCCAGATAAAAATCCTGATTCTGTGCCGATACATAGCAGCCTTTTCCGGCCGTGGTCTCAATAAAGCCATCCTCCTGCAGCGTGGAATATGCTTTTTGGACAGTCAAAATGCTGATATGCAGAGATTTTGCCATCGCCCGCACAGAAGGGATCGCTTCGCCGGCCTTCAGTTCCCCGCTCATAATTGCCGATTTGATCTGTGTGGCAATCTGCTCATATAAGGGGCGGCTTGCCTTATTGCTTACTACAATCTCCAAATCCTCACCGCCATTCTGTTTTATGGTGTGTTGTCAATGTAAGCACAGTATAAAACATAAGAACTTTATTGTCAATAGCGGTGCAGGCTGCATATATAAAAGCCGGCTTTCAGTCCATCCAGTGCCGCAGGCAATTTTAAATGACGGCCCGAGTTACCGGACATGCCTGATCAAGATATCATCAGTAACACATATTCTTTTTAAACCGTCTTTGCTCCTGTCATATGCTTGCCGGAGAACCGCTTTTTTAGTATACTTTTGCACACAGGTAAAAATCTGCTTTTTCATTTTCGAAGAAGCAGGCAAATGGATTCTATGAACATTCTCGAGAATGCTCTCTATTGATAGGAGGTTATTCGAAAAAATGACAGCGATTTCTCATGCAAATGATTCTTTGAGGACGGGATTGCCAAGGTTCCAGACATTAAATATGTATAAAACGAAAAATGGAGCCACAAAGCACAACACCTCTTCGAAAACAAACAGTACTGCCGGAACCAGCGGCTATTCTGAACTGAACGGATTTTCTTCTCTTGCCGGGCTGACCCGATTCAGCAGCGCAATGGCAGCCGCAGGATCTGGCGGGCTGAGCAACTCCACAGCGCTTGGAAGCCTTACCGGAATGAACAGTCTCTCGGCACTTAGCAGCTTTACCGGAATGAACAGTCTCGCGGCGCTTAGCAGCCTTGCCGGGCTTTATGGTTCTGCCGTACTGGGCGGCCTCACAGGAGTAAATGCGTATTCCGTATCAAATGGACTGGCAGGTTTAAACAGCTATGCCGGACTGGCTGCATCACGGACAGCCGGAACGTCCGGAGGAAGATGGAGCTCTTATTCCTCACTGCCGCCCGGCGATGCTTCGGAGACAACCTGGCTGGGCTATACGATCGATGTCGATGAAGATGTGTTCGGCGAGACGTGGGAGCAGGTAGATAAACTGCCCGGATACTATGAACTGAAAGACAATAGCCCCCTTACCTGGATGGGGATTGAGCCTGATCTGGAATTTCGTTTTTACCATGCAGCCGAATCCACGGAGGACGATCCGGTTCTGGTCGCAAGAGGTGCTGACGGACAAGGAAGGGTATTTGAGCAGAAGATTCATCTGAACAGAATCAATCCCTACAATGCCACCCGTATGGAAATGAAAGCGCTGACAACTTATTATAAGTCAGAAAATAAAGATATCTCGATTCCGTTTCTTGACTATTACGAGAATCCGAAAATGGATGACCGGTTTGATTACATCAACAGCCTGCGCTCCGCGATCTCAGCCAGCAGGACACTCGGATTTGTGCGGCAGGCCAGGCAGTATGAGGACGATATTGATTTTTTGCTCCGGGTCGCTAAAAACCAGGCTTCCCCGAATGCGGCTGGACTCAATGCAACAAATGACAAGCGAAACCTGGAACTTTGCACCAGCGCTGCCCGGGAACGTTTTTTATCCAATTTGTCCAGGAAGTGTTCGGACGAGGATCTATTAGAGCAGTTTTGGTCTTAAAAAGGAAGGAACTGTCTTAAAATAATGTATATAGATCGTGCAGGATCTACATACTATTTTGAGACAGTTCCTAAACTCCCCCGCAGTATATATTGCACTGCGGGGGAATCTCATTGTCACGGTTCACTGGCCAGCCAGAGTAGTATATACTCGCGGCCTGTGAAATCTGGCGCGCAGTATAACATCTCATTTCTATCGCTTGATATCAAAGTTCATATTCATCAGGTTCCGGATTGCGGCCGCGTCGTCTGTAATGTTGGCATCCCCCCGGATCGTGTGCTTTAACGCGCTGCTTGCGACTGCAAAATTCACCATATCCATCGGTTTGTAATCGTTCATCATGGCGTAGATCAGGCCGCTGGCAAATGCGTCTCCGCCGCCTACCCGGTCCAGGATGTTGAATGTAAACTGCTTGCTCTCGAAGGTATGTCCTTCGTACCACATGTATGCTTTCAGGCTGTTTTCACTGCCGCTGTGGGCATAGCGGACATGCCGCGCGATACATTTCAGATTGGGGAATCTCCGGATAAATGCCCGAAATACCTCGTCCTGCTGCTCATAACCCGGCTGGAGCGGCACGCCGTCCTTCCAGTCTCCTTTGCCGTGGTCCGACTCATCCCGCCACAGGTGATAAGGCTCGATCCCAAACAGCACGTCAACATACGGCAGGCATTCCGTACAGAAATCCCTTGCCTCCTCCCACGACCAGAGCGTACTTCGGAAATTTCCGTCAAAGCTGATGATCATATTTTTTTCCCTTGCCGCTTTCAGGCACTGCAGGATCATTTTTTTGCAATTTTCTCCGAGGGCAGGGGTGACGCCGCTTAAATGCAGCCATGTAAAGCCTTCCAGCAGCGCGTCGAAGTCATAGGAATCAAAGTCGTATTCCGTGATCGCGCTGTGCTTGCGGTCATAGGTCACCTTGCTGGCGCGGATTCCAAACCCGGTCTCCAGGTAGTAGGTCCCCAGCCGGTGCGTGGGGGTCTGCTCCGGAGTGCTTAAGATTACGGGCGTGCAGTGTACATCGTTGCTCCGCAGCATCCGGATCGCGCTTTTTCCCAGGCTGTTGTTCGGCACGACCGTAAAAAATGTACTGTCAATCCCCAGGTTTGCCAGCGCCAGAGCGATATTTGCCTCGCTTCCGCCATAGCTGGCCTCAAAAGCGGATGCCATCCGGACCTTTTCGTAGCTCGGCGGCGTCAGGCGCAGCATGATCTCACCGATCGTAATAAACCTGTGTTCGTTCTGATTTTCTGATAATAACGGGTTGTTGTGTTCCATGGAAATCCCTCCTTATAAATATTGATAAACATACCTTGTGAAACGGCCGCATGGCCATAATGGGGTGCCCTTGGGTATACCAGAAAAAACAGGCTTTTGCAGATAAGGTAATCTGCACAGTCTGTTTTTTCGTTACATGTCAGATCCTGACCAATCACCACGCTGATTGGTCAGGAGGATGCACATAAAAGCTGGTATTCAGGCCGTCCATTGCCGTAGGCAATTTTAAATGACGGCCTGAGTTACTGGGCGCACCTGATCAAGGTGTGACCAGTAATGTTTTTTCTGACCGCTTCTGCTTCTCAGCTGATACTTAATACTCCAGATAGGCCCCCTTCATCGGGCTTGCCGCATGTTCGCTGAACAGGCGGAGCACGCCTTTTTTGTACTTCGGCTCACGGGGCTTCCAGTTTTTGCGGCGCTCCTCAAGCACCGCCGCCACTTCCTCCATGGTCCTGCGCTCTCCCGCGATCCCGATGATGTTCAGCTTCCGCTCTTCCACATCGATCTCGATCAGATCCCCTTCCTCTACAAGAGCGATGGGGCCGCCGTCCACTGCCTCCGGGCTGCAGTGTCCGATCACCGGACCCGTGGAGGCTCCGGAAAACCGTCCGTCGGTGATCAATGCAATGCTTTTTCCCAGCTCCTTGTCGCTGCTGATCGCTTCGGAGGTGTAGAACATCTCCGGCATGCCGCTGCCCTTGGGACCTTCGTAACGGATGAATACGGCATCTCCTTTTTCGACCTTGTGCTTCAATACTGCGTCCAGGCATTCCTCCTCACTGTCAAATGGTCTTGCCCTGAGGACCGCCTTGAACATTTCCTTCGGACATGCGGTGTGCTTGATGACCGCGCCCTCAGGAGCCAGATTTCCTCTCAGGATGGCAATGCTTCCGTCCGTTCCGATGGCATCCTCATAGGGCCGGATGATGTCCTCTTTTTTCAGGGAAACATGATAGCGGGCGTTGAAATCCTGGAGCCATGTTTCACATCTCTCGTAGAATCCGTTTTTCTTTAACTCCTCCAGGTTTTCTCCCAGCGTCTTTCCGGTCACGGTCATCACATCCAGATGCAGATGGCCTTTGATCTCCTCCATGATCGCCGGTACGCCGCCCGCATAGTAGAAGCATTCCGCCGGCCACCGCCCTGCCGGACGGACATCCAGAAGATAACGGGCATTCCGGTGCAGCCGGTCGAAGGTGTCCCCGGTGATCTCAATGCCGAATTCATGCGCGATCGCCGGAATGTGCAGCAGGCAGTTTGTACTTCCGGAAACCGCCGCATGCACCAGGATCGCATTTTCAAAGCTGTCCATGGTCACAATGCCGCTGGGGCACATATTGGGCATGGCTGCAAGCTTTACCGCCTGTGCACCCGCTTCTCTGGCAAATGTGAGCAGGTCCGGGCTGGTGGCGGGCATCAGCGCGCTTCCCGGAAGTGCCAGTCCCAGGGCCTCGGCCATGATCTGCATGGTGGAAGCCGTTCCGATAAAGGAGCAGGCGCCGCAGCTTGGACAGGCATTGCATTTCGCCCAGTTCAGCTTTTCCTCGTCAATCTCGCCCCGCTGATATTTGGCGCTGTACATCCCAAGCTGCTCCAGCGTGAGCATTTCCGGGCCCGCGTTCATCGTGCCTCCGGGCACCACCACAGCGGGAATATCCACCCTTGCCAGCCCCATCAGGTTGCCGGGCAGTCCCTTGTCGCAGCTTGCCAGATAGACGCCCGCGTCAAAGGGGGTCGCATTGGCGTGGATCTCGATCATGTTGGCGATCATCTCCCGGCTTGCCAGGCTGTAGTTGATGCCGTCGGTTCCCTGGCTTTCCCCGTCGCAGATGTCTGTGCAGTAATACCGCGCGCCGTGTCCGCCGGCTTCTTCAATTCCTTTGCGCACTTCCTCCACCAGGATATCCAGATGGCCGCTGCCCGGATGGCTGTCCCCGAAGGTGCTCTCGATCATCACCTGGGGCTTTGACAGATCCTCCGGCTTCCATCCGGTCCCGATCCGCAACGGATCCAGCTCCGGCGCGTTCCTGCGCATTTCCTGACTTCTCAGTTCCATGATTTTTTCCTCCTCTATTATCAATTTTGATGAATCAAAGTTAACTGCATTTTTCGAAGTTATCAGGGCATTTTCCCTTTAACTTATGCAAAAAATGATATGATCAGTGCCACAACAAATCCCGTTCCGCCTACCAGTGTTTCCATGATCGTCCAGGTCTTTAATGTGGTTTTTTCATCCATCCCCACCAGAGACTTCACCAGCCAGAAGCCGGAGTCGTTAAAGTGTGAGCATACGGTCGCCCCGCCTGCCACTGCTGCCGTCGTGCAGGCCAGATACAGAGGAGACAGATCCGCGATCCCCGGCATGGCGGCGATAATGCCTGCTGCCATCGTCATTGCGACGGTTGCGGAGCCGACACAGATCCGGACCAGAGCGGCTACGATAAACGCGACTACTACGATCGGAAGGTTTGCAGAGGATACCGCATTTCCGATCAGGTCGCCCAGGCCGGAATACTGGAGCATGTAGCGGAGCACGCCGCCGCATGCGGTTACCAGCAGGATCAGTCCGGTGGGTTCCAGTGATTTTGTCATGATCTTTTCCAGCTGGTCCATATTATAACCATGTTTCAGCCCCAAGATCAGCATGGCCGCGATAGTTGCGATGAGCAGCGCCACAAACGGCTCTCCCAAAAATCCGAAGATCGGAGCCAGTCCGGCAAGTGCCGGGATCACCCCTGCCATGGAATCCAGAATGATCAATACCAGCGGGATCAGGATGATGCCTACGATGGTCCAGAAATTCGGAAGCTTGGATTCATCAAAATCTTCCTGCTTTGCCACATGCTCCGGAACCGGAACCATATATTTGTTTCCGCAAATGGATCCCCATACCGGGCCTGCTACGATCATGGAGCAGATCCCGCAGAAGATCCCTACCAGGATCACCCAGCCCAGCTCTACCTCCAGCATGGTCGCTACCAGCACCGGCCCCGGTGTGGGCGGGATGAACGCATGCCCCACCGCAAGTCCGGCCAGAAGCGGGATCGCGTAAAACAGGGAGGACCGGTTTGTCCTTTTTGCAAGAGAAAACGCAAGCGGGATCAGGATGATCAGTCCCGCGTCGAAGAATACCGGCATCGCAATGACCAGGCCCGTGATGCCCAGCGCCCAGGCCGCCTTCTTGTCGCCGAACCATTTTACCATGCTGACGGCCAGCGTCTGCGCGCCTCCCGATGCCTCCAGGATGGCGCCGAACATGGAGCCAAGCCCTACCAGCAATGCGATTCCTTTTAATGTGTTGCCGATGCCGTCGTTCACGGCTGTTACAATATTTTCAAAGGGCATGCCCGCCCCAAGGCCGATCACGATCGCTCCTACCAGGATGGAAACCATTGCCTGTACCTTAAATTTGATAATCAATAAAAGTAATACCGCCAGCCCTATGATCGCGGCCAGAACCAATCTGGTCGGATTCAATTCCAATGCCTCACCAGCCATAATGTGTACCTCCTCAATTCTCTTATATTCTTTTTCTAAATTTGATGCCGGGCGAAACGCCCCTAGCCCGCAGATAAATCTGAAATCTGCCTCTCATTCATTGCATTTACACTTTACATAACATCTGACGTCTTATGTTATCGTGGGTACATCATATCATTTCATGTTTTCGCTTTCAATACATCTGATGTATTTCTTTCCATTTCTATCAATTTCACAAAAAAAGAATGGTTGCTGTATCTCAGATTCCATCTTTTTTGTGCATTATATCCATTTGATTTTATCAGACGTCTGAACGATTTTGGATTCGTCTGATGTTTTCTCCATTTCATGCGGAGACAGGCCATGCAGATATCCTGTCCCATCCAGAGCTGTAATATACGGCATTTCCGTATTTTGGAGCTGCAGAAAAATAACCGGTACAGACTGCGCGGGATGTGCTTCTACATATGCTGAGGAACCGCACGGCTGGAAATTATTTTTGCACAGTTCCTGAATCCCGGTCACGTTCTTCCATGATCCGCAGAATCGTCTGACGATTATAGGTCAGGTGCATCATCATAGCACATCTGGCTCCCACGGAATCCCGCTTCAAGATCGCATTAGTGATGGCCCGGTGGGTTTCCAGTGTCTCTTCCTTCAGCAGACGGTGGGTCAGATTCGCAAAGGTGAATACCGCCGTATTGATGACCGGAACCAGGGTTTCCACGACCTGATTCCTGCTGCAGTGCGCAATGCAGGTATGGAATTCGATATCCTTATTAATGTGGTTGCTGCCGCCCACATACAGGCGCTCCGTCTCATCGCATAAACGCTTCAGCTTTTTCAGGTCTTCTTCCGCTGCATTTCTGCAGGCCAGGGCGGCAATCTCCGGCTCGATCATCAGCCGCACATCAAACAGATCCAGCGCCAGCTTATATTTGTCCTCAATCTTTCCGAAGCCCAGCGGATCCTCATCCACGGAGCTGGTGTTGATCACATAGGTTCCCGATCCCCTGCGGACCTCCAGGATTCCCCGGGAGACCAGGCCCTTCACGGCTTCCCGGATGGTGCTCCGCCCGACGCCGAACTTTTCCGCCAGTTCAAATTCATTTGGAATCTTCTGTCCGGGTTCCACAGGTTCCTGGAGGATGTAGCGCATCAGCTCATCCTCGATCCTGGCCCCGAGAGGCTTTTTTGCCATTTTATCAATATTATACATAGCGCACTAACTCCTGTTTGAAAGTCTTTACACAACCGCTGAATAGTTACAACTTATATCTGGTCAAAACGTGGCTCGTAACTCTAAAGACTAAAATACAACATCCCTGAACAGCCTTTTGCATATTTCCTGATTATCAATCTCTATATCGCCCTTACTCATACCGGGTTTCCGTTTATAAAAAAGGTAAAAGAAATTATCTCTTTCCCTCTCCTTCGCCTTTAAAGAAGATACAATCTCACCAACCTTGGCTGGTTTTTCGCCTTCCTTTGTATCAAATACTATATTGATCGAGGCAAAATCTGATTTACCAAATCCACTGTTAAACTGAGATGCCATCAGGATCACAAAATTACAGTCGATTTTCTTCTCAGCAGCATAGTTTTTCAGAGAATGCATTACTTTTAATATTTTTTCTTTATTCTCAACCTGAATTTTTTTCGTTTCCGGATCTAGTTCTGTTTTATCAAGCAGTGCCTTTTCTTTTTCCAGTTTACTTATCAAGGCTTCATCTATAACCCATGAGTCCGTACTTTTTACAAGATATTTTGCAGTAACGCTCATAGCTGTTTCAAATTCCTGAATAAGTGTTCCGCCTCTGGCCAGATCTAAAACAAATGCTTTGTATTCCGCTTCTGATTTCCATACCGGATGCCGTCTCTCTCTGCGTTCAAAATATTCCGCACTCATTTCATTGGGAAATATGTTCTTCATTAAAAAGATAATGTCATCATCACATAGCAAGGTAATGGATAATCCGTTATTAAATTTCTGTCCTTGTACACTTAACGATTCCAGCGAAAACAGTGATTTTCCACTATCGTCAAATTTTTCGCTTAAATATGCCATTACATGCTGCAGGATATATGCGTCATAGAGCACAACCGGATGTGTCTGAATCCACTTTCTTTCCGCGTCATGGGCATACACAACATTTTCAATCACGCTGATCGCATTTTTGTTGTATGCAATCTCATACTTTCTTTTATTTTGGAAAATCGTAAGAGAACCAAGCAGTCTTTCGAAATCAATATTTACCGTATCAAATCCCGTGATAAACGCATCTCTGATCAAATAATCCAGCTTATCTACATCAATTACCTTTGAATTAAGCATTGATATAAAGCAGTTTTTCAAACTATTTTCCAATGAATCATCCGTATATTTATATCCAGTAATACATCTTGCAAAAAATTCTTTTTGATCTATGCTGTCAAACAGTCCCCCATACTCGGAAATACCTATGACTGCACTCATGATCTCATGCGGTGCTGCAGCCAGGCTTTTATCCTGAGTAATGTCCTTTTCAAATGCCGGATTACCGATGATCCCGGCCAGCTTTTTGTGCAGATGGTTGTAATCGTGATCTTTTCCCAGATAAAAGCTTTCTCCCGTATGAGAAAACGGCGCGTGTCCCACATCATGCAACAGGCACGCCAGCTTAAAGACCTTGCCAAGCATATTCAGATCCAGAGCACTGCCGATTTTGGATTCTGCTTCTTTTACCAATTGACTGGCCGCCAATTCCCCCAGGAAGTATACGCCCATTGAATGAACAAAGCGATTGTGAACCGCAGAAGAATAAAGCGGAGAATAACTTGTTTGAATTATTCTCCGCAATCTCTGAAAAGGTGCCGTGTCAACAATATCCGTCATATATTTTATCGGTATTTCAATATATCCATAGATTGGATCCTTTACTCTTTTGTAATCCTTCATAGCTATACTCCCAAAGCCTGAACCGAACGCTGACTCATAAATGCCAGCAAAACATCCAGTGCCAGATACCCTCTGAACTGTTGAATTAAATCTTCGATATCCTTCTCCGCCCTCAGCAAGATTCCCCTTTTTCCATCCGCTTCGCTTTCTTCAAAAAATTCATCATAGTTACGAAACAGGGCATCCGTATTATCACGCGAGAGAATTAAGATTGCCTTTTCTCCATTTTCCTGAAGAATCTGGACAACTTCCGAACCATAGCTTTCAATTTCGTTATACGTAAGAAATCTCTTATTTTTCTTTCTCATTGCTTCAATAAGAGCATTCGCAGCCAAATCTTCTATCCCTATATAAAAGCACACTTTATATTCCCCCTTTTCTTTCAACTTCAATCCATGTTAAATATTGTAACATTTTCTACTGGCCTTTTCAATTCCTTTTTTATAGGTGGGTGTAGATAAAAAACTTTGGTTTTTTTATCCCTGCAGTAAAAAACGGCAAATGCACATTTTTACATTGTGCGTCTGCCGTTTCGTCATTTCATTCTCTTAATGTGGTCTGAAAAAAATGTAA
>CATLCV010000021.1 GCA_949893755.1 uncultured Lachnospiraceae bacterium | reverse complement strand
CTACAATTTCTAAATATATGAACGGCGGAACCGTACGCCATGAGAACCGGGTTCTGATCGAGGCGGCAGTGCAGAAGCTCGGGTATTCCCCGAATCGTTCGGCCAGGGGGCTGAGGACTTCGAAAACCTATATGATCGGGCTGGTAACGGGCCGGGTAAATTCTCCCCATACGGCGGCGATCGTCAGCGGGATCGAAAAGCGATTCCGGGAGCTGGGGTATTCCGTGATCTTTGCGACACATGAGGAAAACGGAGTTCAGATAGAGGACTATTTGGAATATCTGCTGGAACGGGGCGTGGACGGGATCATTTCATCGCCCATCGCAGCCGGAGGGGATTGCCTGAAAAGGGCAGTGGAGCAGAATATCCCGGTATTGGTCGTGGAAGAGAACAGCGGAGAGATGCGGACAGACTGCGTGCAGGTGGACTGCTGCGGCGGTGCCTATCAGATCGTGGAGCATCTGATCGAGTCCGGGCATCGGCGGATCGCCATCATCAAGGGGCCTGAGAATAAGCTGACAGCCCGGGAGCGTCTGCGGGGGTATTTCCGTGTGCTGGAGGATTACGGGTATCCGGTCAGGCAGGACTATCTGATACCAGGTGATTTTACCTATCAGTCCGGTTACAAGGGGATCATGAAGCTGTGGGAACTGGAGGAAAAGCCTTCGGCAGTATTTGTCAGCAATTACGACATGTGCCTGGGGGCGATGGCGGCGGTGCACAATCTGGATATCCGTGTGCCGGAAGCATTGTCGGTCGTGTCATTTGATGATTTTGAACTGTCCGTCATGGTTCGGCCCAAGCTGACTACGATCCGCCAGCCGCTGGAGGAAATGGCAAATGCCGCCTGTGACCTGCTGTATCGGCGGATCCAGGGCGACTATTCGGATTTTCCGAAAAAGATCCGCTTAAAGACACAGTGCATTTACAGGGATTCTGTGAAAACATACACCAGAGGCGCAGAGGTTGAGATATGAGGGAAAAAGAAACGGTCTCTTGGATTATTTTAAAAGTACGGACGGGATGGTCCGCGGGCAATGGATGAAAGAACAGGAAATATGTAAGAGAGAGGACTGTATAATATGCTCCATATACCATACAGCCTTCTTTTGCTATGTGTATTTCATGAGCCTGTTTTTATCTTCCGGAACCCTTAGTTTGGCCGGATATGCCATTCGATTCCGTTTTTGCCGCGGCTGTCAGGCATGAAAAAAAATCCGCAGCTTTTCCACTGCGCTTTTTTCGATCCGGGATACATAAGACCGGGAGATCCCGAGCTGCCGGGCAATTTCCCTCTGCGTATATTCCTCTCCGTTATACAGCCCATACCGCATTTTCAATACCAGCTTTTCACGCTGGGAGAGCTCATTTTCCACCTTTTCGTACAGCTTCTGGATATTTTCCTTGAGATAGAGCCGTTCCGGGACATCCTCCTCTTCCGTTTCAATGATATCGTACAGTTTGATCTCGTTCCCTTCCCGGTCTGTGCCGATGGGCTCATACAGGGAGATCTCCTTGCTCGTTTTCTTCCGGGACCGGAGATACATCAGGATCTCATTGTCAATGCATTTGGATGCATATGCCGCCAGCCGGTTCCCTTTTTCCGCGTTAAATGTAGCCACTGCCTTGATCAGCCCGATGGTTCCGATGGAGATCAGATCCTCCTGGTCCTCATCCAGGTACTGGTACTTTTTGATCACATGTGCGACGAGCCGCAGATTCCGCTCGATCAAGATATGCTTTGCCTGAAGGTCTCCTTCCGTATATTTCTGGATGTAGTATTTCTCTTCCGAAGGAGTGAGGGGATTGGGAAATGATTTCAAGACGACACCTCTTGGCACATTTGATATAGTTTATGTGGAAATATGGGATTTTGTGCTTTTCCACTTGAAATTTTCCAGCTGTGCGGTTGGATGCTCCAAGGAGCATCCAACCCACTTATCCATTCGCAAAAACCGTGCTGACGCACTCTTACGTCTGCTAACGCAGCCGCTTTTTGCTCATTAATAAGTGGGTTGCTGATTCGACAGGCCATTTTCATTGCAATAAATTGCATGAAAATGACCTATCGAATCGCAACCGCACAGCTGGAAAAATTTTGAAGTTTCAGATTCCAGAAACGGAACACTACGGAGGTAACCCATGAAAGATGTTTTTCTACTATATGATACAAGCTGTTTTTTTGAAATCGTGATCCTGAATTATTTTATGAGCCTGACAGAATGCGGAATCGTCTATTGTTCCCTTGACGGACAGCCGATCCGGGCAACGGAAGGCTATTCCGTCAATGCGGACATGGCCTTGAAGGATGTGGATCCTCAGCAGATCCGCAGCTTCATCGTCCCGGGCGGAGATATTTCCGCCATTGATACGGAGGAGGTCCGTGCATATCTGCGGGAGCTGAAAAGCCGCCGGGTTCTGATCGGCGGCATCTGCGCAGGTGTGGATCTGCTGGATCATGCGGGGATATTGGAGGGTTTGGAGTCCACGCAGTCCGCCGATCGGGATCTTGTCAATGACGGACGTGTGATCACCGCACGGGCAAATGCTTATGTGGATTTTGCGATCGAGACGGCGAAGGAGCTGGAGCTGTTCGAGGACGAAGCGGATCTGCAGGAGACGATTGCTTTTTGGAAATATCATAGGAGGGCGGAGTAGGATTGGTTCAGGGCGGCGGGGTGTTTTTTGCATTTTCTTACGGAATTGACGGAGCAGGACATAGGAGTCACATCCGCCTGCTCCTTTTATCATTCGTATGAGTTTATGATAGCAAAATTGCATTCAAATGTCATGGCATAAGCTTTGTCGCTGAAACCTCTATCATCTTACAGCCATACGGCTCCAGTTCTGCCCATATCAGCCTGTCCCCCACAGGAATCCCCGTTTTCTGCGGCTCTCCCGTGTTATTCACGACAACAAGTGTCTCCGCCTCCGGAAAATATGCGGCATCCGTATATAAGTTGTCCGTAATATAATCCTGCTTCCAGTCCTGCTGCATACAGGATTCCTTCGTACCGCAGGAATCTGCATTGCAGGAAGCTTTTTGAGCATACCGCAGGATCAGATTCTGAAGCATTCTCGTATTCTCCGGAGTGATCTCATAGCCGCCCAGATAGATTCCTGTACCTTTTCCTGCCCGATGTACCGTAAGGGTTGGAACACCGTCTTTCTCCTGAAGAACCTCTGTTGTTTCCTCTGTCAGGTAAATTCCTTCCTTCTTTTTTGCATTTGCTCCACGAGGGAGCAGCCCCCCTGAATCCCCGACCTCATATTTCCAGCGTCCGTGGCATACCCGTTCACCGAGATCTTCATCTACTCCCAGCACATGCGCCATCCGAAAATACGTGTCATATCCGCTGACAGCCGACGGCTCATTCACCCCAATAAGTACACCGCCCCGGTACACCCATTCCGTCAGCTTTTCGACTATACAATCCTCTTTCCAGCTGGAGCCGCCGCTCCAGGCACTTCCCGCATATCCGGCATTGATGACCACATCGAGCTGAGACAGCTTTCCTTTTTTGATATCCTCAAAGTTAAGAAAAACGACTTCAAAGGGCATCCCGGAAAGGCTTTCATTGATATGGATCAAATCGTGCATATAGGTTTCATGAAAATGCCCTGACAGGGTCCAGGAGCGAAGCGCTCCCCAGTAATGCAGCACACCGATCCTCGGCCCCAGGCACAGCGGTGCTCCTTTTTGATGGAGATTGCGCAGAGAACGGAATTCGTCTGCCATCTCCGCAATATAATCTGCAAATTCCGGCTGATCTTCCACCAGATGCAGATAACCGCCCAGCCCGATCCGGTCGATCGGGCTTCTTAAAACAGCCCGCCTTACCGACTGCCAATACCTCTGCGCTTCCCCTTTCGGGTTGCCGCCTTTCAGAAAGCTTGGGGATCCGTCCACCCCTGTCGGAAACAAATATGGATGCATACGCAGTTCATGCACCTTTGTTTTTACACCGCTGCAGAGCCTTGCTTCATATCCGCTGAAAACACATTTGATGATCCCGTCAAATCCAAATTCTTCGAAATTTTCTCCATAAGGCTCCATGCCAACCCAGCTGTCATCATAAAACACATAGGCTTTCTTTCCATACCGGTGTACCACCTCAATCAATTTTTTTCCGAAAGAAATGACAAACCGATTCATGAATTTCATCCAGTCCTGTTTTCTTTTCCCGCCCGGCATATGTGTTGCATGCCGCTTCCCCTGATTGATGAAATCCTCCGCCTCCAATGCATAGCCATAATTTTTTTCAAATTGTTCCAATGCCTTCACGCTTACCGTAAAATCATAGGAGGCCCAGTCTGTAAACAGGTTCCGGTTGCGCTCGGAGCTGCCCCAGATCCAAACAAAATTGTAGAACAGTGAGGTAAACCGTACAACCGATGTATGAGGATGTTCTTCACACCACCTTTCCATCCAGTCCAGCATATATTCCTGCGTTTCTTCATATATGGGATCAATCTGCATCAGATGCTCCTTGTCCCAGTGATTTGTCTTGTGATTATACATGGAGATCTCTTCCCAGATACGGTACGTCAAAAACGAAACCGTATATTTATGCCACGGCACAAGATTCCAGATTCTGACAGACTGCGTTTCCGCGTCATATTTCCAGCACTCCTTCGGAACCAGCCTGTTGCTTGTCCTGTCAAAGACCTGCCAGTATTCCCGGGAAGAGCTGCCCTCATTCACGATAAACTGCTCCTCTGAAAAATTCTCCAGAAGGCGGACCTCCAGCCAGTCTCTTTGTGCCGTCTTCGGGTCTGTCATCAGAAACGTCTGCTGCAGTTTATCCATATTTTTCTTCGCCCACACGTTATGATCCCGTATGATACATATGGTCGAATAAATGTCATATCCTGCTTCCAGGATTTCCGAAGACAGTTCTGTTCCGTCACTGTCGCGGATCACGTCTGCTCCCCACTTTTCAGCAAGCTCTAATGTCAGCTTTTCATATCCGGCTTCACCAGGCAGAGTAAAGCCTCCCTTATATTCCTTTACTGCCATACACTACGAACTCCTTTCTTCCTGCCAAAGCTTTTGATAGATAGATATGATATCCTCTTTTTCAATCGTCTTTCTTAAATTATGCGGGCTTCCGCTTGCAAGCGCATCCTCTGCCATTTTATCAATCTGAGCCATAAACGCTTTTTTCTCCACACCATATTCCTCCAATGTAGGAACCGCACAAAAATCGCAGAGCTCAGACAATTTTTTTAAGAGAGCCTCTGTTTTTTCTTTTTCATTCATTCCGTTTTCTGCCGCATGGACAGCTTCCGACAGCACTGCCAGCCGGTCTTCGGCACTGTCCGCCATAAAATACATGCATTCCCGCAGCAGCATTGCATTCGAGAGTCCGTGCGGAACATGAAATAATGCTCCGATCGGCCGGCTCATCCCATGGATCAGAGTCACAGAGGAATTATTAAATGCGATCCCTGCTTCCAGTGCCGCACAGGCCATCTCATTTCTTGCAGACTGATCGGTGCCGTCAGAATATACCCGCGGAAGATTGGGTAAAATCCGTTTTACTGCCGAAATCGCAAGACTGTCTGTCAGCGGCTGCGCCTTTTTCGACAAAAAGGCCTCCAGAGCATGAATCAACGCATCCATTCCGGTTGACACTGTCACTTCTCTTGGAACAGTATATGTGAGCTTCGGGATCAGCAGGACCAGATCCGGCATCAGCTCCTTCATGCCGATCAACATCTTGACATTTCGTTTTGTATCTGTAATGATCGTGAACTGCGTTGCTTCGGACCCTGTTCCTGCCGTGGTGGGAACTGCCGCCATAAAGGGAAGCGGATTTAAAATCTCCTTTTTCCCTGCGTAATCTGTGATATCTCCCGGATTCGACACCAGAAGACCGATTGCTTTCATCACATCTATGGCGCTTCCTCCGCCGATTGCTATCAGATAACCGCAATGCTCCTCCATGTACAGGCGGGCCCCTGCCTGAACCGGGCTGTCTGAAGGCTCCTGATTGACCTGTTCAAAAATGCAGTATTCCCTTCCTTCTTTCTCTAAAACCTCTGTGATCTCATCCACCTGTCCATACTCCACATTACAGGCAGAAGTAACCACCAGCGCCTTTTTTGGCGGTTTCGGCATATAATCCATGCTTTGTTCCACTGCGCCGTCGCCTGATAAGATCAGCCCGGGCATGATAAATGTATGCGCCATTCCTTCATCTCCTACTCCTGGTATACTTTTTTGATGCTGATTTCATCAATCTTTCTAAGCTCCTCTTCCGTAAAATCACAGCTTTTTGTCACTGCAAGATTTTCTTTGATCTGCTGGGGAGTCGATGCCCCGATCAACGCGGTACAGATCTTCTGATCCCTCAGAATCCAGGATAATGCCATCTGCGCAAGAGTCTGACCTCTTTTTCCTGCGATTTCATTGAGCTCCCTGATCTGGGATATTCTTTCTTTTGTCAGGCAATTTGCCTTTAAAAAGCGGGGATCCCTTGCAATCCGGCTCTCTGACGGGATGCCAAACAGATATTTATCCGTCAGAAGCCCCTGGGCAAGCGGACTGAATGCAGCAATTCCCATTCCCTGGCCGGCGGCTGCTTCCTTTACACCGTCTTCCTCTATCGTCCTGTCAAAAATGGAATATCTTCTCTGATTTACGATGCAGGGACATTTCAGGTCCCGAAGAATCGCCGCTGCCTTTTCCATAGATTCTCTGTCATAATTTGAGATACCGATATACAGTGCCTTTCCGCTCCTTACGATATCTGCCAGCGCCCCCATAGATTCTTCCAACGGTGTATTCCTGTCCATTCTGTGATGATAAAAAATGTCCACATATTCACACCGCATTCTCCTCAGGCTCTGGTCGATACTTGCGGTCAAATGCTTCCTGCTCCCCCAGCTGCCGTAGGGGCCTTCCCACATGTCGTATCCCGCTTTCGTACTAATGACCAGCTCATCCCGGTAAGGACGCAGGGAATCCTCCAGGATCCTCCCAAAATTTTCCTCCGCGCTCCCGGCAGAGGGTCCATAATTATTTGCCAGGTCAAAATGCGTCATGCCTTCATCAAAAGCAGTAATACACATTTCCTTCATATTATGGAAACTGTTAAATTCCCCAAAGTTGTGCCATAATCCCAATGACAGCGGCGGCAGCTTTAAGCCGCTTTTTCCGCATCTGCTATATTCTATATTTTCATATCGTTTTTCATCTGCCACATATCCTTTTCTCATAGCTCTTCTCCTGTAATTTATTCTTTTACCGCGCCCATCACTACACTGCTCATGAACTTATCCTGAAAAATCAGAAAAACTCCCAGCAGCGGAACCGTGATCAGCACACATCCCGCGAAAATCAATTCCCAGGGGATGACATAGCTTGTTCCCGTATCACTCAGCGTAGGCAGGATTACCATGATCGGCATATACTTCTGTTTCGTGATCATGGTCCTGGGCATCAGGTAATCATTCCATTTTCCCATAAACATAATAATTGCCAAAGCACTTGTGGCCGGCCTTACCATCGGCATTACGATTTTTCTGTATACGGTCCATTCCCCCGCACCGTCCAGATAAGCGGATTCCATGACCGAATCCGGCAGACTTTCCATATACTGCTTATACATATACATTGCGAGCACATTGGCAATGCCCGGAAGGATCTGGACCTGATAGGAGTTCAGCCAGTGCAGCTTGGAAAACATAATGAACAGCGGTGTCATATTCACTTCCATCGGCAGCATCATGGTTGCCAGGAAAAATAGAAACAAGATCCGTTTCCCCTTAAATTTAAACTTTGCAAATGCATAACCCGCAAGGGATGCCAGTACCAGCACGATCACCGTAGATACTGCAGATACCCCCAATGCATTTAAAAATGTCCTTGATATGATATGGGAATTGTAATTCAGCAATCTGGGAAAATTTTCAAGAGTCCCCCTGATCGGCCAGCCGGCCGCATTTTTCATCAATTCGGAGGATGTTTTAAATGCACCGGTAAACATTATAAAAAATGGATAGAGTGATATGAAGGAGCAAAAAATCAAAACCACATGGAGGATTACTTTTCCCGCCTTTTTTCCCATGTCTACTCCCCTCCTTTTTCATTGAAGATCAGCATATAAGCCAATGTAAATAACATGATCACGAAAAACAAAATCCAGCCTGCCGCGGAAGCCATACCGAACTGTCCTCCTTCCAGGTTGCTTACGATCACATTGACAAAAGGCGCCGCGGCGATCGGCATGGAAGTTGCCGTAATATTATTTGTAACAAGCGCCGGTTCCGTATAGACTTTAATCGATGACATCGTTTCCGTAATGATCAAAAAAGAAATGATCGGCTTCATGATCGGCAGTACGACATAGCGGATCTGCTGCAGCCGGCTTGCCCCATCCAGCCTTGCCGCTTCAACCAGATCTGTGCTGACTGTACTCATGCCGGACAGCAATATCAGGAAATACCACCCCATTGTCCTCCAGATGATCAAAATAATGACCGGTATTTTGATATAATTTTGATTGGTCAGAAACGGGATGGACGTTCCCAGCAGTTGGTTTACCACCCCGATATTTGTTCCGAATATCACCCCGAAAACCATGGAAGCCGCCACCGTCGCCATAAGCTGAGGCAGATAAAAAATGGGTTTATACACCCTCTGCGCCCGCTGCCCCAGCATGCAGTACACCGCATATGCAAGAATGAAGCCAATGACCAGGCATGGAATTAAATGTGTGACATAATAAATCATGGTATTTTCCATCTGCCTCCATGTAGCCGGCATTTTAAGAAGGTTTTGATAATTCTGCAGTCCGACAAACTTTGCCTGCCCGTATCCTCTATACTTAAAAAAGCTTAAGACAAAGGAATATACTGCCGGAATGAATGTAAAAACCAGGTGCAGTATGCAAAAAGGCCCCAGCAGAAAGAGCAGGAACAGGCTGCGTTTCTTGTTTCTCATATGTCTTTGTATCTCCATCGTTTCAACTCCTTCATCTTTATATGATCCTTCAACAGTCACATTTTCTTTATGTGAAAGGGACAGTCCCTTCCCTACATAACAGGACTGTCCCAAATCCGGCCTGGAACTGCAGCTGCAAAGCGGCATATTTTCTTATGCGGCTGTGTGCATCGTGTTATACCGCGCTGCAGATTGATCTGGCGCACAGTATATTTTAGTCATATGCATTGCCAATCTGCAGCTTCATCTCTTCTTCTGCCCCTTCTAGCGCGGCATCCAGATCCTTCGTTCCTGATAAGTATTCTCCCAGATACCGGACAATGATCTCTTCTTCCTGTGAAGAATGCGGCGTATATGGATACACTGTAAGGATTTCCATTGCTTTAAATTCCGTTTCCATCCTGTCCTCTCCAAAATATTCCGTAGGAGCCAGGAACGTTTCATCCGTTGTGCATGCAGTCAGATAAGGGATCGTCCCGCGCGGGCTCTCGTAAAGGGCCTTTGCATTTTCTTCCGTAAAGCAGAACTTATCCAGGATTTCTACCGCAAGGTCCGCATTCGGGCTTGCGTCATTCACCATCATCAGCTTTGCGCCTGATTCGGATCCGGCCGCAATCTCCTCCGGCCACAGCGCCAGTCCCCATTTTCCTGCAAGATCCGGGCAGATATTCGGAAGGTGGTTCGAAGAAAACCAGCCTGCCAGAACCTGAGAGCAAAGTGTGCCGTCATTCAGTGCTGCCTGCCATTCCTCAGAAAAATCCTGGATCGTAGTACTTACCACACCGGAATCACGCATTTTACTGTAAAATTCAAAGGCATCTCTTACTCCCGGATCCTCAGAACAGATATAATTTCCGTCTTGATCTGCCAGGCGGGCATCATTTCCCGTAAAGTACGCAAACAGGTCATATCCCTGCGGAACCTCTGTATAGTTTTCGATATAGGAATCCGGATAAACCTCCTGGATCTTCTTTCCTGCCGCGATCAGGTCGTCCACCGTCTTACATGTATTAGGATCCACCCCTGCCTTCTCGAACATATCCTTTCGGTAAGCCCATATCTTCGTCTTCACCTCTGCCGGAAATCCCATATACTGGTCTTCATATTTCATCAGATTCGCAACGCCTTCGATAATCTCATCCCCGTGTCCGTCATATACGCTGCTGACATCACGTATAATGCCCATTTCATAATATTCCGGTACCTGCGCCCAATTGCAGGTAATGATATCCGGCATCTCTTCCTGCTCGCCTGACGCCACCATCTTCCGCATGGTCTCCATAATGTCGATCGGGCCGCTTCCGCCTGTCACGACTTCAAATTCCACCTGATCTTTATACTCCGGGAATGTGTTCATAAATACGTCAAATTCTGTCTCTGCGTTATCCACACCGCTGTCCCATTCCATGATCTGTATTTTGACTTTTTTATCCGCCGTCTCTGCCGTTGTTCCTTCTCCGGCATCATCCGCGCCGCCGCTCTCGTTTCCGTTCCCGCAGGCTGTCAAAGTACCGATCATTGCCAGACTCATTAACATGGCAGTCATCCTTTTCCAGTTCTTCATTCTCCTTTTCCTCCTCCGTTAAATATGAAAATGTTTATGCAGTCTCAAGGCATTTTTATATAAAATATTTTCCGCAGTTTCCAGTGCGTGGGCTTCTGACATGAATCCGTTCTCAACCGCCCGGTTTAAGACGGACTCCAGCGCATTTCTCGCTGTTTTCGCAGCCATCCAGCCTTTTTCCGGTATTCCTCCCTGGCCGCTTCCTACGACAATTTTGGTAAATGGAGCATAACTCATCAGCTCTTCCAGAGTCCGCTCGCTTGCCAGAGACGTCCACGACAATGCGCAGGACATGTCTATATAGATATTCGGGAAAAAAGCCGCCATCATTGACAGATTTCTAAGCCATGGATATCCCGCATGTAAAAATACGATCCTGGTATTTCTGAATTCCGGTTTCGTAAGAAACAGTGACAGCGCAAACGGCTCTCCGTCAAACATGCTCCCTGCCTTCACCGTAACCTGCCCCGCAATTCCCGGTTCCCCGAGATCTGTGGAATGTCCCGTAATCCCTGAATGGATATGCAGCGGAACATCCAGCTCCTGGCACAGGCACATTGTCTCGGTCAATAATGCAAGATACACGGTTTCCAGGTCTTTTCTGACAAATGCCTTTGCACTTGCAAATACGGATTCTGCTTCCTGGGGGTAGACCGGCCGCGCAGCTTCATGAGAGAACACCTCTGATAAATGGCACTTGATCCCTGTATAGTGCGGGTCCAAAAAAGCTGCTTTTACATCTTCCTTAAAACGTCCGGATAATTCCTGGTAGCTTGCAGTCTCTCGTAAGAGCCGGAAAAGCTGGTGGTCGAATGAATAGAGCCGGAATGCCTGAAAGTCCGGCATTTTGTCTTCTACATCCTCTCCGATCGGATTATCTGTTTCCAGAACGCCTCCGATCAGATTACCTTCTTTATAGAGCATTTCCGAATATGCCTGTATCCCGTGTTCCCTCGTATAGCGGTTTCTCTCCTCCAATACCTTTTCGAGAACCGGTTCGCAGTCGAACAGGCGGGCCATATGGCAGACCGTGGAATACACCACTCCCGTACTTCTTGTATGCAAAATCAATTCTTCTGAAAATCCCCCAAACTGAGGGTCCCTCAAATCTCCGCTTGGCGGCTCCCTAAGATCCTTCAGCGCCTGATACCCTTTCAAAAACTCAAATGGAGTGATCTCCTTTTGTGTTCCATCAATAGAATGTGCATGATTGTCAAAACACGGTATTTTTGAAAAATTCATAATGTCCTCCTTTTTGTAAATTATCGATAATTTATATAATCAGATTATAACTTTTTACAGCACTTTTACCATAACATAAAGTAATTCATACATGGCACAATGTCTCTTTTGCATTTTGCCGAAGCATTTGTTTTAGCGCTCATAAGACTCCTGCAATCTCATAATTCTGCCGTCCGTATTTTACGGTATGTGAATAGGTGCCTTCTATTCTGTCCTGCCGGAATCGCACGCGCAGGGTATCAACAAAAGGCGTTCTTGTATATACTATTTTTAAAACATATTCGTCCTCCTGCCATGCGCCGCTGCACGCGGCATGCCTGAAAAAGATCACATTGTCACAGCGGAATCCGTCCGGATCATATCCTGTATCTGTCTCGATCCATTCTCCATAGCCGATTTTTGCTCTCAGCGTGCCTTTACAGGTTGTAATCGTCACCTCCGGAGTTCCTTCCTCCGGAAATAAAAATGACAGCGTCTGCATTCCCAAATCATTTTGGACAATCCTGTAAAGCTTTTGAGAATATTTTCTTTGATCTGGATGCAGCTTCTCCCCTTTTGCCGCCGGAATTTCCAATTTTTCCAAAGTATCCCGCAAAAGCAGATCCCCTTCCTTCCCGTGGGTGTCATTGTCCACTGCCGGCAACAGATATTTCCAGATCACATCCAGGATTTCTCCTGGTTCACGACAGCCTGCAGCTACGGCAACCGTCATACGCTGTTCGGGCATTATGATACACATCTGTCCGTATATGCCGTCTCCGCGGTATGCGCCTTTTGGCCTGCAATGCCAGAATAAATATCCATAGCCGCTTTTCCAGTCCTCCGAAAATGTACCGAATCCCTGCCTGCAGCCGAGTTTTTGGTTCTTGCTGTTGTCAGCATTTTCTATTTGAAGTGACGAGGCCTGATAAACCCATTCTTCAGAAAGCAGCTGTTTTCCCTCCCAGCGGCCATGATTCAGATAGAGAAGGGCCAGCTTTGTAATGTCCTCCGCCGTTGCGTTCAATCCGTTAAATCCCGTATTCAGCCCCTCCGGCGATGTTTCCCACCAGATGTCTTTTGAAAACCCCATCGGTTCAAAAAGCCTGGGCCTCAGATATTCCAATACGTTCTGTCCGGTAAGCCTGCGAATTACCGCGCTTAAAATGTATGTGGAGCTGCTGATATAGCGAAATTCCTTCCCCGGCTCTTCATCAATATAAGAAGATAACAGAGAATAGATCCAGGATTCTCCATCGTGGAATATATTCCGTTCATCCTTATGGCCCGTAGACATTGTCAATACATGTCTGACCGTCAGCTTTTTCATATTGCTGCATGGCTCTGATGGAAGGATACCGTCCAGAATATCCAGTATTTTATCCTCTACCGATAAAAGTCCCTCAGTGACCGCAAACCCGATCGCAGTTCCTACAAAGCTCTTGCTGACCGAATACTGAATATGGTTGTACTCCCGTCGGTAAGGCTTCCACCAGCCCTCCGCAATCACATAATTGTCCCTTGTGATCATGACGGAATGGACATCGTGTCTGCCCAGTTCTTCATACATTTTTGCAAGCCCTGTCCCGTCCACACCGCAGGAAGATGCCGCTGCCCGCTTTAATGCTTTCATTCTCTGTCATCTCCTTTCCATTCACCATGCATAGACTTCCGGAACGATTCCTCCGGGTCCCGGAAATATCTGATCCAGCCGGTCTGTCACCTCTTGTTCCAAATGGATTTCCAGTGCGCGCAGTGCGTCATACAGCTGTTCTGCCGTGCTGGGCCCTATGATCGGAGCCGTGATCGCCGGATTCTGAAGAAGCCATGCCAGTGCCACCACATCCTCCTTTTCCCCGATCTCCACACATAATTTATGAAACTGTTCTATTTTTTTCTGTATATCACCGGCCGCACATTTTCGTTTTCCTGCATTTCTGGAAAGCAGCCCGCCTTCCAGAGGACTCCAGGCCACTACCCCCATGCCGTGGCTCTTCGCGCTGGGGAGGACCTCCAGCTCCGGAATCCGGGTCAGCAGATTATACTTGTGTTGTTCGCAGATCAGACCAAACATATGCTCTTTTTTTGCCTCTCCCTGTACGTCCGCAATGTTCCAGCCTGCAAAATTACTGGAAGCCAGATAATCAATGTCGCCCTTTTGTATCATTCCCTGGAATACCGGAAGCACCTCCTCCCAATAAACTCCCCTGTCGATATGGTGCATATAATAAATCTCTACATGGTCGGTCCTGAGTCTTCTGAGCGAATCCGCAAAATGGCGCCGTACTTTATAGGCGGACAGCCCAGGAGCATCGTTCGGACCGCCCTCCTGCATGGATTCATATACCTTTGTCGCCAGAATCACTTTTTCTCTTCTCTGCATTCCTCCTGCAAACCAGTTTCCAATAATAGTTTCTGAAATTCCCTCTTTCTTTATACTTTTTCCGTAATTATTTGCCGTATCAAAATAATTGATCCCTACTTCCAGGGCGGTATCCATAATACGGAACGCCTCTTTTTCCTCCACCCTGCTTCCAAAATTCATAGTTCCCAAAACAAGCCTGCTCACCCATAGCCCTGATCTTCCCAGTTTTTGATATTCCATATCAGCTCTCCTTTCGCTGTGCCTCCTGTCTTCTCCTTTTGTCATTTATTATAGACAGCCTGATCCGGGAAAGCTATTGCCATAGGATTGTTCCTTTTAACGCAATGTCTCTATATATTTTCAAAACGGGAAAATCTCTTGTAAAATAGAATTATTTTTTCTATAATTATACCTATATACTTCCGATTGGTCATGATGAGGTACCATTCGGTAGATCCAAAGAAAAGTGGCGCACATGTATAGATTCGCCTGAAACTATATATGTTATATTTTATCTCATATTGGGGAGGGACCTATGAAAAAAAATTCAATACTAAACGATGACGCAGACAGTCAGAAGAACACAGATCTGGAATTATTTTATTTTGGCACACAGCAGTGCAGGCCACGAGAATCCTGGGGGCCTGGTATCAAAACACAATACAAGCTTCATTTTGTCCACAGCGGAAAAGGGCATCTGAAAGCCGGCGAAAAAGAGTATACGATAACCGAAGGGCAGCTTTTCGCCTGCTATCCAAATGAAATTGTTTACTACTGGGCGGATGCGGATGAGCCCTGGCGGTACTCCTGGGTGGCTTTTGACGGGTTGAATTCCGAATTTTATTTTGAACGGGCCGGCTTTTCAAAATCCGATCTGGTCATAGACTGTCCGAACCGGGTAATTATAGAAACAGCTTTTAATGAAATCCTGGCAGTTAAGAAATCGGATGCCAACAAGGATTTAAACTATCTGGGATATTTATATCTGATTCTGGCTTCCATCGTGGACCGGACTTCCGGAAGTACCAGCTCCAATAATACAAAGGACTATATAAGGGACGCAGTTGCATTTATAAAGAAAAATTATTCGCAGGCAATCAGTGTTACCGATATATCTGCAGACCTGTCGCTGGATCGAAAATATTTTTCCAAGATATTTAAAAAGGCCCTCCAGATGTCCCCTCATGAGTATTTGATCAATTATCGGCTTGCACGTGCCTGTGAACTGATGGAAACAACGGACCTGACCATAGCAGAAATTGCGTCTACCGTAGGATACGATAATCAATTTTCCTTCTCCCGGGTATTTAAAAAGTATAAAAAGATCTCTCCAAGCGAGTATAAAAAGGAGCTTTCTAAAAATGATGGGGCTGTTTAACTAAATCGGCCTTTTACTGGCCGGATACCTTGCAGCAAGGTGCAAGGCACCATGAATAGCAACTTAACTCATTTAAACTGTTTTTTTGCCTCCGAAGTCTATTGACAAGCCAGAACATTGACGATATATTTATAAGTGGAATATCGTAGCTACTGCGGTTCCCCGGTTATTGAGCGGACCGCAGCATATCGCAAATCGGATTTTTCCCAATACCAAAATTGAGGAGGCAACACATTTGAAACAACGAATTTTTTCAGCGGCTTTAGCGCTGTGTTTATTCATTTCTTCCCCATTAGCGGCATATGCAGAGGATGGATACACTACGCAGCAGGACATCTCTTTGCAGCAAGAGGCTGCTTCTGCGGAAGGATCCACATATGGGCTGGACGTCCGAGATAATGTGATTCCTACCCCGACGGAAGTCTATAATGCCATGATTGCATTGAAGAATCAGGAGGCTTATAAGGAGGGAACGGCCTGGACCAACGATGAGCCTTATTCAGACTCAAAGGGATATTACAGATGGAAAGGTGGAACCCTCAACGGATCGAATATTGTTGCTGTAGGCTGTGTAGCCTTTGCTTTCATTCTCAGCGATGCAGCATTCGGCAGCCTGCCAGCCAGGATGTACGCACCGGGTGGGTTTACATATGAGGAAATAAAAGTGGGAGATATCCTGCGGGTAAATAATGATACTCATACGGTGATCGTACTCGAAGTGAGTGACACAGGTGTAGTTGTTGCCGAAGGAAACATCTCTACAGGGGACCACAAAGGTAAAGTCCATTGGGGGCGGACAATATCTAAAGAAGAGGTAATGAACAATACCAGCCATTATATCACCCGCTACCCGGAAGGCTATGTCTCACCGGATGATCCCACCGCCAACGATATAGTTAATAAGGGAACACTTGCCGGAGGACTTACTTGGACTCTGATAAAAGCGGGCACACTGACCATCTCCGGCAGCGGAGCTATGCCGGATTTCAGCAGTGCCGCAGAGCAGCCCTGGAACTCTAACAGCAGTAAAATCCGGAAGGTTGTGATCGGGAATGGTGTTACCAGTATCGGTGCCTGTGCCTTTTGGGGCTGTGGGGTTCTTAGCGCAGAGATTCCCGCCAGTGTGACAACGATTGGCAATAGTGCTTTTCGCGAATCTTCGATAATTTCCGTGACCATTCCATCCGGCGTGAAAACCATTGGTGACAGCGCATTTTACATGTGTAAGAGCCTTAGTTCGGCGATTATTTCCGAAGGGGTGGAAACCATTATCCAAAATGCCTTTTACGGATGCACAGGCCTTACCTCTATCGCTCTGCCTGCCAGTATTAAGGAGGTGGATGCCGCAGCATTTTCCGGATGTACGGAAATGACAAGTGCAACGTTTACTGCCGGCAGCAAACAAGTGAAACTGGGCGATAATCTATTTACGCAATGCTATAAGCTAATGAATGTAACGCTCCCTCGAAGTATAGACAGAATTGGTGAGGGAATGTTTCAGAATTGTCATTGGCTTGCAGGAGTAGAAATTCCGCAGGGCGCACAAAGTATTGGAGGGTCAGCGTTCGCATCTTCCGGACTGACCACAGTTATAATTCCGGACAGTGTAACATCAATAGGGATAGCTGCATTCGCAAGTTGCCCCCTGACCGATATCTACTTTACCGGCACCGAAGCGCAGTGGAACAGCATCCATAAAATAGGCGATACGGCAGCAGCAGTGTCAAAGGCAACGATACATTATAATTACGTCCCCGAACAGCCGACACCACCTGATGAACCAACACCACCCGATGATACAGATCCGGATACTCCCTTTATCGAGAACGAATCCGGCACGAAGGGCTGGATCGCGATTAAGGAAAAGGCCGAAGCTGCTTCTGACGGAGCGCAGGTTCAAGTAAACATGAACGGTGCGTCCGCTGTACCCGGATATGTACTTGACAGCATAAAAGGAAAGAATGTAACGATCTCTTTTGATATGGGAGAAGGGATTGTCTGGTTGGTAAACGGCAGGGATGTTACCGCAGACCATGCAAACAATGTAGATCTGTCCGTACAGGTTGAAACATCAAATATCCCGCAGAATATTGTAAATAATACGGCGGGAAACCGTCCGACGAAACAGCTCAGTCTTGCTCACAGCGGTGAGTTCGGCTACAGCGCGGTACTTCGGATCCATGTGGATTCAGCCAACGCTGGATTATATGCGAACCTCTTCTATTATAATGAAGGAGCCCGCAGGCTTGAATTTGTCACCGATGACCAGATAGACGGGAATGGTATCGCAGAACTGACATTTACACATGCTTCGGATTATGTCATTGTCATTGATCGTGCCAGCATGGATGATGGGTCCGGCGGCTCAGGCGGAGGCAGCGGCGGTGGATCTGGCGGAAGCGGCGGGTCCGGCTCAGGCAGTGGGTCCGGCGGCAGCGGCGGGTCTGGCTCTGGCGGGTCTGGCTCTGGCGGCGGTGATTCCGGCTCCGGTAGTAATGCTTCCGGCGGCAGCAATTCCGGCGGAACTTCTTCCGGAAACAACAGCGGATCCCCATCTGCTGACGGCACCGGCACACAGGGAACAGAAAAGCGCTCTCCCATGACCGGTGAATTCGATATTGTATTCGGCGGATCCAATGCTGCTGGATCAGAACATGAAGGAAACAATCTGAGTATTCTGTGGCTGCTTGCGATCGGAACTGCCGGAATGGCAATAACGGTTAGAAAACGGAACAAAATAAGCGGTCGATCGTCCGCAGGACCTGTAAGAAAAAAATAGATATAATGAACTGGAAGGGAATGCTTGTGCTGAGGCACAGGCATTTCTTTTGTATATCTATATGCATTCATTTTTAATGTACTGGCAGGATCGGTATACTTGAAATTCCAGATTGTATTGATATATTCGACGGGCAGACATGATATCAGTGCACAAAAAAGAATTGCGAAGAGAATGAAAAATGCAAAAAGAAGAACCCCACTGGAAAAGCAAGTGTTAAAGACCTGATTCCTATGGGTTTCTTCCTTTTTTACTGAGCAAATCTATTACTGAAAATTTTCTTTTCTATCCTCTACGGGATCAGCATGATCTTCACCGCATCCGGGGCCTTCTCCGCTGTCTCGAACGCTTCCTTCCAATCCTCCAGCTTGAACTTATGGGAGATCAGTCCGTCAGTTTTGATCAGCCCGTTCTCGATTCCCTTGATCACTGCCGGGAATGTCAGCGCGGATAAATGAGATCCGATGATCTTCAGCTCTTTTCCATCGCCGATGGTATTCCAGTCTGCCTTGACCTCCTCCGCAAATACACCCATCTGCACATAACGGCCCATATTTCTCAGGGAGTCCATTCCCTGGGTTACACTCCTCGGGCTTCCGGATGCTTCGATATAGACATCGCAGCCCAGGCCGTCGGTCAACTTCATGATTTCCTCCACCACATTGCATTTCATGGGGTTCAGCACCACATCCGCGCCGAATTGTTTTCCCATAACCAGGCGGTTTTCCTTTACATCAATCCCGATCACCAGCTTCGGAAGAGAGAGGGAAGCCATATTCGCCATGGAAAGCCCGATCGCTCCAAGGCCTGCGATCACCACCACGTCGCTGTGCCGGATCTCCGCCTTTTCCACCGCATGCATGCCGCAGGCAATGGGCTCGATGAGCGCCGCCTGCTCCGGGGAAAATCCCTTTGGAATCTTGTGATTCAGGCAGTTTTTATCCAGTTTTACATACTCCGCGAAGCCGCCGTTTGCATACTGCTTGAATCCAAATACGGCTGACCTTGTACACATCCAGTATTTTCCTTCGCGGCAGAATCTGCAGGTCCCACAGGGGATGATCTGCTCGCTCACGATCAGGTCACCTACTTCAAAACCTGTTACATCCGGAGCCTTTTCTACGATCTCGCCGTAAAATTCGTGGCCGCCGATGCAGGGAGCCTCGATGTACCTGTTTTCCTCGGATGTTCCCCAGATGCGGATCCCGCCGTGGTATGCCTTCACATCACCTGCGCAGATTCCGCAGCCCTTCACCTTTAAGAGTATCTCGCCCTCCCCGATCTCCGGAACCGGAACGTCTTCATAACGGTTGTCATATGGTGCATAGGATACAAGTGCCTTCATCGCTTTACTCATGGTTGATCTTCCTCCTTCTACTTATTTTGCTTATTTCGCTTATTTTGCATAGATTGTCTCATAGTACTCTTCCGCATTGGATGCGTCGATCACTTCGATCGGCATATACTGATCCTTCTCAGTCTCATTTCCGTTAAGCAGGTCAGAGGTAATGTCGATCAGCGCGCGGCCGTGGGCCTTTCCTCCGCCCAGGCTGACAGAAGATTTCTGGGGATCTCCGTTGATGATGTTCAGAATCTCATTTTCTGTCGCGTCGATCCCGAACAGGCCTACGGAATCATAATCTGTGATTCCTGCGGACTTGAATCCTTCATTTCCGCCGACGCTTCCGCCTCCGCCGATGCAGCAGATTGCCTTAATATCCGGATGTGCCTGTAAAAATGTTTCCGCGTTCTTCACGCCTTCCTCTGAGGTCAGGGCAGATGCAGTCGCAACCAGTTCCACATTTTCCGCATTTTCTTCCATACCTGCTTTGATTCCGTTCGCACGCTCAATGATCTCCGGAAATTCCGGCAGATCCATCAGCGCCCACTCTACCACATCCTCGTCTCCGTAATTTTCATTGATCCATTCCGCCGCGCGTTTTCCGCACGCATACCCGGTGTTGTAGGGATCCACAAGATACTGTGCATCGCAGTTTTCCAGCGTCTGGGTGTATCCGACTACATAGATGCCGTCTTCCTGCGCCTTCTTCGTCACGTCAACCACTGCGTTGGACTCTACCGCGCAGACGATGATCGCGTCCATTCCGCCTTGGATGAAGTTCTCAATCTGAGTCACCTGCTTCGTTGCGTCGCTCTGCGCATCTACATAGGTCACCTGGATTCCTTTCTCCCCGGCATAGCTTTCCGCTTCCTTTACAAGCTCCGCCCATACCGGATTGCTCAGGTCAGAAAATGTGATACCTACCTTAAAATCTCCATCCCCGCCTGTGCTTTCCCCGCTGCTTTCTTCCGTGCTTTCCGCTCCGCCTGCGGAACCGGAATCCTCCGAATCCATACTGCATCCTGCCAGAAAAGAGGCTGTCATCATCATTGCCGCCGCCAAACATAACCATCTTTTTTTCATCATCTTACATTTCCTCCTTGTACTATAATCTTGCAGGCCAATCTGATCTGCAAATCCATGGCCTGCCCGTTTTCAACATGAATAGCGTTTCATCCGCAAAATCCGCTGCGTCTGCAGCCGTTTTCCATTTTTACAACTCATACAGATCCGATTCACTGTCCGTTACGTACTGATCGTAGATTTCAAACCAGCGGGCAACCTCCGCCGAAGCCTCATGCGCTTTTAAGGATTCCTTATCCTCCCACGCGTCGCACACGATCAGGATATCTTCATCCAAAATGGAAGCCCCCACGTGGAAAAATACATTTCCCTTCTGCCGCAAAAATGCCGGAACCAGATCTGCTTCTCTGATCTTTTCAATGTACTCACCGCGCGTTCCCGGGCGCACCTTTAATTTTCCCTGCCATACTACCATGTCTGATTTCCTCCTTTTAATCTCAGACTTACCTGCCGCAGCATATCAAAAATTCTGAGACTGCATATTTTTTCGATTTTCCGCATCATTCATTATTCGCATTGATCGCCTTGATCCGTTTCACACGTTCGCTGTTGTTCCGTGACATCGTATCGTAGATTACGGCTGCCAGCAGGATACATCCCTTGATCACAAGCTGGATATACTCGCTCACATTTAACAGCAGAAGTCCGTTATCCAGCACGCCGACGATCAGTACACCGATAGACGCGCCCAGGATCGTTCCCTTTCCGCCGCTGCTGCTGACCCCACCCAGCACGCAGGCTGTCAGCACATTGAACTCGAAGCCCGCGCCTGTTGCCGACTGTCCGGAATTCAGACGGGAGAGCTGCAGGATTGCGCCGATTGCCGTAAAGAAACCGCACAGGCAGTATACCAGCACCCGGATCCTTCCGGTGTTGATACCGGAAAGCTTGGCTGCTTCCTCATTGCTTCCCAGCGCATAGAAGTATCTTCCATAATAGGTCTTGTTCAGGATAAATGCCCCTATCAGGATGATCGCCAGCAAAAAGAGCAGCGATACCGGAATCCCCAGGATGCTCCCCTGTCCCAGGAAAGAAAAGCTTCTCGGAAAACCAAACATGGGCAGGCCGCCTGAGATCAGATAGCTGATACCATTCAGGATCGTCATCATGGAAAGTGTCACGATCAGCGGTGCAACCCCTGTCTTCGTGATGATCAGCCCGTTAATGATCCCGATCACCGTTCCTGTCAGCAGGGAGAGCAGCACCGCGATTACCCAGTTCACACCCATTTTCGTCATCAGTGTGGAACAGATGATCCCCACCAGTGAGATCTGATATCCTACGGAAAGGTCGATCCCCCCTGTGATCAGGACAAAAGTAAATCCTACGGAACAGATTCCCAGCGTAGCGATCTGTTTGGAAATATTAAACAGGTTCCGTGCTTTTAAAAATTGAGGGGACAAGATACTGAATATCAAAAACATGACTACAAGTACAAGGAATATCCCCAGCTCCTTTGACTTAAATAACTTCTTGCTCTTATTCATTTGCACCACCTCCGGCTGATTTCGCCAGTATCGCTTCCTGGCTGATTTCTTCTTTATTCATAATCCCGGCCATTCTTCCTTTGCATAAGATCACGATCCTGTCGGACATCCCGATCAGCTCCTCCATGTCGGAAGAGATCATGATGATCGCTTTCCCGCCGGCTGCCAGGTCGTTCATGATCTGGTAGATCTCCTGCTTCGCGCCTACGTCGATTCCTCTGGTCGGCTCGTCAAAGATCAGGATATCCGGATTCATGGCAAGCCATTTTGCCAGAACCACCTTCTGCTGATTCCCGCCGCTTAAGTTCTTGGCCTTCTGATCCCTGGACGGAGTCTTGGTCCGCAGGCTGGCGATATACTGATCCGTAATTTCCATTTCCAGCTTACTGTTGATCACGCCTCTCTTAGACCAGTCCTTCAAGCCCGGCATGGTGGTATTTTCCTTGATGGTCATATCCAGTACCAGCCCCTGCCTTTTTCTGTCCTCCGGCACCAGCGCGATCCCGGCCTTGATCGAATCAATACAGTTCCTTGGTTTCAGGCTCTGCCCTTTCAGTATGACCTCCCCCTCCGTGATTTGCTCATATCCGAACAGAAGCTGCGCCAGCTCGGTTCTCCCTGCTCCGATCAGGCCGGCCATTCCGAGGATCTCGCCCTTTTTCACATCAAAGGAAATGTTCTTCACTCCGTTACCGGACACATTTTTGATGGAAAGGATCGTCTCCGTGGCTTCCGTCTTACGCTCCGGGTAAGTCTCCGTAAGCTCCCGCCCTACCATCAGCCGGATCAGCTCCGCCTTGTCCGTGTCGGCCGTGTTCACTGTCGTGATATATTTGCCGTCCCGCAGCACCGATACCCGGTCCGACAGCCGGAAGATCTCCTCCATCCTGTGGGAAATGTAAATGATCGTAACCCCCTGGCTTTTCAGTGTATCCACGATCTTAAACATGGCTTCCACTTCCGAAGTCGTCAGCGGTGCCGACGGCTCATCCATGATGAGGATCCTGGCATCCTTTGACACTGCCTTTGCAATCTCTACGATCTGCTGGTAACCTGTGGTCAGGTCCGCAACCTTCGCGTCCGGGTCAATTTCCACGCCCAGGCGGTGAAAAAGCTCTTTTGACCTGCTGTACATGGTTTTCCGGTCCAGCACCATCCCCTTCATCGGGTATTCCCCCAAAAAGATATTTTCCGCCGCGGACAGCACCGGGATGAGCGTAAACTCCTGATAGATCACGGCAATCCCGTTTTCCCTGGAAAGCGCCGGCGTCATCTGGTCGTAAGTCTTTCCGTTGATCTCGATGGATCCCTTTGTGGGCTGGATCGCGCCGGATATGGTTTTGATCATGGTTGACTTTCCCGCGCCGTTCTCGCCAACCATCGCATGTATCTCCCCCTCGCGGAATTCAATATTCAAGTCATCCAGAGCCGTCACGCCGGGATATAACTTGGATATATGATTCAGCTTGAGAATCGTCCCGCCTTTCATGTTTGCCCTCCTTTACTTTGTTTGATGTGCTTATTATACCCGTCCCCTTTACCGCCAACAATGCACCAAATTTTATATATGGTGTCGATTTTTACTTTCCGTGCCTGCAGAAAAAAAGACGGACTCCCGAAGAAGTCCGCCCCATGGCGTACGTTACAGGCTCTCTTTTAAATGTTTTCCATAATAATAAAGCAGCTCTTCCCTCCCGTATTCGTCATTATACAGTGTGCCGTGGACCCGCCCGCGGCTCACCACCAGGATCCGGTCGCTGACAGCCAGCAGCTCTTTGATATCCGAAGAAATGACAAGCCCGGCTACATTCTGCTCTTTCAAACTCCGGATATCCTGATACAGGATTTCCTTTGCCGCAATGTCCATGCTCTGGGTCGGATTGTTCAGAACCGCCAGCTCCGGCGACGTGGAAAGCATCCTGCAGAACGAAATTTTCCAGCGCAGCGCCCGATCCTCCGAGATCTTCCGCTCCGAAGCCAGGATTCCCTGATAAGGCACGATATAGCGGCTGATCAGCTCGTGCGCCCTGTACTTCAATTCGGAGTTGTTCAGAATCCCGAAAAAGCCGCTGTTTCCTTTCAGCGCCGGGAGCATCACATTTTCCTCCAGTGTCAGGTTGGGGACGATGGTGTCCTGCTCCGCCAGAGACGCAATACCTTCCTTCACCGCCTTCTCTGCGGATTTCAGCCGAAGCGTACGGCCATTCAGGCAGATTTCCCCGGAATCCGGCCGGTCCCTTCCCTGCAGAAGGCAGCCGATGGCTCTTCCCGAATGCTTTCCCGCATTGAGGATGCCTGCGATCTCACCTTCATATACCTGGAGCGACAGCCTGTCCAGGACATTCCTGTAACAGATCTCCCGCATTTCAAAAACCACTCTTCGGCCTGCCGTCTCCTCCGGGGAGTGCTCCTTTTCCACGTAGGCCGACCGAATGCCCAGCATCAGTGAAATGATCAGATTATCATCCATCTCCCCGGCAGTCAGAACTCCCACTGTCTTCCGGTCCCGCATCACGAACAGCCGATGGCAGTAGCGTTTCAGATAACGGATGCCGCTTTCGATCAGGATGATTCCCATATGCAAAGAGCACAGCATTCCGAAAATGCCCTCGAACTCATCCAGTGCCGTAGCGGAAAGGGTGCCCAGGATATCATCCATGATGAATATTTTTGCATCATAATAGATAGCCCGGGCCATTTCTACCAGGAGCTTTTCCTTCGGCGAAAGGGTGTTGATCCTGTCGTGGATGTCCACATGGATCTCCAGCAGGTCCAGCATATCCCGGCACTGCTCCCCGGACTTTTTCTCATCGATGACCACCTGCTTTCCCCGGGGCCCCAGCAGAAAATTTTCCCATACCGTAAATTCCCCGATGAGGGAGGAGCTCTGTGAAAAATAGTATACACCTGCTTTTCTTCCGTCCTCGATGGAAAGGATCTGAACCTCTTCCTCTGAAAGATACATGCTGCCGGAGGCAATCGGATACCTCCCGCTGATTCCTCCGGCCAGCACCGTTTTGCCGGCATTGTTGACTCCGGTAATGCCAATGATCTCTCCCTCAAACAGGTTGAGCCGTGCATGGTCCAGCAGCATCCTGGAATCCGCGAAGGACACGATATTTTCCATTCTTAAAAGCTCTTTCGTCATAAAAGTTCTCCTGCTGTCTCCGGCCGGGCGTCCAATGCCGGAAGCACAAGCTCCACAGCCGTGTATACCTTCGGCGTGCTGCTGATGTAAAGCCCGTACCGTTCCCCGAATTTCAGCTTGATCTGCTTGTTGATGTTCAAAAGGGCAATTCCCACATGATAGCGGGTATTCTCCCGCTGAACCGGTTTTTGGTAATTTAGGAGACAGTCATTCAGATAATGGAGCTTCTCTTCCTCAATGCCGATCCCGTCGTCCGTGATCGTAAAAACAAGGCGGTTTTCCGTGGCATAGGCCTGAATGGTAATCTTTCCTCTCCCCACCTTTTTTTCCAGCCCGTGCATGATCGCGTTTTCCACCAGCGGCTGCAGGGTCATATTGGGAATCTGGTACTGGTCCAGAAGCGCCTCCGGAACCTTGCAGACATATTCAAACCGGTTGTTGAACCGGAAGCTCTGGATCGTAACATAATAATTGACATTTGCCAGCTCTTCCCGCAGGGTCAGCATCTTCCCTTCCTTCGCGATCATGCTGCGGAACAGCCGGGAGAGGGATTCTGTCATTGTGGCAATCTCATCGACCCCGTGGATCAGAGCCAGCCCCCGGATGGAATCCAGTGTATTATAGAGGAAATGGGGATTGATCTGGTTCTGCAGCGCATAAAGCTCCGTGGTCTGAATCTTATTTTCTGCTTTTCTGGCCTGCCTGTGAATCTCCTTCTGGATATTGACCATATCGATAAAGTTCTGCTCCAGGGACGATTTTACAAACCGCTTGTCATAGGCCTTGTCCCGGTCGATCCCGGTCAGCTTCCCGTACTCCTCCACAGCCTCCTCCAGGTGGAGAAACGGGGAGAGGATATAAAAATAATCCAGGATCCCCAGCAGGATGGAGACGAGAAGCAGCGTGAGTACGGCCAGCTTAAAATAGTACCCCTCCGGAACAGACTGCAAAAGCCTTCTGTCAATCTGAAAATAAACGATCTGATTGATCAAAAGGAACGAAACCAGCGGGAGGGATATATTGATCCCGATGATAAACAGCAGATTGGCACCTGCCAGCTTCTGGTTCCCTCTGCGTAGGATCTGGTTTTTCCATTTTTTCAAATTCAGCACTTTCATCCGTCCTTCTCCCTGAATCCATTTCTTCTTGCTGCACTGCCGACATTCTGTATTGTGTTTCATCCCGCAGCGCGCTGTCAGCATTTTCTGCGGCGTTTTCTCCTGCGCGGCGCTTTTTATCCCGCATTGCGCTTCCGATAATCCGTGGGCGTGATCCCGAAGGTCTTCTTAAACAGCTTGGAAAAATACTTGGAATCCTGAAAGCCGGAGAGGGACGCAACCTCGTTGATATTATATTTTACCTGTTTCAGCAGGTTTTTCGATACCTCCAGACGATACTGGGTCAGATAATCCAGAAAATTCGTCCCCACCTCCCGCTTGAACAGGATGCTGAAATACACCGGGCTCAGGTTGACGATCTCCGCCATGGAAGCCATCGTAATATTACTCTGATAATTTTCCGAAATATATTTTTTCGCAATGCGGATCGCAGGGTTTGTCTCCTGCCCGTCCTCACTGGCATATTCTCTGACATAGCGGCCCATCTGCTCCGCCAGCGCGTCGGACAGCATCCGCGGCGTACAGGCCCAGCACGCGGTCTCCAGCAATTCCTTCCGAAATGCCTCATAGCTGTCCCGATACAGATCGATCTGCACGATATAGTCAAAGAACATCCTGTGCAGCGCGGAAGCCGTCTTTGTAAATATCCGGCTGTCCTGATACTTATAATTTTCCGCAGAGGAAAAAATATTGAGGAGCTGCAGCTTGATCGTGTCCGCCTGAAGGCTCCGGATCGCCTCCTTCCATTTTTCCCTTACCGTATCCGTGAGAACCACATGTACCGCCCCCTGGTCTTCCCGAATCTCTGAAAAATGTATGATCCGCTGTGTTCCAAGCGTCATCCGTGCCTGAATGCACATGGCGGCCTCCTCCAGGCTCCGGATGGATTCGGCCAGACAGGCTGCCCTGCTGCCGATACCGATTGTAAACTGGATCTCTTCGAATTTTTTCAGAATCTCTGATACGCTGCCGAATGCTTTCTGCAGCTCCTCCAGAAAATCTGATTCCTGCAGATTTCCTACGTTGGCCACTGCATGGATGGAGTCATTCTGCTGCCGGAAAACGATCTCCCTGCCGGCAGGCTCCATCGTTTGATAAAACTGTTCCCAAATTCTCCCCAAAAGCTTATGTACGAATCCGGCATCCAGCCTGTGCCGGGAATCCGGCTTCAGGATCATCCCATAATAACCGTCCGGGGCAAAGGACGTAAAGTAAGTACGGTTGATCTCCTCTTCATTCAGGCTTTCTTCCGGAATCTGCTTTTTGAAAAAGTCCTCCGCAAATCGATTCTGGAGCTGCCTGTGGTGCTCCCCAAGTTCCATGCTCATGGCCCTTCGCTGATTCTCCGAGTGCTGCTCTTCCTCCAGCTTCTGCCGGAGCTTGCTGAGGATGGATTCCAGTTCTTCCTTGCTGATCGGCTTGATCAGATAATCCTCCACATTGTATTTCATTGCGCTTTTCGCATATTCAAATTTCTTATGCCCGCTGATCACAATGAACTTGATCCGCATGTCAATCTCCCTGACCTTCTGCATAAAGGTGATCCCATCATACCCCGGCATGCGGACATCCACAATGACGATATCCGGTTTGAGGCGGTCTACCTCCTGCAATGCGGTGATCCCATTGTCCGCGGTACCGACAACCTTCATTCCATAGCTCTCCCAATCGACCAGATTTTGGATCAGGGAGATAATAAACACCTCATCATCCACGATCAGTACTTTAAACATAATATTCCTCCCATACGCCACAAAGTTTAGTTACATTGTATAGGAAAATCAGGGAAGGGACAATAGGGAAAAAATATTTACCATCGAATAAAGGCTTTACACCCCTGTTTCCTTTTGATACAATGAGGTTATCAGAAAGTGCCTGGTAGTGCAGGCGTGAATCTGGCAGAGCTTGACAAGATAATACAAAATAACACGTACTTTAAGCCCGCCTTACAGCGGGCTTCTATAACGTATGCAGAAGGGCGGCCAGCAACAGGCTTTCTGTATACCATCGTATGCGGAAAGGTGGCCAGTGGCAGGCTTTCCGTATGGGAGGATAAAGTCCAGCTAAGTAAAGGAGATAAAAAAATGAGTCATTCACCAAATCAACCCCCAAACATCCAGCAGGTCATCGACCTGGTAAAATCTACAAAGGATCTGATCGAAAACCGGGAGATGGCCGGGCACGTCAAGGAGAAGGGCCGGGCGGATTATGTGACCCAGGTGGACCTTGCGGTACAGGATTATCTGAAAGAGAAGCTGTATGCCCTTGCCCCGGAGATCCAGTTTCTCGGGGAGGAGACCGGGCTGCAGGAAATGACCGGGGAGAGCTTCTGGATCCTGGACCCGGTGGACGGGACCACCAACCTGATCCACGACTATCAGCACAGCGCCGTTTCCCTGGGACTCTGCATGCAGGACGAGATCGTGATGGGGATCATCTATAATCCTTATCACGGCGAACTGTTTTCCGCGGAAAAAGGGAAGGGCAGCTTTCTCAACGGCCGGCCCATCCACGTATCGGAGTCGGAGACACTTTCCGAGACGATCATCGCGCTGGGGACTTATGCTTACCGGCGGGAGCTGGCCGATGCCAATTTTGCCCGGTTCCGCCGTGTATATGACCAGTGCCAGGACATCCGCAGGATCGGCTCCGCCGCGCTGGAGCTGGCGTACACTGCATGCGGACGGCAGGGCGGCTTCTTCGAGCCCTATCTGAATCCGTGGGATTACGCGGCAGGGGTCCTCCTTGTCCGGGAAGCCGGCGGCAGAGTCAGTGATTTTGAGGGCAATCCGCCAAGCCCCCGGAAGGGCGGAAGCATCGTCTCCACAAACGGGCGGATTCATGAGGAACTGCTGGGGCTGCTTTAGAAATTGCAGGGAAATAGCTGATACATCTTGACTTGTCTGTATAAGTTATTTTCCTGCAGTTCCTTAGACAAGTCATGTCTAATCCAGAAAAAACTGACATTTCTCACTTTGTGTCGTGTTTTTTTCTCTGACAGAGTGGTACGATCATAACAGTTCAGAACTATTTTCGCCAGATTGCGGCCGTATCTGTGCGGGATGTCTGAACACTGGTACACTGTATGCGAAAGGAGGAAGCCGCCGGCTATGGATCAGAAAAAAATCGGAGCATTTATGAAAGAATTGCGCCGGGAAAAGGGAATCACGCAGGAAAATCTTGCTGAAACCCTGGGAGTCACGGGCAGGACTGTATCGCGCTGGGAGACCGGCTCCAATATGCCGGACCTGGATCTGCTGATTCGGATCGCAGACTATTATGATGTAGAGATCAGGGAAATCCTTGACGGAGAAAGGAAAAGTGAAAAAATGAATAAAGAATTAGAAGAAACTGTATTGAAGGTAGCGGATTACAGCAATGAGGAAAAAATGCGGCTGATCAAAAAGCTGCACCTGTTTTCCTGGGTGGGCGTGGTGTCGTTTGTGGTCTTCTTGGTATTGGAGGCCATGGGGCTGGCCGACAGCGGGTATACGGAAGCGGTTGCTTCGTTTTGCGGGGGGCTGGCTTTTGGAGTCCTGCTGATCGCCGTTATCTATACGAGCAGGTATATCTCGAAGTTTCAGGCATTTAAGAAGCGGATGCTGAAACGCGGATAGGGATTTTGCATACCCAAGGACACACCATCATATTATACTGTGCGGTAGATTTATCTGGCGCTCAGTATATAATGCGATGCCCTTGGGTATGCTTATTCATTCATTATTAACTTAAAATTGTATTCTGCAATAAAATAAATACAAGTATTTAATACCCAAATAAACCCTTTTACATAATCTTGACTGACCAAATTTTGTATTTTTAAGATTTCTGTCAAATCCAGCCTTTCAAAGTACTCCTTATATTTATCTTCCGGAATCTGATATTGTCCATACAAGATCCTATTTGCTTTACAAATATTGTGGAATATCACTTGTTGAATTACACCTCTCATATACTTCCAATACGTTTGATTTATATGTGCATATCTTTGTTTCCTAACCCAATCAGCCAACTGATATTTTATTGTCGGCAATTTATTGTCCTCGACTTCCCCTTGTAAAACGCTATCAATCATATTCTCTATGTTGTCTGTAGATGAAATTTTTAATATTTCATTACAACACTTTTTCCTTTTTTCTGTATCGCTGACACCAAACCTTTTTTCAAGCAAATCATCAATCTTATGAGGAAAATCAATAATAGAACCAACTATCGTTTCCTGCTCTACTAACGACTTATACTCTTTCCCCGGTTGCAGAGATACCGGGATCTTTCGTTCAGCAAAATCACCATCAGGCAATTGACACAAATGCTGATACGATTCTATCATAGGATAATTAATATACAATTTTCCCATATCGGCAGCATCAATGAAACAATTTTGCATTTCTAAAATCTTTTCTCCTGAAAAATTTGTATCATGCCGCTCATAATCAAATACTAAAATTATATTTGTAAAATCTTCTTTATATCGAAGGGCATCCGGAAATTTTTTCTTACTGATCACAAAGGGCAAGTCGATATCATCATTTTTCTTTGCCCATTCCTCACCATATTCCTTCACAATATCATTATATAACTGATAAATATTTGTTCCGTAAATCCAAATTTCATCCATATTAATATTAATTTCCGGAAAGCACTTGAAGATTAGCCAAAACAGTTTATTCTTTTCATGATGTCCTTCCACAATTAGCAGGTTTTGTCTCCGTCTTCTTACCTCCCCCTGATAATTATTCATATTGATCAAACTCCCCGCTGATATACATTTTTTCAAGATTATGGCCTTCTCTTAGCTCCCTTCCAGTCGCATTGCAAAGCGCAGTCAGTGTTCCTGTTCTTGATAAAATAAATAAGCAGTCCGGCCGCATGAATCGGTTTGTCATTAAATTGGTATTATGCGAAGTCATAATGATCTGACATTTTGGATATCTTCTCTTAAAAAAGTTGATCACCTTCTCCGCCATTTCATAATGATAAAATGCATCAAACTCATCCAGATAGATAAAAGATGGCTCTAAACTTTTTTGAATCAACCGCCGATAGAGATCAACTAATACTAACGTTCCACTGGAAGCAGTTTGATAAAACGGTACTAATCTCTCATGCCAAAAATATAATTCTTTGTTTCCATCCGGCAGTTTTTTTAGTATTAGCTTGCATTCTATACCCATCTCATTCAAAAAATCTTCCAGGTCTTTTAATCTGTTATGATGATCTAATACCTCAAAAAATTTTTCTCTATTTCTTCCTACATACCCCAAAAATCTATTTCCGGTCGTAATCATAGTCATTTTTTTTACATAATTCGACAGCTTTATTAAAATCGAATCATTGCTGAATGCCACATTACTGATCAGCCATCTGAAAAATGGTAATTTTGACTCAGAGATTTCTTCATTATCTTCAATGTCTATGGATTGCATATACCGCTCTATACTCGCAGTTTCTGCATTTATATATTCAAGATTTGGAAAGTCAAATTTATTATCTTCAAAATTGAATTTGAAAATTGTTTTCTGATCAATAAGTAATTCTTCTGTTTTTAATTCCTCATTAGAATATCGAGAGTATCGGTATATTAATCTCTGACCATCAAAACAAAATTCGTAAGAAAAACTCGCTGCATCTTCCGTAGAGTCGGCGTTCAGAAATACTCCATCTCCAAAAAAATGCATACCACTAAATATTGATTCAGATATATCTAAAATTGCTTTCCCTAAATTCGTCTTTCCAGTCGCATTTCTTCCATAGATCAACATTTTACTTATGGTTCCATCAGTGATACAATCTGTACTAAACTGGTATCCCGCAGTATTATCGAAATCTATAGATATTTCATCTTTAAAATTTTTATAATTTTTCAGTGTAAATTTCTTTAACATTTTCAAACCATCCCTTCAGACAGATTCCTTACAGGCCATACCTTGACCAGACAGTTTCGTACAGCTTGCATACAAACCTATATTTACAGTATAACCATTATTACAACCTTTCGCAATAGATTGCCGTAAATTTTTTACGGAAAAATTTCATTACAGTAATGTATTACTCTGATTTTTTCAGGCATAAAAATAGAGCTGTCGCTCCGGCAGATAATCCATCTGCTTTTGCAACAGCTCCTAAGTGTCAAACCTCACAATTTACTGTCAGATCTGCCGCTTTTCTCCAAAGGCATCTCTCAGCCTTCCATAACCTCCAGCACTTCCCCGCCGATCACCTGAATCTGGTAATCCCGGTACTCGCTGTCCACCCGTACCTTCACCTGACTGCCTTCCCGTTCTGCAAACACGCGCATCACCACATGTCCGTCCAAATCCGTGACCTCCGTCTCTGCCTTCCCGTGATCCTCGGGCAGGTACACCAGCAGCTTCACCCCTTCATAAAATGCATAATCCGGGCGTTCCGTATGGGCTCCCACCGCAAGGATCGATCCTGGCCGCAGCATCAGCGGAAGGGAGAAATAATCAAACCGTTCCTTATGCCATCTGCCGCCCTCTGCCTGGGCCTCGGTCAGCAGGTTGTACCAGGTTCCCTCCGGCAGATAATATTCCGCCTCGCCGGATTCCTTAAATACCGGCGCCACCAGCAGGGAATCTCCCAGCATGTACTGCCGGTCCAGAGGGTCGCAAGTGCGGTCATCCGGAAATTCCAGGAACATGGGCCGCATCATGGGGATGCCCTCCTCGTGGGCTTTCACGGCCTGCCGATACAGATAAGGCATGAGGGCGCATTTTGCCTTGACAAATTTCCGGAGCACGTCGCAGGCTTCCTCGTCAAAGAGCCACGGTACGCGGTAGGAACCGGAGCCGTGAAGGCGGCTGTGGGAGCTGAGCATCCCGAACTGGCACCAGCGCTTATACACATCCGCGGAGGCCGTATTTTCAAAGCCTCCCATGTCATGACTCCAGAACCCGAAGCCCGCGCAGGCCAGGGATAAGCCTGCCCGCAACGTTTCCGCCATGGAGGGGTAGGACGCGGAGCAGTCGCCGCCCCAGTGCGCCGGAAACTGCTGGCCGGCCACCGCCGCGGAGCGGGCAAACAGCACGGCTTCCCCAACGCCCCTTTCCCGCTCCAGCAGTTCAAACACTGCTTGATTATACAGGAAGGGATAATAATTATGCATTTTCACCGGATCCGAGCCGTCAAAATATGCGATATCCCTGACCGGAATCCGCTCCCCGAAGTCCGTCTTGAAGCAGTCCACACCCATATCCAGCAGAGTTTTCAGCTTTTCCTGATACCAGGTGACAGCCCCCGGGTTGGTAAAATCTACGATCCCCATGCCCGCCTGCCACAGATCCGTCTGCCAGACATCGCCGTTTGATTTTTTCAAAAGATATCCATGCTCCATGCCTTCCCGGAACAGCGGGGATTTCTGGCCGATGTAGGGGTTGATCCAGACACAGATCTTCAGGCCCCTGTCATGATACCGTTTCAGCATTTCCCTGGGCTCCGGAAATGTCTTCGCATCCCAGGTAAAATTGCACCACTCCCAGGCTTCCATCCAGTAGCAGTCAAAATGGAATACATGCAGCGGAATGTCCCGATCCGCCATGCCCTGAATGAAGCCGGAGGTGGTCTCCTCATCGTAATCCGTGGTAAATGAGGTGGTCAGCCAGAGCCCGAAGGACCAGGCCGGAGGCAGCGCAGGCTTCCCGGTCAGCTCCGTGTACAGGCTCACGGTGTGCTTCGGATCGGAGCCGTTGATCACATAATAATCCAGCCGCTCCCCTTCCGCGGAAAACTGCAGCCGCTCCACCTTCTCGCTGGCGATCTCGAAGGAAACATCCCCCTCGTTGTCCACCAGCACGCCGTACCCTTTATTGGAAATGTAGAAGGGAATATTTTTGTAGGCGATCTCACTGGCCGTCCCGCCGTCCTCGTTCCACATGTCCACCACCTGCCCGTTTTTTACAAAGGGCGTGAAACGCTCCCCGAAGCCGTAGACGGACTCGCCCACATCCAGGGCAAGCTGCTCCGCCATATAATTTCTGCCCGTGTCGCGGTTCTGCATATACGCCATATTGCGGTAGCTTGTCTCCGTCAGCTCCCGTTCCCCGTCCAGAAAACGGATTCCCCAGGATGCGGGCCGCTTGTCAATGACCGCGCTGGTACGCCCGCTCCGGTAAATGAGTTCCGTATCCGTTTCCTCGATCTGAATCCGGGGATCGGTCTGCCGGACCTCCGCAAAGGGACCGCGATAGGCAGCGCCTTCAAAATGACGGATGGAGACCTTGATCACATTTTCCATGGGACTGCTGATGTAAACAGTCAGCAGCCCTAAGTTGAGGGCATCGCCCCGGTCCCCGATGTGCTTTGACGGCGCATAGACCGCAAGCTCCGTGCCGGACACGCGGTGGTCCGCATATTCCACCGCATAGAGCGGGGTAATCTCCTTCCGCATGAGCCAATAGCCTGATGTAAATTTCATTTGCAAAATCCTCCTTCTCTAAGCAATTCCATACCTGTTTCCGAACAGCAGATACGCCGCCGGCCGCCTTTTTGCATACGATGATATACAGAAAGCCTGCCACTGGCAACCCTACCGCATACAATGATATACAGAAAGCCTGCCACTGGCCGCCTTTCCGCATACGATGGTGTCAAAAATCCCGCACTGCCATCCAAGCATTCGGCGGCATGCGGGATATCTCTTATAGTATGCCTATCGGATCCGGAACTGCCCCAGCAGACTGTTCAGTGTCTTTGCCTGGGTGGACAATTCCTCAGAAACCGCGGCGCTCTTCTCAGCCGCGGCGGAATTGGTCTGCACCACTCCGGAAATCTCTTTGATTCCTTTTTCCACAGAAGCGATCATTTCCGACTGCTGTACGCTGGCAGCCGCGATCTCATCCATCAGCTCCTTGATCGACTGGATGCAGTCGTGGATGACCTGCATCGCGGAAACCGCGTCGTGGGTGGATTCTGTTCCGATCTTCACATCCTCGATGGAACGTCCGATCAGGCTGCCTGTATTCTTCGCGGCCTCCGAGGACTTTTTCGCAAGGTCGCGGACCTCATCCGCCACCACGGAAAATCCCTTCCCTGCTTCCCCTGCGTGGGCCGCCTCGATGGACGCGTTCAGCGACAGGATATTGGTCTGAAATGCGATGTCCTCGATGGTCTTGATGATGGTGCCGATCTGATTGGAAGACCGGTCGATATTTCTTGTGGCCTCGGTCAATTGCTGCATCTTCGCGTCCGCCTCGTCCGCAAATCCCGTCGCCTTATCCACCAGCTCGCTGGCATTGCCGCAGCGGACCGCGCTGTCCTGGATCTGGGTGGTGATCGTAGTCACATTTGACACAAGCCCTTCAATCGAAACCGACTGCTCCAGCGTTCCCTGGGAAAGTGTCTGCGCGCCCGTGGATACCTGGTCTGCGCTTGTATCCACCTGGCCCGCGATCTGGGAAATGTTCCGCATCACATTGGTCAGGTCTGCGCGGATGGTTTTCAGGCTTTCGGACAGTACCCGGAAATCACCGATATAATAATCTTCATTTTTTGCCACATCCACGGCAAGATTGCCGTCCGCCATCTCCTTCAGGATCCGTGCCACATCCTCGATCGTCTTCCGCAGACAGCCGCAGACATGGTGGATCGTATGGGCGATCATGCCGATCTCATCCGACCTTCCGATAAAGCTGTCCAGCTCACGGTCAGCCGACAGGTCCAGATTGCCCAGGTGCCCGATGGCATTTTCCATGACCATGAGCTCCCTTCCTACCCGCCGGAGGATCAGAACCGTCACCAGGATCACGGCTGCAGCCACGGCCGCACAGAGCACGCCTACGACTGTCCGCACATTTGTCACCGATCTGTAGACCTCTGCCTTGCTGTCGCGGACCATAAAGACCCAGCCTCTGTCCTTGAGATATTTGTAGACGACAAACTGCGTCTCTCCCTTTTCATCCTCATAAGAATATGTACCTGCCTGGGTGCTTTCGTTCTTTTGGATCCGGCTGATGATGGCCTGATATCCGCTGTCCTCCGTCTCCGTATTCAGCAGTTCTTCGTCCTGATGATAAAGATATACGCCGGTCTCCGCATTTAAAAATACATATTCGCTGTCCGGCAGCCCCTTGATATTCAGGTTCAGGAGCGCATCCATCAAGTGGCTGGCATAAACGCCGGCCCCTACATAGCCGATGCACTGCTGTCCGTCGAAGATCGGATAGTACATGGACAGGATCATGCTGCCGGTTCCCGGAGACTTCATGATTCCCAGATTGGTCAGCTCCTGCCGGGACAGGATCGTATCGCGGAAGGTCTTCAGCGAATCCCCCGTCCGGGTGGTCATGCCGATGGCCCCCTCTGAGGTGTGCGTCAGCACATAGGTCTCCGGCGTGGCAATGTATAATCCCTCGAAAATGCCTTTCACTCCGGCAAAATCCTCCGTATACTTCTGAGCCCTTTTCAGCAGCTCCGGGTCCTCCGGATCCTCAAGAAGGTCACGAACCTCGCTGCCCAGCGCAAAAGCGGTCATATATTCCTCCGCAGAGCTCACATAGTCGTTGATGATCGCGGCCCTGGATTCTACGGCATCTGTCATCTGGTTTGTAATGTCGTTTTTGACCATGGAAGCCGCATTGGTAGACACGATCAGCCATAACAGAAGCATTCCTGCCAGGGTGATGGCAGTCGTAATGATACTGATGCGGGTCGCAAGCTTTTGATTTTTAAGGTGTTTCATAAAAAATCCCCCTCCAAGCAACATTTTTTTCTTATTTTTTTTGGTAATATTTTATCATATAGCCTCTGAAAATTCAATTCTTTGGATGGCTTCCTTTGCTGATTTTTATGCGGTTTTTATGCGGGATTCCACCCGTCCAGGTGGAATTTTTTTATAATCGGGATATGAAAACGGATATAAATCTGATATAGTATTGATAGATTAAATACCCAAAAGGGATAAGAGAGGTGATTTTCATGGCTGTGTTTCCCCCAATTTATACTCACGGCCGATGAAATCTGCCGTGAGTATCGTGCCAGCCGCAGCCGCGGGACAGACTGGAAAATGGAATCGATCATACGGAAAAGCACATCCGTTTCTTGCCATATAAAAAGCAGAGACCGCCTAACCATTAAGCTGTCTCTGCTTTTTAAGGAACTTTATAAGATCGCTAAACGCTGCAGTTCCTAAGGAACTGTAAAGAAATAACTTAACACTCTTGCTTGTCTATGTCTCCGATTGCACAGGTCAAAAAGCCTCGACATAGCCCGCTATGCCTACGTTTTTTGACCTGCACACTCGAAGCCATATCCTGCGCAATAGTGTCATGTTATCTTTTTACAGTTCCTTAGCCTTCTACAACCTCCAGCGCTTCCCCGCCGATCACCTGAATCTGATAATCCCGGTACTCGCTGTCCACCCGGACCTTCACCTGACTGCCTTCCCGTTCTGCAAACACGCGCATCACCACATATCCGTCCAGATCCGTGACCTCCGTCTCTGCCCTCCCGTGATCCTCGGGCAGGTACACCAGCAGCTTCACTCCTTCATAAAATGCATAATCCGGGCGTTCCGTATGGGCTCCCACCGCAAGGATCGATCCTGGCCGCAGCATCAGCGGAAGGGATAAATAATCGAACCGCTCCTTATGCCATCTGCCGCCCTCTGCCTGGGCTTCGGTCAGCAGGTTGTACCAGGTTCCCTCCGGCAGATAATATTCCGCCTCGCCGGATTCCTTGAACACCGGCGCCACCAGCAGGGAATCTCCCAGCATGTACTGCCGGTCCAGGGGTTCGCAGGCACGGTCCTCCGGAAATTCCAGGAACATGGGCCGCATCATGGGGATGCCCTCCTCGTGGGCTTTTACGGCCTGCCGGTACAGATACGGCATGAGGGCGCATTTTGCCTTGACAAATTTCCGGAGTACGTCGCAGGCTTCCTCGTCGAAGAGCCACGGTACGCGGTAGGAACCGGAGCCGTGGAGGCGGCTGTGGGAGCTGAGCATCCCGAACTGGCACCAGCGCTTATACACATCCGCGGAGGCCGTATTTTCAAAGCCGCCCATGTCATGGCTCCAGAATCCGAAGCCCGCGCAGGCCAGGGATAAACCTGCCCGCAGCGTTTCTGCCATGGACGGGTAGGACGCGGAGCAGTCGCCGCCCCAGTGCGCCGGGAACTGCTGGCCGCCCACCGTCGCGGAGCGGGCAAACAGCACGGCTTCCCCAACGCCCCGTTCCCGCTCCAGCAGTTCAAATACCGCCTGATTATACAGGAAGGGATAATAATTATGCATTTTCACCGGATCCGAGCCGTCAAAGTACACAATATCCCTGACCGGGATCCGCTCCCCGAAGTCCGTCTTGAAGCAGTCCACGCCCATATCCAGCAGAGCTTTCAGCTTTTCCTGATACCAGGTGACCGCCGCCGGGTTGGTAAAATCTACGATCCCCATGCCCGCCTGCCACAGATCCGTCTGCCACACATCGCCGTTTGATCTTTTCAGGAGATATCCATGCTCCATGCCTTCCCGGAACAGCGGGGATTTCTGGCCGATGTAGGGGTTGATCCAGACACAGATCTTCAGGCCTCTGTCATGATACCGTTTCAGCATTTCTCTGGGCTCCGGAAATGTCTTCGCGTCCCAGGTAAAATTGCACCACTCGTAAGCTTCCATCCAGTAGCAGTCAAAATGGAATACATGCAGCGGGATGTCCCGGTCCGCCATGCCCTGAATGAAGCCGGAGGTGGTCTCCTCATCGTAATCCGTGGTAAATGAGGTGGTCAGCCAGAGCCCGAAGGACCAGGCCGGAGGCAGCGCAGGCTTCCCGGTCAGCTCCGTGTACAGGCTCACGGTGTGCTTCGGATCGGAGCCGTTGATCACATAATAATCCAGCCGCTCCCCTTCCGCGGAAAACTGCAGCCGCTCCACCTTCTCGCTGGCGATCTCGAAGGAAACATCCCCCTCGTTGTCCACCAGCACGCCGTACCCTTTATTGGAAATGTAGAAGGGAATATTTTTGTAGGCGATCTCACTGGCCGTCCCGCCGTCCTCGTTCCACATGTCCACCACCTGCCCGTTTTTTACAAAGGGCGTGAAACGCTCCCCGAAGCCGTAGACGGACTCGCCCACATCCAGGGCAAGCTGTTCCGCCATATAATTTTTGCCCGTGTCGCGGTTCTGCATATACGCCATATTGCGGTAGCTTGTCTCCGTCAGCTCCCGTTCCCCGTCCAGAAAACGGATCCCCCAGGACGCGGGCCGCTTGTCAATGGCCGCGCTGGTTCGTCCGCTCCGGTAAATGAGCTCCGTATCCGTTTCCTCGATCTGGACTCCGGGGTCTGTCTGCCGGATCTCCGCAAAGGGGCCGTGATAGGCAGCGCCTTCAAAATGACGTATGGAAATCTTGATCACATTTTCCATGGGACTGCTCAGGTAAACGGTCAGCATCCCCAGATTCAGGGTATCGCCCCGGCCTTCCACATGCTTTACCGGCACGTACACCGCAAGCTCCTTCCCGAACATACGGTGATCGGTATATTCCGCGGCATAGAGCGGGGTAATTTCCTTGCGCGTCATCCAATAGCCTGATGTAAATTTCATTTGTAACATCCTCCTTATTCATTCCCATTTTTTCATAAATCTCATAAAATTCGAAAGCAGGACCGCAACAGCCACCGAAAGTCCGCTCTTCATAAATACTACATTACAGCATTTACCCAAAATGTCAAGAAGGAGCCGCCGGGAAATGACTGTGGATCGTAGTTACAGGCCACTGGTGAACCAGTGACCTGTAACTCAGGCCGTCATTTTGAATTGCCTACGGCAATGGACGGCCTGAATACCAGCTTTTATGTGCATCTATCCGCCCGCCGCAGCCAACGATTTCAGAAAGCACGTTTAGTAAAATCACACCTCACGATGCGAAATCCTTTCCAGAACCGTACGTGCGGCTTTCCCGCATACGGCTCTTCATAATAACATTCACAGTTACAAGCTACGCATAGAGATTTACATATCTCT
>CATLCV010000020.1 GCA_949893755.1 uncultured Lachnospiraceae bacterium | reverse complement strand
TTTTCCTGTTTATGGAAAAACAGCCGGAATTACGTATAACGCGAATAATTCGGAAGCAACAAGACTCGTCAGGAAGCGATTGGGATTCCCTGGCTTCTTAATGGTACAAACTTTTTACTCTCAAGTAAAAAAGTGTCGCAAGGAAATAAATTAACGGCAGGCGCAAACGCTAAAAGTATTGCTTCTGCGTAATTGACACCATCCTCCTCTTCTGCTATACTGTACAACATAAGTAATACAGTATAGCAGAAGGAGGCACTCAGAGCGCATGGAATTTGATCATGAAAAACCAATTTACCTACAGATTGCCTCCATATTGAAAGAGCAGATTGCCGGCGGCCAGCGCAAAGCGGGCGACAAGCTGCCGTCTGTGCGGGAGGGTTCGGTCCTGTTTGAGGTTTCCGCGCTGACCATGCAGCGGGTGATGCTGCACCTGGAAGCCGAGGGGATCATCCTTTCCAAAAAGGGAGTCGGATATTTTGTACGGGAGGAATGTGCGGGCAGCCTGCAGGAAAGAATGGCACGGGAAAAAACAGGCGAATTTGTCCGGGTAATGAAAAACTGCGGCCTTTCCCTGAAAGAGGCACGCAGTCTGGTGGAAGCAGAATGGGAGGGAGAGCCAGATGAGAAATGATCATTTTCTGATGGAACTGCGCGGCGTGAACAAGTCTCTGCACGGAAATGAAATTCTGTCCGGACTGAATGCCAGCATCCCGCGGAACCGCATTATCGGCCTGGTCGGCGGCAACGGCCAGGGCAAAAGTACGCTCCTGAAATTGATGGCTGGAATCTGGAAGGCAGATGAAGGGGAGATCTTCCGCAATACCAGGCGGATTTCCTATCTCATGCCCAGGGATATCTTTTATAATTGGATGCGGGTAAAAGACGCGGTATCATTTTATTCCTGCCATTATCAGGATTTTTCGGCTGAAAAAGCCTGGAAATTGATCGAAAACGCAGGTTATGACCCGAAGTCGCCGCTCCGGAGACTGTCGGACGGACAGCGGGAGCGGCTGATGCTGACATTAGCGGTCTGCGTGGAGTCGGAGCTGTATCTTCTGGATGAGCCAATGGCCGGAACGGATGCGGCGTTCAAAAAGGATATCCGGCGCTTCCTGATGGAACACCTGCCGGAGGGCGCGTCGATCGTGATGGCAACGCATTTGCTTAAGGACTTTGAGCAGCTATTCGACCGGGTGCTTTTCCTGGATCATGGGAAGATCGTGCAGAAGGATACGGAGGAGCTGCGGGAACGATGGGGGATGTCGGTAGAGCAGTATTATAGAGAACATCGGTTCAATCTGCCGCGCCATATCGTATGATGCGTATAGCAATAAAAAAATCTGCGGGGCTGTAGTTACGGCTGGCACGATACCTGCGGCAAATGAATTTTGTTGTAAGTATATCGGAAATGAGCATTTATGAGCGGGCTGCCGATTCGGCAGATGGAAAAGTTCCACAGAACGGGGAGGATTGCTATGAAAAAAGACAGAAATGATTGGAATATGGCGGAGCAGTTCAAACGGGCCCTTGGCTGGGAGGTAAAAAAGCTGTTTTACAGACTGTACATTCCAGCGGGAATTTTTCTGGGCGCGCTGGTTCTGATCGGGCTTCTTCCGCAGGACGCCTGCGATTTCCTGCGGGAACATGTATTTGCTGCGGTGGCATTGGTCAATATAGGATTCGTGATTGCGGTACTGTTCGGAATCATCCAGCCGGTGGTTCTCCTCATCTCGCCGTATGGGGATCAGATGCATCCGGTAAAGGGACTGGGGGATCTGTCAGAAAAAGCCTGCCTTCTGGCGAGGGTGGCTCTCGGCGCGGCACTGTTGGCAGCGGTGCTCCTGACGGGAAATCTGGCCTCTGTCCTGATGGAAAAGTTCGCGACAGAATCCATGAGCTGGTTTCACTTCAACTTTACAATGGGATTCTGTAAAATGCTGGTCTATGCGGGGGCGGTCATGCCGCTTGCGATCCTGTGGATTTTCCTGCGCCGTCTCGGCAGGCATCAGGAACGGCAATATGTGAGATCCGTTTTTTGGGGAGTGCTTTTATGTGAAGCCGTCATCAGGGCAGCGGCGGAGCTGCAGCTCCTGCATTTCGCGCCGGGGGAAGAGCCGCCGGTGTGGGTAATGGACGGCGTGTGGTATCTGGTCATGCTGGGGAGCGCGGCGGTGCTGTTCCGGCGTTGTCTGGCTCAGGAGCAGCGACCAGAAAAGGGCTCTCCATAAAGGCGAGCCCTGTAATACTGATGAAAATTTCACTCTCTGTTTTTTCAGCCCATGGTCTGCCGCTTCACCGTATCCAGCGCTTTTACGACAGGCGGCATGGACAGCAGGACCAGCGTAATGATCCCTTCCGTGCCAAGGTAAGAGCCCTGGTACAGGGAGGAATACACCCACGGATTCATGCCCTCCGGCGCGTACGCGGCAAAAAACATCACCCCGGACAGCGTGGAAAAGACAAACCGTCCCACGACTCCCACAGCATATCCAATCTGCAGGCCGTACTTCCGGTCACGAAACAAGCCTGACAATCCCAGCGCTCCGAAGGCAAACGGATAATCAAACAAAAGCTGCGGAACAGACAGAAAATACGGATCAACAACAAACTGCAGGATTCCATATGCAGCTCCGGTGAGGATTCCGTATTTTGGGCCGAACCAGTAACCGATCAGGCAGATAAACAGCATGGATAACAGTGTGACAGAGCCGCCCATCGGCATCTCCCATACTTTGATGTAGGAGGTGACCATTGCGAGAGCGATCCCCATAGCAGAAAAAACGAGTTTCCTGACGGCAGAAGACGTACTTCCGCCTGTGACAGAATGAATTTGTGACATTATGAAATTCTCCTTTCCTTACGCCGGCATTACCCGGATCAAGTTAAAAGGGTTCGTATGAAAACACATACGTCTCAGCCGTTTTATCACCGTTCCGCAGATCCCCGCGGAAAATATCCCCGGAACAGTTTCACAGCGCCCCTGTGTACCTTTACAAGCATAAATCCGCCGGACAAAAAAGTCAAGCGGAATTTGATGTCAGATAAAAATAATAAAAAATCACTTTGAAATGATTATTTTCTTATGAAAAGTCATTTTGAATTGATTTGTTTTTATGAAAAAGTCATTTTAAAGTGATCTTTTGACACTTCGGGAAGAAGATATCCTTTTTTTCCAAACATATAAGCACAGGTACAGGCTCAATAGATCAAACAGGATAAGGCCCGTTCCCTTGACATAATGCCCCTCCCAAAAGAGAGAGATTGTGATTGCAGTCAGAACAGCAAGTATACATGAACAAAATAAAATGAACACATGCTTCTTTTTTAAATGTCCTTCCAAAACGACCTCCGCAATATCGCCAGCTATTTCGAGTATAAATTCCGCGATCAGTTCCATAAATCACCCTTCTTTCCCGTGCAGTAGATTTTACAAGATGTATTATTTTATTCCAAAATCAGATCCCGCTCATTCCCGCTCTGAAATTCAGGAAGTCTTTACAAATAAATCCCGATATTTTTTAGGAGTCATATGGAAGTATTCTTTAAAAATCCTGAAAAAATGGCTCGGGCTGCTGTATCCGCAGGTTTCGGAAATATCATATATGGACAGAGAGGTTTCGGCAAGGAGCTGGAGCGATGCTTTCAGGCGGACTTCACGCACGATCTCGCGGTAGTTCCGGCCGGTTCTCTTCTTCAGATATCCGGCCAGATAATTTGCGTTATAACCCAGCTCTGCCGCCATGCATTCCAATGACTGATGCAGGCAGTGATCCTGTATATACTGCAGGATGCCAAGGGCTTTTTTATTGATTCCGATAAAGCTGTAATGGCTGCAGTTTGCAAGAAAATCCAGAAGGAGCAGCAGCCAGGCCTCCAATGAAAAGGTCTGATGAAAATCAGAGCGGACATATTCCTGGATCATACTGTTGATATAAAGAGGAACCTCTTTCGAATAACCTGTGGAGAAAAACATATATCCAAAGGAAGCATCGCAGTTCGTATCCCTGTCGGAGGGCATTTTTTTTGCCTGTCCGGACAAAAAAACAGCGACAGGAGATTTGCTCTGAGAGAATTTTTTTAAGGTGCCTTCCAATAAAGAAGGCTTGATACAGATATTCACCAGTGTTGTATCGGGATTGATACAGCGCAGTTCATGTATGGCCTGTGGATTTACAAGAGAGAGATCCCCTGCGTTCATATACAGTTCATTGCCGTCGACCACATTTACCACACTGCCCTTGATCACGTAGGTTAATTCAAAATAATCATGATTATGCCTGGGAAAATCCTCTGTCACGATGTGGCTGAGAATATAAATATCTTCTCCCGGTGTCAGAATTTCATTCAATTTCGAGATGTCATGAATAAAATAATACTGATTTAATCGGATAAAATTGTCCTGCAGCAGACTGCTGACAGGAATGGTATGCGGGGTAAGGCTGTTTTGCTCCTGTACGGTCGCGAGCAGTTCGATCATCGTTTTCTCGTCCATAGATATTCCTCAATGTGTAAAAATCACACTTTTTTATTTGGAAAGCTCCTGTTTTGCTTTTAGATTTTATCATAATATAGAGGTATCAACAAGAAGAAACGGGATGAAAAAATGGTGAAAAAAATGGTGAAGAATTACGATGCGAAGGAGTATCGCTTAAAAATGGGAAATGTTCAGGAACTGCTTAAATATATTTTATTTTTGGAGTCCTGCGAATTTGAAGGCAGCATTTTGACGGGATCGGAAATGCTGGACGCAAAGGACCTTCTGGCCGTATGCGGTAAATTTATGAGAGGCGGAGTCCGCTTGAGGATCAGCAGGGGAAACAGGGAAGAAATAGAAGCATATCTACAGAAAAACGGACTGATAGACAAGCAGAAATGAAGAGAAATGGGGATTCTGAATCTCTACGTCTGCATCGGATACCCGGAAACAGAGGATGAATATCTGAACAAAAACAGCGCTCGGTTTCACGCCAGACTCGGATTTACAAAGGTTGGGGAATTTCGGCAGTGCGGATATAAGTTCGGCCGCTGGTATCATATGATCTATTACTGATTATAGATGAAAAATCTGTTTAAATCAATGTTTTATGTGTTGGATTTGTGAAAAAAACACAAAAATGATTGATAAATTGCATAAAAAGTGATATTGTATGGATAATACTACATGGGAGGAAGAAAAAAGATGCTGCTTGAATTTTCCTGTGCAAATCATAAATCTATTCGAAATAAGATTTTATTTTCTGCATTAGCTGGCAAAGATCATACCTTTGAAGAGAAAACCATAGAATTTGCCGGGAATCGAATTTTAAAATCTGCGGTGATCTATGGAGCAAACGGATCGGGCAAAAGCAACTTTATCGATGCAATTTCATTTATGAAGAATCTTGTTACAAATAGCATTCAGTATCAGCCGGGACGGGGGATCCGACAAATTCCGCATAAAATGGAAAGCACAGAAAAAGAAAGCTCGTATTCTATCCAGTTTGTCGTAAACGGAATCCGATATGCATATGGTTTTTCGTTGAAAAAAATGTTGATTACGGAAGAATACATGTATTATTTCCCGAATGGGAGACAGGCAAAAATATTTGAACGTGACGCAGAGGACTTTGAGACAGGCGGTAAATTTCGCGGCAAGCTATCTGCCTGCAGGGATGTACTGAAACCAAACAGGCTACTTCTTTCATGTGCAGCAAACTTCAGCGCTGTTGAAGAGATTGAAAACGCATTTCGCTTTTTTGACGACAGGCTAATCATCTATCATCCTGCAAATCAGGAGAACTGGATGAATTATTCCCTCTATCAAATGAATTCAAACCCACAGATGAAATCGGCAGTAATCTCCTTTATGCAGAGCCTGGGAATGGGAGTAAAGGATATTGTAGTTACGATTGATCAAAAGAAACTGGAATCCTCGGAGCTGCCGGCTTTTTTATCTGATGAATTTAAGAAACAGCTTCTGCAGAAGGAAATGAATGCAATAACGGCAAAAGTCGTTTATGATACATTTGAAACAGATTTGATGCAGGAGGAATCTACAGGTGTTAAGAAGCTTTTCGGTATGCTGTGTCCAATCTTGGATATTATGATAAACGATAAGATTCTGATTTGTGATGAGCTTGAATCCGGCCTGCATGAATCGCTAGTATATGAATTGATCAAACTTTTTATCAATGAACCTGCAAAAAAAGTTTCACAGCTTTTTTTTACGACACATGAAACAGGCCTGCTGGATCTTGGATTGTTCAGAAGAGACCAGATTTGGTTTACAGAATTAAATGAAAAGGACAGGTCAACAGAAATGTATTCAATGGCCGAAATAAAGAATGTGAGAAAAGATGAAAAATATGGGAGGGGTTATATTTCGGGAAGATACGGTGCAATTCCAATGCTAAATATTGATTTTGCCAGAATTATTTCAAAAATGGAATGGGAGGGTTGATATGAATGTAAGAAATATATCGTTAACACCTCGTATGGAGGAAGTACGGGAACCCTTCATAATTGCTCCCATACAATTTGAACTGGATCAGATAAAAGGACATTTTGATGAAAGTCTGGATTCGATAAAGAAGCAGTTTCTGGTAGCAGAGGAACTTATGGACAGCGGAAAAGAAGATGAAGGAAAAAATATATATCGATCGCAGGTTGTTTTCCTCGAAGGCATTCTGGACTTTTATCTTCACGAGATGAGTAAATACTGCCTCTATAAAATGTTTACAGGTGAATGGGGAAAATCAGCGCAGTATAAAAAACTGATGATTCCAATTATGGATGTTGAGAAGGCACTGGATGCCCCTGAATATAAGACTTGGTTTTTTCAGTATTTGAATCAGAGATTCAGTCGGGATGTTATGCTGAGTGTGGAAAGTATGAGAGATCAATTGAATTTGATTGGAATTTCCTGGGCTGCTGTGTTGACAGCAGCGTATCCGGCGGATTCGCAAAGTGATTCGATTAAAAGAGGCAAGGATATAATCCAGCGGTTATTCGACAGACGGAATGTAATTGCGCATCAAAATGACAGAAGCCATGAATCGGCTGTCCAGAATCATATTACCCGGAAATATGTTGAAGAGTGTTTTTACAATGTGGAATGTCTTGTGATTGCTATACATACAATTGCATCGGAGAAAGGCTGATAGATTGTAATGTGCGCAGATGCATAGGGAGGAAACTTACAGCCGGCTTATAGAGTCTTTCTATAAGCCGGTTGTCCTTATGTCATTTTGCAATTAGACGCAAGAGGAAATAAAAGCTATACTAAAAGACAGAGAAAAAAGGAGTTGCAGAAGAACATACTGCGCGCCAGATAAATCTGCCGTACAGTATAACTCCCAAACGAAAAACAAAGGAGAAGAGCTATGGCAAATTATGCAGAAATGTGGAAAGACTTAGGGATGGATCTGGAGGCCCACGACGCGCTCTGTGCGGTGCTGCCCACGGCATTCGGCGACGTATACCTCTCCCAGGAGAACCGCCCGGAGGGCATGGGCTTCTGGGATATGGTGGTGGCGGATATCCACGGCATCCGTCCGGCGGAGCTGATCGAGGCGCAGAAAAAGGGGCAGAAGGTATTCGGTACGTTCTGCGTCTATGTGCCGGATGAGGTGGTGATCGCGGCGGACGGCATCGTGACCGGGCTGTGCGGCGGCTCCCAGTTCTGGGTTCCGGGCGGAGAAAAGGTCCTCCCCAAAAGCACCTGTCCGCTGATCAAGGCATCCGTGGGCGCCCGTCTGGAACGGACCTGTCCGTTCTTTAGGATCGCGGACATGTATGTGGGAGAGACCACCTGCGACGGCAAGAAAAAGGCCTGGGAGATCCTGGGAAAAGACGTGCCCATGCATATCATGGACATGCCCCAGATGAAGCGCCCCCAGGATGTGAAAAAGTGGGAAGATGAGATCAAAGAATTTGCCCGCATTGCAGAGGAATTTACCGGAAATGCGATCACACCGGAGAAGCTGGGCGAAGCCATCCATATCATCAATGAAAAGAGAAAAGCACTGGCCCGCCTGTACGAGGCGAGAAAGGCAAAGAACATCCCCATCAGCGGAAGGGATGCCCTTCTGGTGATGCAGATCGCATTCTTTGACGATCCCGTCCGCTGCGCGCAGATGACCAATAAACTGGCGGACGAGCTGGAGCAGCGGATTGCCGACGGCGTATCCGTATTTCCGGCAGGCACCAAGCGGATCCTGCTTTCCGGAACCCCGATGGCGATCCCCAACTGGAAGCTGCACCACATCATCGAGACCAGCGGCGCCGCGGTGGTATGCGAGGAGACCTGCACCGGCACACGCTATTTTGAAAATCTGGTGGATGAGACAAAGACGACTCTGGAAGAGCAGTACGCGGCCATTGCCGAGCGGTATATGGGCGTGAACTGCGCATGCTTCACGCCGAATACCGGCCGGGTGGACGATATCCTGCGCCTGGCAAAGGAATACGATGTGGACGGCGTCATTGACGTGAATCTGAAATTCTGCTGTCTCTACGACACAGAAGGCTACACGGTGGAAAAGGCATTGAAGGATGCGGGCATTCCGGTTCTGGGAATCGAGACGGATTATACGGACGCGGACGCGGAACAGCTCCGCACCAGGATCCAGGCCTTTGTGGAGATGCTGGGATAAGATGGAAGAAGAGAGCAGAATCAATTATTATATCCTGTTTGAAAATTATACACAGGGGATGCTCCTGCAGGAGCTGTTACGGGAAGAACACATTTCTTCCCGTATTTCCCCTGCGCCCCGTTCCATCCAGGGAGAGCTCGGCTGCGGCATGTCCCTGCTGATCCAGCCGGAGGATATTGACCGGGTACGGGAGTGCATCGAGAAACATCATGCCGAATATCACGACATCGCCGCCCTCCCCTGCCAGATCAATCCCCGGAGGAATCGGTTTTGCTGAGTCCCCTCTTAAAAGAGCGAAGGGGGATGCGCACTGCGGCGTACAAGGCAGATGCCGCGATGCGGCCGCCGCAGGCGCGAGTTCTGCAAGCGAAACTCTTTTATTCCTTCACGAATCTAATACCCCGCAGCTTAGACGGAGGCACATATGGAAGTATTATAAAAAGTTCCATTCAACCGGCGTGGCGCAGATCACGCCGGTTCTGTCGTGTTGAAAGACAGTTCCGGTTTATGAAGCGGAATCCTTATTTTTCCTACATAAGTAAAATAAATTTCAATCGTGACATGTTTCCGCCCGCCTATCTTTTCCGGATTGTGGATTACAATCTTTTCAATAAGCTCATTGACGGTGGAGGCATCCAGTTCCTGTATCTCCGAGTATTGTTCAGCAAGCTGTAGAAACCGGCCGACATCAGACACATGTTCGGATTCTTCGGCAATCTCTTTTTCCAGCGCAGCCGACAACTGGCGGATTTCTTCCTGCTCCATTTCATACTGTGCCGATAATTTCTGGAAGCGCATATCGCTCAATTTTCCCAGGACGGAATCCTCATAAAGCCGTTGGATGATCCTGTCCAAATCCTCCATGCGTTTCTGTGCGCCGGACAGGGCTTTCCGCTTCTGTGCCAGTTCCGCTTTCCTGCTGGCTTCGTCCTGAAGCAGCATCTCCTGAGTGAAGTCGTCCCTGAACAGCCGTACATACGTCAGTGTCTGCTGTACGCATTCCAGGACACGCTTGTAAAGGGTCTGTTCCCGGATATAATGAATCTGGCAGGAGCCGGTGTTGCTCTTGTAATTCGAGCAGACAAAATGGTCCCGGCGCCCATCCGCAGAATCCCGGCTGGTACAGAAATACAGCTTGGAGCTACAGTCCGCGCAACGCACAAGGCCGGAAAAAATGCTTGTCCTGCCGGTTTTCGTCCGTCTGCGCTTGTGGGAACGGAGCGCTTGCACACGGTCCCACTGTCCCTGCTCGATAATGGCAGGCTGGGTTCCCTCAAATATCCGGTAGTTTTCCTTTGGGTTCTCCATTCTTTTCCTGAATTTCAGGGATTTGGTGTAAGTCTTGAAATTCACGGTACAGCCGGTGTACTCACGGCGTTCCAGAATCTTAACCACACCCGTCTGGCTCCAATGGTAAAGGTTTTCCGGCATGGCCTGCCCTTTCTGCTTTGCGTTATAGGCGGTGACGGTCAGCACCTTGTCCGCCGTCAGGATTTTTGAGATCTGCATGGGGCCTTTGCCCGCAATGCACAGGCCGAAGATTCTCCGCACCACATTTGCCGCCGCTTCGTCCACCACCCATTTCTTTTTGTTTGCAGGGTCTTTGACATATCCGTAAGGCGGATTGCTCGTCAGGTGTTCCCCGGCCTCGCCGCGCATTTTCACGACCGCACGGATTTTCCTGCTGGTGTCCTTTGCGTAATAATCGTTAAAAACATTTTTGAAAACGGCAAAATCGTTCTCGCCTTTGGCACTGTCCACATCATCATTGACAGCGATAAAGCGGACGTCATAAGCAGGAAAGATGAAATCCTGCAGGCGGCCCATGTAGGAATACTCACGTCCCAGCCTGGACAGGTCTTTGACAATCAGCGTGGAAACGGAATAATCCTCCACATATTTCATCATTTCCAAAAATCCGGGCCGTTGAAAATTCGTACCTGAAAATCCATCGTCCACAAAGAACATGGTGTTGCAGAAGCCGTGTTCTGCGGCATATTTGGACAATAACGCTTTCTGGTTGGTGATGGAATTGCTCTCCCCATCGAGAGCATCGTCCTGGCTTAAACGGCAGTATAAAGCCGTGATCTTATCTGGCTGCTGGTTTATCATAGACAGCTCCTTTCCTCCCGTGTATCGGGATAACAGCCAGGTAAACGGATGTTTATATTATAGCGCATTGTATTCCTTTTTTCAGCGGCTTTCATTCTGTTTCCTCCAGATTTCCCGCCATGATACGGCGTAGCTTGTCCAATACACTTTCTGCCCCGTCCTCCGCATAATGGGGAATGGTGTGGTAGACCGTGTTCCCTTCGATAGCAATGGATTCTTCCGTACTAAGGTCAAACTCAAAAACCCCGTCCCTGAAATGCTCCGCGACACGTTCCGCAATCTCTGGTTTCAGATATTTCGGGAGATTATTCAAATCTTTTTTCTCACTCATGCAGGCTGCCCTCCCTATTTGACGAAAAAATATTCAGCGTAATTACCGCCGGTCTGCCAAGCCCCTGTTTCCTGCGGATAATCAGGCCGCTCCTTTCCAGTTCCTGAAAAGCGCGGGTGGCTGCCTGCCGGCTCCTGCGCAGTTTTTCTTTTGCTTCTTCCAGCGTGAAGTAAAGACGAATCCGTCCGTCTGGCTCTATGTATCCGTTTTCCCTGGATATTCCCGCCCGGTCAAAGAGAAGGGCATACAATATTTTTGCGTCATTGGATAAATCCATTGATACAAGAAAACGGGGAAGCGGGAGATATGCCGGTACAACAGTATCGCTTTTGTAAGGAATCAGATCATGATCGTGCATATATCTTCCTTTCCATCAATCCATCCACGGATTGATTTGATTGATATTGATTATCTTGTAATTAACTTATTTCTCTTTAATTTCCGTCTAAATATGGGCTGTCAGAAGCGGCAGAAAACCCACTGTCTGAAATACCGGATTCGGTCCGCCTGGAATGTCTGCTTTTCCAGCCTCTGAAAAACCAATCCTGGATTTCCCCATACTGGCGGAGCTTCTGCCAGCAGTAAAAACAGCGTAATGAAAAACATACCTGTCCGGGAAAATCCCTTTCAGGTCTGGCAGGCGTTACAGACAGTTAAAAACCTGTTTTCAGATGGAATAAGGGATTTATCCGTCATACCCGCCGACCACCCACGGCAAAGCCTGCAAAATCAAGCCTTTTCTGTTTCTAATTGTCCACACAGGAGCCTTTGTTTCCGGGCGCTTTCTGTTTTCTGCTTTCTGTGGATTTTTGCCGAACAGGGCTTACAGTATTTTGCCCGGTTAGAGCCTGGGAGAAATGGCTGCCCGCAGACAGCGCACCGTTTCATGTTGTCCCGGTAGAGCAGTTCTGTTTCCAATGGCCTGTCCAGCGGCAGGACGGCTATGCGGAACCATCTGCAGAGCAGGGTGTAGGAAATACTCTGGACACAGACACATCCGTCCCCATCATCCAGTGCAATGCAATTTCCATTATCGTAGTTGCAGCACTCGTGTACTAATTTTCTGGTTCTTCGGTATTGTGAGTAGGTCATGGTTGGTATTTTCTTTTGGATAGGTACGCCTCCTTTCTGACGGTCTGAAATATATCCCTCTACTATTCCGTACATTTTTGGGCAAAAACAGATGTCCACAATGCAAAAGTTCACAAAAAATTTACAAATAGGCTGTCCAATGCTATCATTGATCTTGATTTGGCAATTAAAAGTTCTTCTCATATAACAATTCATTTTTAGGCGAAAAGTTGCCGCCTGATTTGAAATTTATAAAATTCTTTTCCTCATTATTCGTCCGGGAAACATTTTGAGGGGATAAAAATGTCCACCGCAGGTCTCTTGCGGTGGACATATGAGCAGAATCGTTTCATGGGGCAAAGCGGTATCCAATACCATGAATGCTTTTGATATAATTTGGGCTGTCAGAACAGGTTCTGAGTTTCTTACGCAAGTTGCTGATATGGTTGCAGATCGTCTTTCGGTAATAGAAGTCGTATTCATTCTGCCAGATAAGGTCTGCAATTACCTTATAAGTAAATACATTCATGGGATGGGTTATCAGTATCGTAAGCAGGTCAAATTCTTTTGCGGTCAGAGTGATTTCCTGCCCCTGTATGCTGACCAGCCGGTATTCCTTGCAAAAATATATATCGTCCACATAGATTTCTGTCAGAGGTTGTTTTGCCGGGAAATCCGAACATGGAGTGGGGAATTTTTCTGCCGTATCTGTCTGTTGGAGAACAAATTGCTTCATTTCTTTTTTCTGTTTTGCATTCAGAAATACGAACAGCTTTTCTCCTATCTGCCCGCCTGTTTCTGATATGTCCAGTACAGCTAATTTCCCATTGAAATCACCTCCCTACTTCTCATAATCACGGCTCATCAACAACTTCAAACGTAACATCCACATCCCCAATATTTTCAAAAACCTCTACACCGGAATCAATATGGCCCAAGTGCTGCCGTTCAAACTGCTCGCCGTTCTGCTTATAAAGAATAACCAGACTGCCGCCCGGAGCCCAATATGCAATATCGCCAACCTCATAGCCATCCGATTGCAGATTGTCTGTCGGAAGGGCGTAAGCACCGTATCTATAACACATTTCCCGCCCGTACAAATCCATCATGGGCAGCGTCATAGGCATCTGCTCTATGATAGCCTGCGTTGTTGCATTGTCCTCCAATGTTGCGAACAGCTCCGTGTCACCCACCGTAACCTTAATTTTCACTTCTGATACCTCCGTTTCGCTTTCTGTCTCAATTTCTTCACTATTTTCCGTTCCCTCAGATATAGGCGTATCCATTTCTCCTGCCAGCGCTATTGTTACATCAATCGTTCCTTCCAAAGCGTCAAGTGCTGCCTGCGGTTCCGTGATTTTCCCCAAGATAACCAGATTTCCGGTATTAGCGGAATTTTCCTCGTCATCCACAAAAATCACAAAGTTACTTGCAGGCGGCCAAAAGGCCAGATCTCCATTCTTATAACCGCTTTGCACGTCATCCTCGCTGTATTCAATATCAAGGTTGTCGCCGCAAAAATCATTATCAGAATCATTTAATGTAACAGTCAAAGGAAGCATGGCAATCAAACTTTTTGCCGGGTCTGAATCATTCAGGTATCCATTCAGAACAGTATCTCCGATTGTCAGCGTTATGGGCGTTGTTTCTCCTGCGGAATTATCTGCTACCTCATTATCGCCATTTTCCGTGTCCGGCTCCGAGGTTTCCGGCTGTACCTCGCTGGATGTAGCAGAGGTATTTTCGTTCTGTCCGGCAGTCTGGTTGTTCCCCCCGCAGGCGCAGAGCGACAATGTCAAAATTACGGCAAGAGCCAAAATAATATATTTTTTCATATTCTTGTCCTTTCTATGGTTTATTCCGTTACTCCGATGTCTGCCAGCCATTCCGAAATCGGATCGGCAAAACTGTCGCGTCCGGTATGGAGGGTCAGTCCATCAAGTACGGTTGAATCCGGGCAAAGTGATTTAATATTATCTTCACTTTCTTCTACACCTGCTCCTAACGTAGTACAAAAAGGAATAACGGTCTTTCCTGAAAGATCATATTCTTCCAAAAAAGTTCGGACGGCCATCGGTTCGATATACCACCAAATCGGAAAACCAATATAGATTGTATCGTAATCGGCCATGTTCTCCACATGGGTAGAAAGCTCAGGCCGCGCATCCGAACGCATTTCTTCTTCTGCTATGGCGGAACACTCGCGGTGGCTCACCGGATAAGTCTGCACTGTTTTGATTGCAAATAAATCTCCGCCCACCTGCCTTTGAATTTCCATTGCCGCTGCTTCCGTATTTCCAATAGCAGGTGTTGCATGGGCAGAAGCGTCAGCTCCTTCCGGCACTATATCTACCAGCGAAAAATAAGCAATCAGTATTTTACTTTCGCCTTCTACTGTATTGAAAACTGTTTCTCCGGGTTGTTGCATAGTATCATCTTCCTCCTTCTCCGGTTCTGTTTCTTCGGGCTGTTCTGCCTGTACCGGTTCGGAAGAAGCAGGAGGCGTTTCCGACATTTCCGGCAAAGCCTCCTGCTTTTGGCAAGCCGAAAGTGCGAAAAGCAAAAGCACCGACAGGCAGAAAGATAACATTCGTTTCATAATTTCACACTCCTTTCCTATTTTCGTCCGTCTTTTCTGGACATATAGGTATACCCTTGCGGTGTCTCTTTTTCCGTAGCAGCTTTGCTAAATAATAAGACAGTGCCGCGAAAAAAATTAAAATGCTGATATAGTCTGCAAAGAAAAGCACAGCAGGCTCCTCATAGTCAAAGAAAGCATATTCCATGAGCAGGAACATCCGCTCCATAATCTGCCGGGAGCAAAAGGCATAAACACCATAACATGAAAGTATAACCGCTATTCCCCGCGCAAGAATTACAGTCCATTTTCCTTGTACCGGGATTTTTTTCGCCGCTCTTACAGCCATCCCGAGGTGTAGCCCAAGATGTGCCGCCATGAAACAAAAGCCCCAAGCGGTAGATACCATGTGCAACCTGCGTCCAAACATTCCGGCCCGAAGGTTTAAGAAGCCGAACACCTCGCGGGAAAGCAAAACTCCGCTTATCATCATGCCTGCCATAGAAGCAAACAGAAGGAAATTTATTGCTGTCATAAGAACGCGGGAAGCTGTATATTTTCCTTTGAAAATCCCGCCATACCATTTTAGATTCAAAATATGATGGAGGATAAAAAGGAGAAAGAGCGTTGCTCCAAGCCATTCATGCAGCTTATTTCCTGTAACGTGATACGCCATCAAAATGATAAAGAGAACCGTCATGGCAATATCGACCGCTATTTTAAGTATTTGTTTCGGTTTCATAAGTCACCTCCTTCCTGCAATGTTTTTACAAAATTGATTCAGTATGATAATTCCAGACCAGCCAGCCAATCAAGCAGTTTATCCTGAGAGCTTGCCACTTCCGGGCGATAAGCACCAAATTCCGTAAGTACGACGCAATCATCAGGAAGAACCGCTCCAATATCCCGCAGGCTTGCTGCAAATCCTCCCGTTCCGTGTGAGCAGAAGGGTACAATCGTTTTACCGGATAAGTCATGTTCTTCGATAAAGGTTAATATCGCCATAGGGCAGGAATACCACCAGTTCGGAAAGCCCAAGAAAACAATATCGTAGTCCTCCATGTTATCAACATGGCCTGTAATGGCCGGACGCGCACCGGAATCATGTTCTTCAATCGCCCGGTTTAAGCAAGTATCATAATCGCTGGAATAGGCTTCTTCCGTAATAATGGAGAATGTATCTCCACCCGTTTCTTCCTGTATCCACTTCGCCAGCAAGCCCACATTCCCCGGTATCAAAACACTCGCCGATGTAGTAGCATCCACATCCACGGAATCCGGATCAGCGACATAGGTATTCTCCGCCCATGTAAAATACGCAATCAGGATATTACTGTTTCCCTCTGCTTCGGGCGGCTCAGATACATCCTCCGGTTCCTGCGGCATATCCTCTGTTTCCGTATCTTTCTGCGATATATCCTCCGTTTCTTCCTGCGGAGAAGTGATAGCAGCAGGCGGCTCCGACACAATGGGCGGAGATTCGGTTTTTTCAGGAATATCTATCTGCTCAGACTGTTTTCCACAGCCTGTTACAGCAGTCAATAATCCAAGAATGAGGGCCGCACCTGCCATCCTTTTTACACAACATTTCAAAATGTTCACCTCCATTTCCGATTTACCGCCTTATGATATGAATAGGTAAATCCCGATAGTTTTCTGCGGCAGTAAAGCAATTTTCCAAGCATTCTGTCAAATAGATTTCTCCATCCTCTGTCATAAGGAGCAGTTCAAATCCCTCATGTTCAAAGAGCAGTTCAGAATCATACTGCTCTTGGTAATACTGTACCGCACCATCTAAACCTTTCACAAAAAGAGCTGTGGAAAGTGCGTCGCACAGTTTCCCTTCTTTGCCGACTACCGTTACGGAGGTAAGGTCACTTATCATAGGCCTGCCAGTTTTCGGATCAAGGATATGTCCGTATTGCTGTCCGTCCTCCCCGATAAAATACCGCTCGTAAGTACCAGAAGTAGAAATACTGCTGTCTGATAAAGATAAAATCCCCAAAGAATCCCGATTCCCCGGATGCTGGACGGATATTCTAAAATCGCTTCCATCCGGTTTATTTCCGATTACCTGAATATTTCCACCAAGACTGAAAACAGCGGAAGTAACACCATTTTCCTTCAGTAATTCGGTAATAAGATCACTGGCATAGCCTTTTGCCACCGCACCAAAATCAAGCTGCATACCAGATTGCATTGACAGGATATTACCGGAAAGAGAAATTTTATCTGCGCCTATAAGCTGCATTTTTTCAGAAAACAATTCCTCCGAAGGTATTTGATAACTGCCGGTTGTAAATCCCCATGCAGTCAAAACGAGGTATATGGTAACATCCAGTGCGCCATCTGTCTGCTCGAACATTTTCAGCGAAAAGTTCAGAAGTTCTGCCGTTTTTTCGCTGATTGTAATAGGCGTTCCCTCTGCATGATTGATCCGATAGACCTCGCTGCCTTCGTCCGTAACAGACCAGAGGCTTTCCAAGTCCTTTATTTCTGCCTCAACCGTATCCAGCACACTTTCCGGCACATCTGTGTAAATGGTAAATGAAATATAAGTATTCATGGCAAAAAAATTCTTGTTCATAGATTCCTGCTCCTGCACAGGTTGAGAAGAACATCCGCTTAGTAATAACATACCAAGCAGACAAACGCCAAACCGTTTTACTGACTTCAAGAATACTCCTCCCCGTCTTTATAAAAGTGAATTGTATTCTTCGTCCGAAACTGGCTCCATCCATCTGCAGGGGCCGTTCTGCGGATTTGTAACAATGTAGATATGCACAAACCAGCTATCTTTCGCAGCTCCATGCCAGTGTTTCACATTCGCCGGAATCCTCACTATATCCCCGGCATGAAGCTCCTGCGCCGGTTTTCCTTCTTCCTGATACCAGCCACGTCCGGCTGTTATCAAAAGGATTTGTCCGCCCGGATGGGAGTGCCAGCTATTCCTTGCACCGGGCGCAAAGGTTACATTTCCAATCGGGCAGTTCCACTCTGATTGCATAGGAACCAGCCGTTCCTGCCATGCTTCTCCTTTGAAATTCTCTCCTTCTACCTTATCCCCTTTGGGAAAAATGAAGCTGTTGCTTAAATCAATCACGGTTTTTTCCTCCTTTTTATTTTCTTCCTCCAAATACAGGGAAACGGCTATATTCTCCGTAGTCCTTGATTTTTTCCATATTCATCAGCATGTTCATATCCTCGTCCGAAATTGTAAAATCAATCTCGGCATTTGTCCTCATGTGTTCCGGGTTCGCCGTTTTCGGAAGGACAATCATTCCAAGCTGCAAATCGTAGCGGATACAGAGCTGCGGGATAGACACACCATATTTCTCCGCCATCGCCTTAATATTCTCGTTCTTTAACGCTTCTCCATGAGCCACGGGGGAATAAGCCTCCATCACAATCCCTTTGCTCTGACAATACGAAACGAGAGCAGCAGGCGTATTTGAAATATGGCAAAGTACCTGATTCACCATCGGCTTTATCTCCGCCGTTTCCCACAGGCTGTCAATATCTTCTTTCAAAAAATTAGATACTCCGATAGCCCTTACTTTACCGGCGGCCAGAGCAGCCTCTAACGCTTTCCACACCTGCCTGTTTTCCTGATAATAGCGATTTGAAGATTGGTTTACCTCCGTCCACGGCTGGGGGCTGTGAATAATCATCATGTCGAGATAGGAAAGTCCCATCTTCACAAGGCTTTTGTCAATGGATTTTGCGGCAGCCTCATAGGTCTTGTGTTCTGCTGCCACCTTACTGGTAACGAAAATTTCTTCCCGTGGAACACCACAGCTTTTTACTCCGGCTCCGATACCTGCTTCATTCCCATAAGCCTGCGCGGTATCAATATGACGATAACCAACAGATACAGCCTGCCGTACCGCCTCGGCTGCCTGATCGTCCTGAATAAACCATGTGCCAAGCCCTAACTTTGGGATTGTCACTCCATTTGGTAGTGTATAGCTTTCATTCAAAATCATAATTGCGCTCCTTTTCCTAATAAGCATGATTTCCCGCCGCCCTTTTTCGACCAGATTATATAATCAAGGCTGTCAAGAAATTTTTGTTTTTTATGAATATCATTCAGAAGTGATCTGCGCCCCCTTTTCAACATATTGATTTGCTGTTCATCTGTCCCCGTTTCTTCTGTAAGCAATAAATACCTTTTTGCTTCTTCCGGTGCAAAACCAGAGCCGAGGAGCGTATCTATCAATCCCAGCCGCTCAAAATCTTCATCCCGGTAATTCTCCGGTATATTGCTCTCTCTGATTAAGCCAAAAGAAACATATTTCTCCAGAATGTTGTAGGGCAGGGCAAACTTTTTTTCAGCTTCTTTTAATGTCATGGCTTCCTCTCTTTCATCTGAACAAAAAAATAAGTGCCGCCGGATTTCGTTTTTTACGTTTTCCGGTTACACTTATATTTTACGCATTTTCCTTTTATATGTCCAATACCTATGTTTGATAGAAAAGTATACGCCTATTGCATACTTTTGAGATATTCCAAAAAGCGGCCTGCCGCCCCAAAGTTCGGTTGAAACTTCTTCCACGCAAGTACCGAAGTCATGGACAGCTCTGGATAAAGCGGCCTGAATACCATACGCTCACTGCCGAATAAATTAACGGCTCCTTCTATCGTAAGTGCAGAAGCTACACCGCTGTCAACCAGCATAGCCACATTTGTAATAATATTATAGGTTGCGAAAATATCTAACTGTGAAAAGGAGCTGCCCAGCCAGTTCTCCAATTCCTTCTGTATGGACTGGCGATTTGTTGTTATCAATGGCTCTCCAATTAAATCCTCCTTTGTAATGGTTTCCTTTTTAGCCAACGGATGCCCCGCCCGTAGGAGCAACCCCCATTTTTCCTCTTTTTTCATACGGATATAATCAAACTTCGTTACATCTATCGGCTCTAATAAAAGGCCAAAATCCAGCAGTCCCTGATCCAGGCGCTCCTTGATGTACTCTGCACTATTTGTATAAAGTTGAAATTGTATCTTCGGATATTTCTTCCGAAATCCCGCCATAATGGCAGGCAACATCTGAGAAGCATTAAGTCCTCCGCTGCCAATCGAGATAATGCCGCCAAGTTCCCCATGATTTTCAAATTCATTCTCAATTTTATCCATTAAAGCCACAACTTCCTCCGCACGACGGCGAAGCATAACACCGGCATCCGTCAATGCCAAGTGGCGGCCACGGATAAAAAGCTGTGTTCCAAGTTCTTCTTCTAATTGCGCCATCTGACGGCTAAGCGTGGGCTGTGTAACATGAAGCACATCTGCTGCCCGTGATATATTTTCTTCCCGGACTACTGCCAGAAAATATTGAAGCACTCGAAATTCCATGAGAAATCCTCCGTTTTTTCTATATTCAAAGCTATTATAATAGAAGTATTCCAAATGGGCAAGTATCTGGCAAAAGCATAGCTGAAACGCATAGAAATGTACCTTTTCTTTGAGCCTATGGAAATTCGCAAGCAATGCAAACTACCACAAGTTTGCGTATTTTCACAGTTTATTCACAAATGAAAAACTGTAAAATTGCTTGTTGGTGACATATCCCCAAGCCCCTAAAGATCGTCACCTTTGGTGACGTCTACGCGTCCGTTGGACACTGAAAATTTAGATGGATAGTTTTCAAAAACAAAAAAATGCTATGCAGCCGAATAACTTCTTGCATAGCATTTTTTGTTTTTCCATTTACCTGGCATTAGTCGTGATTTTATGAATGTTTCCTTATGGCTCCTTGCCTTTGCTGCGGGGTGGTTCATTTCACCAGGTTTCACCTGACTTGTCCGAATTCCAGCTTGTCATGCGCTCCGTTTTCAACCCTGATGGTCTTCGTCTGACCGGGAAGAAGATCGAAATAGTTATCGGAGCATTTATAATTCCCTTTCACATATACGCCGTGTACGTAGCCTTCGCTGGTGACCGTGAGAACGGTCTGGCCCTCTTCCTCAGAGGAAGAAAGGACGGAAACTGCGGACGGAGCGTAATCAAGATGTCGGTTCTCATGAAGGATCAGCATGACTGGGTCGATTTCTGGTGTATCGGGAATGACCATAATGCTGCCTTTTTTGTAGTCGTAATCAGGCAATGCCTCTTCTGACAGATAAGTCCTCGTATGTGGATCCAGGTGGAAGGACAGGCTTCTGGTATGCCGTTCTTTTCCATCGAAGGAAATATATCCGTATTCCGCCTGGAAATCCAGAGGCTCCATACCGTCGTTGCAGCCCTGCAGGATCACCTGGCCGTCTATGCAGCGTATACTGATCTTCTGATGTGCCAATGCCCGTTTAACGCCATAGAAGGAAGGCTTTCTTCTTAAATAATAATCTATGATGGTCCAGCCTACCTCGCCCCAGGTGTCATTGTACATCCAGAAAATGCCGCCGGAGCAGAAGTCTTTAAAGCGGATGGCCTCCAGAGAATAGCCCAGTACGCTGCTGTGAACCATACCGCCGTATAGAATATAATCCTCTATGGACAGGCAGTCGGCATGGTCGACGTAGTGCTTTTCGATCCCGGCATATACCGTTTCCTTCTCAAATACATTCAGATGCATTTCCCACGGGCGTCCGCTGCGGACGACAGATGCGTCCTCCGGCAGGTCGAGGTATTCTTTTATGCTCTCAAGGCAGCACGGCCCTCCATAACCATATTCACTGACAAACTTTGATTTTATATTATCATAGGCCAGAATATCCACACGCTCCTCCATCTTACTGCTCATGAAAGCGTCGCGCCAGCGGTGTACATCTCCGACCGTATCATCATTGGGAAGCTTTCCACCGTAGGGAGAGCTGTTCCAGTAAGGAATATTGGGACAGTTCTTGTGCACGGCTTCCTTGGCGAGGACATTGGGAATGTATAAGCCATATTGACGGTTTCGCGTGATCTCGATATTCCATTTCGGCGTGTCGGTCTTATTGAAAAGCCAGTGGTTTTCATTTGTACCACAGAACAGGCCGATGCAGGCATGGTTGCGAAGGCGCTTGGTCTGATAGTCCATTTCACGGAACGCCAGATTTCGGAACCATTCCTGGTGATCCGGATAGGTGGAGCAGGCGAACATGAAATCGTGCCATAACAAAATACCGAGACGGTCACAGGCCGCGTAGAAATACTCTGTTTCATACAATCCGCCGCCCCAGATACGGATACAGTTAAAGTTGGCTTCGATGGCTTCGTCCAGCAGCGCCTGTACTTTCTCATCGGTTGTCCTTGCATAAATAGAATCGTTGGGAATCCAGTCCCCGCCTTTGGCGAAGATGGGAGTATCGTTGACGACAAAAGTAAAACGGCGGTTTTCACCCTCGATCACAGAGGTATCCAGGGAAACCGTGCGGATCCCATACTGGAACTCAGGCCATGCTTCGTGGATCTTCCCGCATTCGGCATAAATACGCACGGTATACAGCGGTTGCCTGCCGTAGCCGGCTGGCCACCAAAGCTGCGGGTTTTCCACGGTCAGTACGGAGCTGATATAGTTATAGCCTGAGGTCAGAAGAACCTCTTTTTCTGTTGTCTTGGCGCAGACGTTCCCATCCAGCGAAATCTCGATATGCAGATCGCAGCTTGTGCTTCCGATGATATCCAGATTTTCAATATTCACGTTCACCGACAGCTCTGCCGCCGGGCGGATGGCTTCAGTCACTACGGAGACTTCCCGGATGGCGATCTTCCTGTAGCCGCGGAGCGTGGCGCTGCCGGTGATGCCGCAGGTGACGACACGCGGCCCCCAGTCCCAACCGACCGTATACTGCGGACGTCTAACGAAAGAACGTCTTTTATCCCCGCGGTATTTTCCGCCGTTATCATATTCTGTGCAAACGGCCCAGTTCAATTCGGAAAGCTGTTCGTCGGTGATCTCCTCAAGGCCAGTGGAAATGCGCACATAAATTTCGTTTGCCCCTGCCTTTAACAGGTGTTTGATATCTTTTATAAAAGGAAAATGTACGTCACAGTGGGTACCGATAAAGGTATCGTTCACAAAAATATCGCTTCTTGTATCCAGTCTCTCTAAAACTAATTCTACAATATCATTTTCTAGAATTTCTTCCTTTACTTCAAAGGTTTTCCGGAACCACCAGGACCGTTGCTCTACCCATTCGGATTCCAGACAGTAGTCGGATCTGACAGGATCCTTGATGAGCCCTTTTTCAATTAGAGGCATTCTTACATCTGCGGGCAGGCTGCACTGCATCCAGCCGTCGGTGTAAGCCTTCACTTCGCCTTGATGGTCTGCTGTGAAAAATAAAGGGGCTTCATGGAGTTGCCAGCCGTCGTTTAGATTCATTTGATACATAAATACGTTCCTCCTGTTTTTTGATATTTATCCGTATTATAAATTCATTATTGCAAATTAATTGTAAACAGATATTACAAATAAAGTCAATAGAAAAAAGTAAAAAAATATAAAAATAATACAATTTACACATAATGCACAAAAATAAGTGACATATTTTAGTAAAAATTCACTTAAAATCCGGTTGACAAAGTGAAAACAGGGGTATATATTGAATATATCAATTGATAAAAAGAGTTTACAAAGTCTTTGCAAAGAGAAAGGACGCCATGATGAAAAGAGAAGAATGTGAGATGTTGAGGGCGAAGGCGCTTTCCTATTATGAAAAAGCCGGGATCAAATTGACGGAAGAAGAAAAAAGGACAATTGAGATTGCTGATTTTGGTCTGAATGATATTGAAAAAGTGGGTTTGCAGAGTGTGGTCTATATCAACACAGAAAGGTGCTGTGCAAAAGAAATGGTTTGCTTCCCGCATCAGACATGCCCGGAACACAGGCATCCTCCGCTCCAAAATGGTTACGAGGGAAAGGAGGAAACTTTCCGGGTAAGAATGGGAACCTGTTACCTATATGTAGAAGGGGAACGGACCAAAGAGCCTGCGGCAAATCCGCCGGAGGGCTATGAAGACACCTATACGGTGTTCCATGAGATCGTTTTGCATGAAGGGGAGCAGTATACATTGCTGCCGGATACAAAACATTGGTTTCAGGCGGGAGAAGAAGGAGCGGTTGTGAGTGAATTTAGTACCCATTGTTATGACGAATATGATATATTTACAGATAAGAGGATAAACAGGATCCCGACGATTTCGTAGATCCGGATTATCTGTCACAATGATGATGGGAGAAAATATATGGCAGGAGAAACGCAAAACGGAAGAAAAACAAATCACGTCAAGAACCTTCAATTTTTAAAAAATACAAACCGGGCGGCTGTGCTGAAGGAAATGGTGCTGAAAAAGGCACAGAGCCGTATCGATCTGTCCAACCGGCTGGGGCTTACGAGAATGGCAATCAGTGGGATTGTGAATGAGCTGATCGAGGACGACTATATTGAAGAAAGCACGCAGAGCTTCAACAGTGATGAACCCAGAAAGACGGGCCGTGTTCCGGTTACCCTGAAGATCTCGGACAGGAGCATCAATGCGGTGGGTATTTATGTGAAGCGTTACGAGGTGCATTGTATCGTATCGGATATACAGGGAGAGATTTTTTATCACAAATCTCAGATACTTCCGGCTGACGCGGATAACAGGACTTTTTTGTCTATCCTGCGCGGGCTGCTGGATCGTGCCATAGAGGAAAACAAAGAATATTATCTGGCAGGAATCGGTATTGCATCAATCGGGCCGTTGGATATTTATGGAAAGCGTTTGTTCTTTCCGCCGAATTTTTATCGGATCGGAGATATATGTTTTGAAGAAGAGCTGGCTTCGTATAACTTACCTGTAGTTTTGGACAATGATATGAATGCGAGCGCCCTGGCAGAGCACTATTATGGGGCTTATAACCAGAATAAATCCCTTGTATATATCGGTTTCAGTTCCGGTGTCGGGGCAGGGATCATCATCAAAGGCAAGGTGCAGCATGGAAGCGCTGGATTTGCGGGAGAAGTGGGGCATATCTCCATCAATCCCAATGGCCCGAAATGTGAATGCGGACAGAACGGATGTATTGAGCTGTATACGAGTATTTCCAATCTGCTTCTGGCAACGGGAACGGATTCGGTAGAAGAACTGGCAGAGCTGATCGGGAAGAAGCGGGTTCCGCGCTATGCCGAAGAGGGAATCAGGGAATGCAGGGCAGCCCTTAAGACCATGCTGATCACGATTGCCAATATGTATGATCCGGACATTATTATATTGGGGGAGATCCCAAAGAAAATTGCCTCTGTCTATATAGAGGGTATGGAAGAATATATGAATATGCATATGTTTCATCACGGTTTCCAGAGGATTCAGGTGGAACTGTCTTCCCTGAAGCAGGAAACGCCGTATATCGGCGCGGCATCCCTTGTTTTCCAGAAAATATTTGGCGGGGAAATAGAACTGAAGAGTAAAAAAGTTTAATGAAATTGAGAAAGGAACGGGTAGAAATCTTATGAAGAAGAAAATAATGGCTGCTTTGTTGGCAGCAGTAATGTGCGTAACGGCTGCAGGCTGCGGAGGCGGAAATGTTTCGGTTGTCGATGATACAGACGACGGGGCGGAAGATACCTCAAGGGAAGAAGCGGATGCTTCGGAAGATGGAAAAACGGTTATTTCTATTTTGACGGATGTGTCCAGAAGCGTGGTAGGAGAATCCGGGTACGGAACAGGCTTCTATACTGCTCTGGATGAGTGGCAGGAAGAGCATCCGGAAGTGGAGATCAGTATAGAGGAAATGGATCAGACCTCTTATCAGACCAAAATTGCGGCGCTCGGCTCCGCAGATGATATGCCGGATATCTTTATGCTGAAAGGTTCCTGGACAAAGAATTTCGTCAACAACGGATGGGTTCAGGACCTGACAGACGATCTGGATGCAGATCCGGAGTGGAGGGATGCTTATATTGAAGGCGCATATGACAATGTGACTTTGGATGGACGGATATACGGGGTGCCGAGAGAATCTTTGTCTACGGGATTGATCTTCTACAATTCCGAAATGTGGTCGGAGATCGGCTATGATGAATTCCCGGCGACCTGGGATGAGCTTCTCGATGCGGTAAAGAAATTCCAGGAGAAGGGCGTGACTGCATTTGTGATGGGGAATAAACCCAACTGGCCTGCGGAGTCATGCTGGCTGAGTACTTTGGGAGACCGTTTTACAGGGGTTGAATGGACCAACTCCATTTTGAACGGAGACGGGGCAAAGTTCACGGATGATGAATTTATCGCGGCACTGACCGCTTTCCAGGAACTGGCTGACTGCGGTGCGTTCAATGAGGATATCAACTCCATTGACGATCAGGAGCAGCAGACCGTATATTATAATAAAAAGGCAGCGGCCATTGCCAACGGAACATGGTTTATCCCGCCAGTGGATACGGCAGCGCCTGAGGATGTCAAAGAGGCGACAAAATTAGCGATATTACCTCCTGTAAACGGTGGAACGGACAGGCAGAATACAGTGTCCGGAGGCTGTGTATGGTTTACTTCCATGTCGAATAAGGTTCAGAACGGCGCAAAAAGAGAACTCTGTGTGGATCTGATCAAAGCGCTGACCGGCAAGAAGGTTGCCGACATTACTGCCTCCTATGGCGGAGTTACCCCGTGGAAAGCTCCGGAATACGATGCGGAAAGCCTGCCTCAATTGTACACGGAATATCTGGAACTGATGGAACATGTAGTGCACGTACCGGTCTATGATTCCTGTATGGACAGCGGTGTGATCGAGACGATGAATCAGGGTCTGCAGTCACTCCTGATCGGAGAGAAGACTCCGGAAGACCTGGCGAAGGAAATCCAGCTGGAGCAGGATCAGGCAGATCTGGACTAGCATACGGCAGATACGGAAACCAATAGTGCAGTAAGCAGGAGGAGAAAATTTTGAAGGGCAAGAAGAAAGTAAGAACCCCGAAGGCAAATAAAACGCTGGGAATCTGGATATGTCTGCTGCCGGCATTGATTCTCTATACTTATGTAGCGGTTATTCCGATATTCAGATCCTTTTATCTGAGTACATTTAGTTGGTCCGGCGGTCCTGACATGAAATTCGTAGGATTGAAAAATTATGCTATCCTGATGCGGGATACGGCTTTCTGGGATTCTTTTAAAAACAATATCCTGATCACACTTTTATGTGTGATCGGGCAGATTGGAATCGCATTTATATTCTCTGCATTTTTAAGCGCCAGATTTTTGAAATTTAAATCTGTACACAGAGTAGTTGCATACTTCCCATCTACAATATCCGCAGTCGTAGTAGGATTTGTATGGATGTTTATTTTCAACTATGATTATGGGCTTTTGAATTCGCTGCTCCGTATGGCAGGAGCAGAAAGCTGGGCAAGGGCTTGGCTGGATAATCCGGATACAATCGTATTGATCGTCAGTATTCCACTGATCTGGCAGTATATCGGATACTATATGGTCATCATTATGGCGGCAATGACATCGGTGGATGCCAGCATCTATGAAGTGGCCGAGCTGGACGGCGCGTCCGGGATCGTAAGGGCGGTTTATATCACGCTTCCTCTGATCAAGGAATCGCTGCTGGCGGCGGTTATGCTGTGTATTGCCGGAAATATGAAGATATTTGACCACATTTATGTAATGACAAACGGCGGGCCGGGAACCAGTTCCATGGTTATGGCGCTGAATGTGTATAAGACGACTTTTGTGAAAAACCGTTTTGGATATGCAAGTGCGATGTCAGTAGGAGTGCTGGTGCTCAGCCTGCTTTTGGTAGGAGTGGTCAGATTGCTCGTGATGCAGCCATGGAAAAAGGAGGAAAATTGACAAATGAAGACGATCGGAAAAAATGTTGTAAGAGGTTTGGTCAATGTGATTATGATCCTGTTTTCCTGTTCCTGTATTTTCCCTATTTTATGGCTGCTGTCCTCCTCCTTGAAGACACAGAAGGAATTTGCGCAGTCTTCGATGGCTCTTCCGTCTTCGCTGAATCTGAAGAATTATATTTCCGTTTTTACGGAGACGAATATGCTCAGATATATCGGAAACAGTCTGCGGAATACGGTTCTGTCCGTGGGGATTATTATTATTGTATCTTTTCTGGCGGCCTATGTACTGTCAAGATTCAGGTTTAAGGGCAGGAACGTGATCTACAATTATTTTATGATCGGTATGCTGATCCCGATCCATGCGCTGCTGGTTCCCATGTATGTGCAGTTTAAGCAGGCAGGATTGACGAATCACTGGTATACGCTGCTGCTTCCGTATATCGCATTCGGAATCCCTATTTCGATCATGCTGATCGAAAGCTACATATCCTCTGTCCCGAGGGAGCTGGAAGAAGCTGCGGCTATCGACGGGAGCGGGTTCTTTATGACGATCTTCAGGATCATATTTCCGCTGACAGGGCCGATTCTTGCGACGGTTGCGATCATCCAGTTTTTTGCCGTATGGAATGAGTTCTCCTTTGCATTGATCTTGGTCAGCAAGGAGTCGCTGAGAACGGTGCCGGTAGGGCTGACTATGTTTAAGGGGGCATATACGATCGATTATCCCCGTATGATGGCGGGGATCCTGGTGGCAATGTTTCCTGTGATGCTGCTGTACTTTATTTTCAGTAAGAGGATCATAGAGAGTATGGTGGCCGGTGCGGTAAAGGGCTGATATTTTTGGAAAGGAAGGGCGTTAGGCTGTGGAGAAGACAATGAAGACAGCGGTGATGACAGACCTGCGGAAAGTGGAGCTTCAGGAAAGACCGGTTCCGGTGCCGGGAGAAAATGAGGTATTGGTAAAAATAGAATACGTGGGGATATGCGGATCAGATCTGCATTATTATGAGTCGGGTAGAATCGGTGATTTTATCGTGGAGCCTCCGTTTGTACTGGGACATGAAGCGGGCGGCGTGATCGTGGAGACCGGTGCAAATGTGCAGGATCTGAAGGTCGGGGACCGTGTGGCTCTGGAACCCGGGAAGACATGCGGGGAATGTGAATTCTGTAAACAGGGAAAATATAATCTCTGCAGGGATGTGGTGTTCTTCGCAACACCACCCGTGGACGGGGTATTTCAGGAATATGTGGCACATGAAGCAGGCTTATGCTTTAAGCTTCCGGATCATGTAAGCACGATGGAAGGCGCTCTCATCGAACCGCTGGCGGTGGGCATGCATGCAGCACGGCAGGGCGGCGCATGTCTGGGTCAGACGGCCGTGGTAACGGGTGCTGGGTGTATCGGACTTGTCAGCTTATTATCCTTGAAGGCCATGGGAGTTTCCAGGGTCATTGTCGTGGATATCATGGAGAAGCGGCTGGAGAAGGCCAGGGAATTGGGCGCTGATCTTGTTATTAACGGGAAGGAAGAGGACGCTGTATCGAGGATTATGGAGTATACAGGCGGCAAGGGAGCCGATCTGGGGATCGAAACCGCCGGCTCACAGATTACTGCCGGACAGCTGATCCGGGCAGCGAAGAAGGGTGCGGTGATCGTATTCGTCGGCTACAGCGCATCGGGAGAAATGACATTGCCGATAGGAATAGCACTGGATAAGGAACTGACCTTCAAGACCGTGTTCCGCTATAGAAATATCTATCCGATGGCAATCGATGCGGTTGCCTCCGGAAAAATAGATATCAAAAATATAGTTACAGATTATTTTGATCTCGATCATATACAGGAAGCTCTGGAAAAATGTGTGAACAATAAGGCGGACATTGTGAAAGGGGTTATCAAGATCGAATAAGGTCCTGAGAGAAAAAAGATACGGTGCAGCCGGCAGATCTGTGAAACTTCGTTTGTGTTCGCAGGTTTGCCGGGTTTGCGTGACGCAGATTCTTCACTTGCTTCCAGATGCTGTGATTTTAAACTTTTGGAGGAAAAATGTGATGATTATAGCATATGCCGCCCGCTTTCTCCAGAAAATGGATGACCTACTTGCGTATTAGCACAATACAGGATATCAAATAATCTGCTCATCTCCCAAGCTGAATTATTATACAACAGCTTCAATGACAATACAAAAAATTTGTTTTATGCTCCTATTTAGGCCTCTGCCATCATGCGCAGATGCTTGAACAGGAGCATTTTATGAAATGCAATTATCTCCGGGAAAACTGGCGGCGCAGTGCAGCCATGCTTCGATGGCATTTTTGACAACTCAGATCCGTGGGGAAGCAAAATACCAGATGGAATGTTATTCAGTTGCCGGCTGTTTTCATAAAATAAAAATCCGCTTGTCCGCGGACAAATTCTCTGCTATAGTTACAGTATCATACCGTGCGGAAGGGACAGAAGGAGGGAGCCCCATGGGAAGCTATTTGAATCCGGGAAATGAAAAGTTTGCGCAATGCATCAATTCGGAAATATATATAGACAAATCCGGCCTGATCCGCTACTGCAGCAGAGTGATGAATTCTCTGCAAAAATACATCAGCATGAGCAGGCCGCGCAGATTCGGAAAGTCTGTCACCGCGGATATGCTGACGGCATATTACAGCCGGGGATGCGATTCCGCGGAGCTGTTTGCGGGCCTCGAGATCGCGGAGGACGAGCATTATACAGAAAATTTGAACCGATATCATGTGCTGTTTTTAAATATGCAGGAGTTCCTGAGTCAAAGCAGCAGTATGCCTGAAATGCTGCAGCTTCTGAAAAAATCATTACTATGGGATCTTCTTGACGGCTATACAGATCTGAGGTATTTTGATGAAACCAATTTAACCAGGACAATGCAGGATATATATAATCAGACGAAAATCCCATTCGTCATCATCATCGATGAGTGGGACTGCATTTTCCGGGAGTACAGGACGGAGGAGGAAGCTCAGAAGCTGTACCTGGATTTTCTGCGGGATATGCTCAAGGACAAGGGATATATTGCGCTGTGCTATATGACAGGGATCCTTCCGATCAAAAAATACGGAACCCACAGTGCCCTGAATATGTTCGACGAATTTTCCATGGTTTTCCAGGGGGCGCTGGCCGAATATGTAGGCTTCACGGAAGCCGAGGTCAGGGAGCTGTGCCGGCGGTACGGCATGGATTTTGAGGAAACGAAGAAATGGTATGACGGATATTTCCTGGAAGGCGTGGGCTCTGTCTACAACCCCCGTTCCGTAGTCAGCGCCATGCGTTTTGGAAAATTTCAGTTTTACTGGAATCAGACAGAGACCTTCGAGGCCCTCCGCTCCTACATTGACCTGAATTTCGAAGGGCTGAAGGATGCGATCCTCCAGATGATGGACGGGAAGAACGGAGTCCCGGTGGATATCCGCAGCTTTACCAACGACATGGTGACCTTCCATTCCAGGGATGACGTATTGACCCTCCTTGTGCATCTGGGATACCTGGGATACCGCAGTGACAGGGGCGAGGTATTTATTCCGAATGAAGAGATTTTAAATGAATATATCACGTCCATCAGCAATTCCGACTGGGGAGAGGTATCGAAGGCACTGAAAAATTCCAGGGCCGCTCTGGATGCGGTGTGGAACCAGAATGAGGCGCTTGTGGCAAAGGCGGTGGAGGAAGCGCATTTCGAAACCTCCTATCTGCAGTACAATGACGAGAATGCGCTCAGCTATACCATTTCCCTGGCATTTTACGTGGCCCGTAATTACTATACGGTGATCAAGGAGCTCCCGTCCGGAAAAGGAAGGGCGGATATCGTGTACCTTCCAAGAAAACATCACGGGGATAAACCGGCGCTTCTGGTGGAATTAAAGTGGAATGAAACCGCAGAAAGCGCGATCACGCAGATCCATGACAAATGTTATCCAAGGGCTTTGGAAGATTACAAGGGAAACCTGCTTCTGGTAGGGGTCAGCTATGATGAAAAAACCAAGGAGTATACCTGCCGGATTGAACCGTATACCATGTAGAAGAATATGGAGGCATCCAATGGCAAACATCTTATTACTGGAAGACGATACAAGCCTCAACCGGGGCATAAGCTTAAAGCTGGAAAAGGAAGGATACAAGGTGCTGAGCGCCTTCCGGGTTTCCCGGGACATGAGGCTATGCATACGCACAGCCCTTTGTCAGCAGGGCGGCATATGACTGGTCCTGCGAACTGACGATATATCTTGACTGTGATATGCAAAGGCTCGGACTTGGGAGAATGCTCTATGAAGCCCTGGAAGCAAGGCTGAAAGAAATGGGGATCCTGAATCTCTATGCGTGCATCGGATATCCACGGCATCGTGACCGGGCTGTGCGGCGGCATGTCCCTGCTGATCCAGCCGGAGGATATTGAACAGGTACGGGAATGCATTGAGAAGCATCACGCCGAGTATCACGATATCGCCGCCCTCCCCTGCCAGATCAATCCCCGGAGGAATCGGTTTTGCTGAGGACAGGTGAATCACTTCTATAACTTTTGTGGGTGGGTATCCACCCACAGTTTTGCGTTTTCCGGCTCAGTTTTCAAAGGCAATTGATTTCCCGGTGCGTCCTGATTCCCTGACAGCATCCATAAGTGCCAGCACCCGCCTCGTCTGCGGGATTTTTACCAGAAATTCCTCTTCCCCCCAATATGCCTTTCTGTAATTTTCAAAATATTGCGCATGATTCGTATTTACTGCCGGCAATGGTTCCGTAAGAATCTTTCCTTCCGGAGGAGGTCCGAAAGAGCGGGTCGGCCCGGCGGCCGTCATGGTTCGTTTTCCGCTTACATTTTTCAGAAGCCCGTCTGTCCGTACGATCTTCCCCACCGGATCAAATCCATCTATGTACGCGCTTCCCTTATTTCCGCCGATAAACCAGTGGCGCTCAAACCACTTGTCCTGAGGCTTGTCCGCAAGATAATACGTTCCCAGCTCTACCTCCGCGGTCACCCGGTTATCAAATCTCATAAGGATTTTAAAGTAATCATCTACTTCAAAATTGATCACATTCCGAATGTCGGCGTACACACTTGTAATCTTTGCGTCCGGCATCATCCACAGGATCTGGTCCAGGAGATGTACGCCCCAATCATACAGCATTCCGCCGCCCTCATTTACATACACATGCCAGTCATGCATATTGCCGTTAAAACCATACAGGCTGCTCTTGATCGTGTAGATATCTCCGAGCGTTTCCGCATCGAAAATTGCCTTGGCAGTCCTGAAATCAGGATCAAGCCTTCTCTGGTGATGCACGGTAAATTTGACTCTGTATTCCTCTGTAACCCGGACCATATCATCCAGATCTTCCAGGCTCATGGCCACCGGCTTCTCGCAGATGATGTCCTTTCCAGCCCGGGCCGCCTGGAGCACAAGGCTGTGATGCTGATTATTATTTGCCGCGATCAGCACGACCTGGATCTCAGGATCCTGGATCAATTCTTCGTTAGACGCGTATTTTTTTATCCCGTCCGTTACATTTTCAAGCTGTCCGGGATCTTTATCTGAAATCCCGACTACACGGTAGCCTTCAATCCCTGTAAGCATCTTTTCGTGTTCCGTTCCCATAAATCCATGTCCGATAATTCCAATTCTGATCTTTTCCATTTTTAACCTCTCTTTCTCGATTTCAGTCAGCCTAACCAGATTCTTCCGGTCTCTGTAGAGAAACTCTGTGTTCCAATGACTTTATTATAACGGGTGCGGCAGAGAGCTGCTTTCTTCTGGTTGCGCAAAAGAGGAATTTTGTTGCAAATAAAAGTATCACAGAGAACCGTGCCGCAACAAAACCAGCCTGTTCGTTGCGACAGAATCCAGAGGGGCTGCCGATGGCTGGACGCAGGATTAAGGATATGCTATACTGAGCGTCAGATAAATCTGCGCCAGCCGCAAAGCGGCATAATTCCTTACGCAGCTGAGCGGTAAATGGATCTGCCGCTCAGTATAAACTCTAATGATAGGAGGAATCCAATATGGAAACAGGCATTCATCCGGAAAACGAACCGATTATGCAGTCTGATGATCCGGAGATTTCTATTGAAAAGGAGATTCAGGAAAGTACGCATTTCCATACAAAGCTGGAAGTCATTTTCCAGATTGAGGGGGAACTGGAGATCAGGATCAGGGACAGGGTATACCACTTAAAAAAGCAGGATGTAATCGCAGTCAATCCCGGTCTGCAGCACAGCGTCCGCTGCGCCGGGGGAGGAATCTGCTGCAGAGTGTTCTGCTCTGCCCAGCTTCTGCGGAAGCTTTCCGGCAGCGGTGATATCCTGTTTTCCTGCAACAGCGCGGCGGATGCGGACAGATCCTACCGCAGGCTGAGCGGAATCCTGCGGGAGCTGGTCTATCAGGAGATCAGACAGGACCGGAAAACAAAATGCCTGTCGACAAGCCTGTTTTATCAGATGCTGGACTGCCTGATCGAAGAGTATCAGACGGAGGGTGATACAGCCTGCGTGATACCTGAGGAAGAAGGTCGTCTGCGTCAGATCCTGCAGTTTATAGACGCTAATTACCAGGATGACATCAGCCTGTCTGAGCTTGCGGAGCAGCTGTTTATATCCAAATCCACACTGTCCCGCTTTTTCAAAAAGCATACAGGGATCTATTTTGCGGATTATCTGAGCCGGGTAAGATGCCGGGCCGCCCTGTCAGAGCTGGAATACACGGATCTGAGCATTACCAGGATCGCGATGAACAACGGATTTTCGAATGTCCAGAGCTTCAACCGGATATTCCGCGAGCATTATGGGGCCGCACCTGCGGAGTACCGGAAGCAGAAACGGGAGGAGGTCGGCAGGAAGGCCGCGGATGAAGAGCGCCTGCGGGAGCGGCTCAGGAAGGAACTGGAGGACAGTGTGCTGGTTCGGGAAACAGACGGAGACAACGAATCTATTTCTGTCAGCGCGGACGGCAGGAAAGGCGAGCCTTATGAAAAAAACTGGAACAAAGTGATCAATATCGGCCCGGTGGGACAGCTTTTGCAGGCGAACCTCCAGTTTCACACGGAATATCTCGTGGAAAACCTGAAGTTTTCTTATGTAAGGATCTGGAATATTTTTACGAAAAAAATGATGATCACCGACGGGCGTCAGATAGATGGGTACAATTATACCAGAATTGACAGCGTATTTGATTTCCTGGTATCCAGACATATCCACATTTTTCTGGATTTCAGCAAACGCCCGAATGTGGCGGTCAAAGGGGAAGAGGAATCGATTCATTTGGGGGAGGAGTATGTGGAATTTCAGTCCAGGGAAGCCTGGGAGGCGCTGCTTCGGGACTTTATCGCCCATGCAGTGAAGCGCTACGGCAGAAAAGAAGTGGGAAGCTGGATCTTCGAGGCGGGGTTCGACCTGCACCACCAGGATCAGGGATTCTTTTATCAGGATCCGGATTTCCCTTTTGATTATATGGAGGCATTTTTGTACTTCTGCCGGACCGTCAGAGAACTGATTCCGGAAGCGCAGGTGGGCGGTCCGATGGCATCCGTGGACTGGGATCTTCATTTTCAAAAACAGTTTTTCACGCGGTGCAGGGAACAGGACTGCATTCCGGACTTCATTTCCTATATCTTATTTCCATATGAGTCGGTGGAGAGCGGGGGTACGGTTGTCGCGAAGCGGTCCGGAAAAAAAGAGATTGAATATGAGCTTGTGTCACAGATGCGGAGTCTGATGAAGGGATGCGGACTTGGACAATGCAGGCTTTATATAGTAGAATGGAACAGCTCGGTATCAGACCGGAACTATCTGAATGACAGCTGCTTCCGGGGAGCTTATATCGCGCGGAAGCTGTCAGAGCTCTGGGGAATGGCTGACCTGGTCTGCCTGCAGAACGGCTCGGACTGGGTCGGGAGCTACTATGATACCGTGCGGGTGGCAAATGGAGGCAGCGGGCTGATCACCACGTCCGGTATCCGTAAACCAGCCTTTTTTGTCATGGAGTTTCTGAACAGCCTGGGGGATTATGTGATTGGGCACGGAAAAAATTGTATCATCACCCGCAGCGAGCATTACAGCTATTATATCCTGTGCTTTCATTATAAATGGTATGGCTGCAATTATTTCCTGGAAAAGGAAAATATGGATGACCCGGGAAGGGTGAATGAACTTTTTGAGGATATGGAACCGCTGGATCTGGAGATCCGGCTGACAGGAATGCCCCGGGGAAGGACGTATATCATTAAAAAGCGTACGGTGAACGGGCAGAAGGGAAGCATTCTCGATGAATGGAAGGAATTTCAGTATGAGAGCGGGCTTGGAAGAGAGGATGTTAAATATCTCAGAGAGGTCTGTTTTCCGCGCATGAGTATGGAAAAGGCTGATGTGAAGGATGGGGAGCTGCTGATCAGGCAGACACTGCAGGCTCATGAGGTGAGCCTGCTGCATATATACGAGGCGGAATAGGGAACTGCAGGTTATTTCCCCGCAGTTTCCAGTGCCATGCAGGGCGGCGGTCCTGCTTGCAGGCATTCCGTCTGCAACAAAAAGGCAGGCTTTGTTGCAAAGGAAGCTGATATGGGGCTTCTGTTTGCAACGAAAGCCTGCTTTTTCGCAACCAGAAGGAAGTCTTTCCCTTCCCGGACGGCTATAATAAGGGCATAGAAACACAGAGCTCTCAACAGGATCGGATCCGACCGCCGCGATATGCTTACCGGCATATCGGTACTTAAAAGAAAGAGCCTGGAAAAATCCAGGGCTTGCCGTAAAAGGAAGGAGAAAGAAATGACAGAAAAAAACTGGCCTCGAAGGCCGCCGTGATCTGCTATGGTTTTGGCGATCTGGCTTCGCAATTTGTCTGGACCTTTGTCGGTTCTTATCTGACAATATTTTACACAGACATCGTAGGTCTGGCTCCGGCCGCGATTTCCGCGATCATGCTTGGGGCGCGCGTATGGGATGGGATCAATGACCCGATGATGGGGGCGATCGCGGAACGAACCCGTTCAAAATGGGGACGTTTCCGGCCCTACATAGCGTTTGGATGCCCTGTTTTAGCGATATTCGGCGTACTGACCTTTACCAGTCCGTTTGCCGGGGGGATCCCCGGCCGCCGTGAACTGGGCGGCAGTGACCTACATCATCGCCGGGATGGTCTATACGCTCACCAACATTCCCTACGGGGCGCTGGCCGGAGTCATGACAGAGGACACAGACCAGAGGAATCTGATCAACACCTCCCGCAGTATCGGGATGAATGTGGGAATGATCATTGTAAATTCCCTCTCCCCGGTGCTGCTGCTGGGCTTTACCGGAGGCGGCGCGGAGGTGGCGGGAAGCCGGGGCTATACGATGACCGCGCTTCTTTACGGCATAATTTCCATCCCGCTGTTTTTGCTGGTCTTTTTCACCTCAAAAGAGAATGTCAGACCAGCAGGAGAGCAGGCAAAGTTTTCTGTTACAGACACCATTGGAAATCTGGTAAAAAATAAATATCTGATGATCGTGACGCTGGTCATGGTCATTCAGATGACAGCCTTTATGGGACGGATCGCGGTCTGCGCTTACTGGGTCATCTACTGCCTGGGATCCTTTACCATGATCTCACTGATCATGACACTGCCGTCGGTCCTGGGAATTGTCGGGTCATTCTTTGTCCCGGCGGCGGCAAAGCGGATCGGCAAACGAAATGTGCTGATGGGCTCCATGGCAATCCAGGCAGTTGGACTTCTGGTCATGTACCTGGCGCCGTTTGACAACATGAAGATGGTCATTGTCGGCGACTGTATTTTCGGCCTGTTCAATGTGGGATTTCCGATGACCCTCTCCATGGTTACGGATTCCGTTGATTATATGGAGATGAAATCTGGCGTCCGTACCGATGGGACTGCTTACGCGACCTATGGTCTCGCGACAAAGATCGGAAATGCTCTGGGAGGCTCACTCGGTGTTCTGGCTCTGTCGGCGGCAGGCTATGTCGCGAACGCGGAACAGACGGCGGGAGCGCTGAAAGGGATCAACACAGTAGTCAATCTGGTTCCGGCCATCCTGTTCCTGCTGGGAGCGGCTTCCTGCCTGCTCTGGAATATGAGCGACAGGGACGCGGATGAGATCCGGCAGCAGCTAAAGGAGAGAAATTGTAAGGGTATCTAAAAAGAGACAAGAAAATCAACAATATTATATGCGGTATCGCTATGAAAGGAGATCATTATGAAAAACGGAAAATTACAGGTTGCTGTTGTTGGCTGCGGGGGAATCGCGAATCAGAAGCACTTCCCGGCTTTGAAGTCACAGGAGGATAAGTGCGATATTGCGGCTTTCTGCGATATCAAACCGGAGCGGGCGCAAAAAGCCTGTTCCGAATACGGGGCGGAAAACGCAAAGGTATATACGGATTATAGGGAGCTGCTGAAGGATCCTGAGATCGATGTGGTCCATGTCTGCACGCCTAATGTGTCCCACTGCCCGATCACGATCGCCGCTTTTGAGGCCGGAAAGCATGTGTTATGTGAAAAGCCTATGGCAGCCACGACGGAAGACGCGCAGAAGATGATGGACGCGTGGAAGAAGTCCGGAAAGAAGTTTACGATCGGTTATCAAAATCGGTTCCGTCCGGACGCGCAGATGCTGAAACGGACCTGTGAAGAAGGAAAACTGGGGGAGATCTACTTTGCGAAGGCACATGCGGTCCGCAGGCGCGCCGTCCCCACCTGGGGCGTATTTCCGGACAAATCCCAGCAGGGCGGAGGTCCGCTGATCGACATCGGCACACATGCTCTGGATATTACGCTGTGGTGCATGGACAATTATAAGCCGGTCAGCGTAATGGGATCCGTATTTGAGAAACTGGGACATCTTCCGGAGGCCGCAGAGGGAAATATGTTCGGTCCGTGGGATCCGGAAACCTACGAAGTAGAAGATTCCGCATTCGGCTACATAAAAATGGAAAACGGCGCGACCATTTTCCTGGAAGCGGCATGGGCCCTGAATGTGAAGGATTCCAGGGAAGCAGCGACCACGCTCTGCGGAACAAAGGCAGGAGCGGAGATGGTCGGAGGCATGAGCCAGCAGTCCTACGATCTGGTGATCAATGAGACGACAGGCGGCGTCCTGACGGAGGAGCATATATCCGATTCCGGTTCCATCGCTTTCTTTGAGGGGGCAAGCGGCGGTACGGATGCTTCTAAGGAATGCAGGCAGTGGCTGGACGCGATACTGAATGACACGGAGCCGCTGGTTCGGCCTGAGCAGGCATTTACAGTGACGCAGATCCTGGACGCGATCTACAGGTCGGCCCGGGAAGGACGCGAGATTCGTTTATCCTGAGTATCTCATCGGCTGTAAGTATAAGAATTGGAGGAATATAAGATGTCGAAAATCAAAACCTGTGTAAGCCTGTACAGCTTACAGGATGAATATTTAAATAAACGCATGGATCTGGGAGAAATCATGCGGTTTGTCAAAGAAGCCGGGGCAGAGGGCGTGGAGCTGCTTCCGGATCAGATGCTCAAAGGAGCGCCCGAACCGGACGAGGAAACGATCCGCCATTGGCATAGCCTTCTGGAGGAGACGGGATTGACACCGGTGATCGCGGATGTATTTCTGAATACCAATCTTTACAAAAACCGTACTCTGACCAAGAAGGAATGTGTGGAGCTGCTTGAGAAGGAAATCCGGCAGGCCAGCCGGCTGGGGATCCACCTGATCCGGCTGGTGTCCATGACGCCCTGCTGGGTGCTGGAGGATCTGCTTCCCTGTTGCGAGCAGTATGACGTGGCGGTGGCTCTGGAGATCCATGCGGGCATGGCCTTCGACGTACCGGAGACAAAGGCATTTATCGAAGAGATGAAACGGCTGGATTCAAAATATATTGGGCTGGTGATTGATACAGGGATCTTCTGCAGAAGGATGCCAAGGGTTGTCCGAGATTATGAGGTCTCCATCGGCACGTCGCCGGAGGTGTTTGACTATATGGATTCCCTGTTTGAGCAGAATACGGATTTTCACCAGGTTCTGCTCAAAAACAACGGACAATATCCGGAAGAACTGAAACAGGCGATGAAATCGGAGCATGATCAGATTTCCGTGCCGTTACTGGACGGCTATGAGAATTATCCTTACGAAGCGCTGGACGATCTGATGCCCTATATTAAGCATTTCCACCTGAAAACATTTGAGATGACGCCGGAAGGGCCGGAATATTCCATGGATTACAAGGGGCTGCTCCAATATCTGCATGAACATGGATATGACGGATATGTCTCCACGGAGTATGAAGGAAACCGCTTTACACTTGCCGGGTGCAAGATGCGGGAAAAGGAGCAGGTTGCCATGCAACAGGCATATATTCATACCTGTTTGAAAGAAATACAGGGATAAGGAGGAGAAGACCATGTTTGACAATAATGTTTTTAAGGAAGGTACCTGTAAAAATGTCATCGAAAACGGAGTGCCCATCGGCTTTCAGCTGGAAACAAATATTACCTATTATCGGGGGATCCCGCTGTCTATGGTAGAATATATCCGCGTTGCAGCCGACGGCACAGACATTCCGGAGGAGGACATCCGGATCTCGGTGGATAAGACAGACTGGTTTACCATGAAGGAAGCGGAAACGGTGACTTCCTATAAATGGGAATACGGCGAACCGCTGTATATCCGGGCGCTGAAAGAGGGCGGCCTGGAAAAGGGAAGCCACAGGGTGAAGCTGACCGTGGCGACCAGAACGGCATATATTCCGGTTCCGCTGGAAGGGATAAAAGAGCGGGAGGTTGTGATTAAATAAGAAAAATAAAAAAACATTGATTTTTTCAAAAAAATTGCATATACTCCCGTCTTTAACAGTTATGCAAATATAAAACGCCGCAACCACAGTATCTATGTGGCTTGCGGCGTTTTGGGGTTCCAAAATGGAATATAGTAATTTTACTCCCTTCCTTTGCTCATTTTTTGAATT